>JAMPXH010000098.1 GCA_023701285.1 Candidatus Didemnitutus sp.
CCGCGACCTCGAAGCCGAGATGGCCGAGGAAATGCGCTTCCACCTCGACCAGCGCGCGACCGATTTCGCGGGCGACGGCCTCGCCGCCGCGGACGCGCGCCTCGCCGCGCAGCGCAAGTTCGGCAACACCGCCGCCCTCCAGGAACGCGCCCGCGACACCTTCGGCTGGGGCGCGCTCGAACGCATGGCGCAGGATCTGCGCTTCGCCGCGCGCCAGCTCGTGCGCGCGCCGGGATTCTCCGTCCTCGCCATCATCACCCTCGGCCTCGGCATCGGCGCGAATTCGTCGATGTTCAGCGTGCTGAACGGCGTCCTGCTCAAGCCGCTGCCCTACTCCGAACTCGATCGGCTCGAGCAGATCTATCGCGTCTCCCCGCAGAACCCCGAAGGTGCGCATTCGGCCGCCGACTATCTCGCGTTCCGCGCCGCGCCCGGCGCTTACGAGCGTGTGAGCGCGTGGATTCCTAATCGGGTCACTCTCTCCGATCCCGGGCAACCCGCACAGCTCGCCTTCGGCGCATTGGCGAGCTCCGATCTTTTTTCCCTCCTCGGTGTCACGCCGCAACTCGGCCGCGCTTTCCATCCGGACGAAAACACACCGGGCCGCCATCGCGTCGTGCTGCTGAGCGAGCGCGTGTGGAAGAGCCGCTACGGCGCCACACCCGACATCGTGGGTCGCACGATCCGCGTCGACGGCGAGCCGCATTCCGTGATCGGCGTGCTGCCGGCGTCGTTCAACGACTGGCGCCACCTCGGCAACATCGATTTTTTCCGTCCCTTCGCGCTGACCCCGGAATTTTCAGCCGATCACCAAAAGGCCAACGTTCGCATCATGGCCCGTCGCGCGCCGGGCGTCACCGCGGTTGCCACGGCGGCGGCAGCAGCCGGGTTCGGCGCCGAGCGAGCGCGCGCGTTTCCAGAGTTCAATGCCGAGAGCTCCTGGCGTGCGGTGCCGCTGCAATCCGTCGCCGGCGGCGCGAGCGGCGGGATGGTGCTGCCGATGCTGGTCGGGCTCTCCGCGTTCGTGCTGCTCATCGCCTGCTCGAATCTCGCGAACTTTCTCCTCGCGCGCACCATGGCGCGCGCGCGCGAATTCGCCATTCGCGGGGCGCTCGGCGCTTCGCGGCTTCAACTGCTGCGCCCGCTCGCGGCCGAAGCGACGCTGCTCTCGCTCGCCGGCGGCGGACTGGCGCTGGTCGTCGCGCACGGGTTTCGCGAGTGGGCGGCCTTGCGCTCCACCGGCGACAACGGCGAACGAGTGTGGTTCGAACTCGACGCACGTGTGATGGTGTGGACATTCGCCGCGTCGTTCGTCACCGCGATTGCGTTCGGACTCGCGCCGGCACTGTTCGCCATGCGCCTCGACCTCAACGACACGTTGAAAAGCGGCGGACGCGGCACGCACGGCACCCGCGGTCACCAGCGGCTGCGGCAGTTTCTCATCGTCGGACAATTTGCGCTGGCGATGGTGTTGCTCGCAGGCGCCGCGGTTTTTATCCGCGGACTCGACGACCTGCATCACCGCCGCTCGGGCTGGGCCTCGACACACGTCGTCACGGGCTCGGCGGTGCTCCCTGCGAGCTACGCCACTCCGGAACAACTCGCGGCGTTTCACCGCCTCGCGCTCGAACGTCTGACCGCGCTCCCGGGGGTCGAGTCCGCCACGCTCGCGGGCGCCGCTCCGTTTTTCCATTGGACGGACGTTCGCAAATTCGCCGTCGAAGGACACGCTCCGCCGTCCCCCGGGCGCGAACCGGCCGCGATGGTCAACACCATCAGCCCCGACTACCTCACCACCTTCGGCATGCAACTCGTCGCCGGACGCGCGTTCACGGCGCGCGACGATGCGACGGCGCCACGCGTCTACCTCGTCAGCCAGTCCACCGCGCGCGCATTTTTCGGCTCCGAAAATCCACTCGGCCGTCGCTTGGCGCCGGTCGCCGGAGGCGAGCCGCGCTGGGGCGAAATCGTGGGCGTCGTGGCGGATTTTTTGACCGTCGATCCCGATCCGAATCCGGTCGTGCACCGCGTTTATCAACCGCTCGGCCAGGAACCGCCCCGCAGTTTTGAGCTCGCCGTCCGTGCCAGCGCCGACGTGGCCCCGTCGGCTCTCGTTGAAGCCATCCGGACCACGTTCACCTCTCTCGACCCGGATCTGCCGGTGCGCCGACTCCAATCCGCCGATCAGAATATCGCGCGCACGCTCTATCAACTCGGTGTTTTGCGGGACATGCTCGCGGCGTTCGGCGTGCTCGGACTCGCGCTGGCGTCGCTCGGTGTTTACGGCATCATTGCCCGGACGATGGCGCAGCGCGCTGGGGAATTCGCCATCCGGCTCGCGCTCGGAGCCGGTGCGCGCGACATCTCCCGACTGGTGCTCGGCTCCGGCGTGCGGCTCGCGGTCGCGGGCTCCGTGCTCGGGCTCGTCGGCGCGATCGGTGTCACGTCAATCCTCGCTTCCGCCTACCCGGGCATCCGGACGCAAAACGGCCTCATCCTCGCCGGCACGACGCTCGTCCTCGTCACCGTCGCGCTCCTCGCCTGCTGGTTGCCCGCCCGTCGCGCCGGCAAGATCGACGCGATGGACGCCCTGCGCGCCGAATAGTCCGGCTGCACCCGCCATGAATTTTCTCCGCCGTATCCGCACGCTCTTCCGTCGTCGCGAGCTCGAAGCGGAAATGGCCGAGGAGATGCGCCAGCATCTCGAACAACGCGCGGCCGACCTCGCGGCTGACGGCCTGCCACCGCACGAAGCGCGACTGTCCGCGCAACGCCGCTTCGGCAACGTCTCCGCTCTGCAGGAACAATCCCGCGATGCCTTCGGCTGGGTCGCGTGGGAGCGCTTCGGCAAGGACCTGCGCTCCGCCGCGCGTCAGCTGGTCCGGTCCCCCGCCTACGCCTTGCTGGCCATTCTCACGATCGCCCTCGGCATCGGCGGCAACACCGCGATGTTCAGTGTGCTCAACAGTTCGTTGCTCCGTCCGCTGCCTTATCCGCAACTCGACGAACTTCAGCAAATCTACCGCAGCTCGGAAGCGCAGCCGCGCGGCGGCTTGTCCGCCGCCGATTTTCTGGCCCTGCGCCGCGCGGGCGCCGAGCACGGAGCATTCGCCGCCTATGCGTTCGCGCCGGTGAGTTTCGCCGAACCCGGCCAGCCGCCTCATGCCGGCTTCGGCGCGCGCGCCTCGGCCGATTTGTTTTCCGTGCTGGGAGTGACGCCGCAACTCGGTCGCGCATTTGTGCCGGACGAGGAGATCGCGGGCAACGACCGCGTCGTCCTGCTCAGCGAACGGCTGTGGCGCCTGCGCTTCGCTCAGCGGCCTGACATCGTCGGTCAAAGCATTCGCATCGACGGAGAATTGCACCGCGTCGTGGGCGTGCTGCCCGGTTCGTTCAACGAGTGGCGGCACCTCGGCGCGGTGGATCTGTTCCGCCCGCTCGCGTTCACGACCGCGCAGGCGGGCGACCGCAGCGGCACCGGCATCAACGTCATCGTGCGCAGCGCGCATCCGGCCGCCGGAGTCGCGGATTTCGTGTCTGCGTTCGGCGCGGAGTTGGCGCGGCAACATCCTGCCACCGAGACCGGCGTGCGCTGGCGCGCGGTCTCGCTGCAATCGACCGTGGCGGACGCCGATTTCCGATTGATGCTGCCGGTGCTCGTCGGGCTGTCGGGTTTTGTGCTGCTGCTCGCCTGCTCGAATCTCGCGAATCTGTTGCTCGTGCGGACGATTGCCCGCGCGCGCGAATTCGCCGTGCGCGGCGCGCTGGGCGCTTCGCGGCTCCAGTTGCTGCGGCCGCTCGTGCTCGAGTCGCTCCTGCTCTCGCTCATGGGCGGCGCGCTCGCCGTGTTGCTGGCACACGGGGTCCACACCTGGATCGAAGCGCAGATCCGCAACGAGGCGGGCGACGCCATGACCTTCGTCCTCGACGGCCGGGTGCTCGCGTGGACGCTGCTCGCCGCCGTGCTCACCGCCGTGGCGTTCGGGCTCGCGCCGGCGCTCTTCGCCTTGCGCCTGAATTTGAACGACACGCTCAAGAGCGGCGGACGCGGCGCGACGGGCGGACGCGGTCAGCAACGCTTCCGTCAAATTCTCGTCGTCGGCCAAATCGCGCTCGCCCTCGTGCTGCTCGCGGGCGCGGCATTTTTTCTGCAGGGCCTCGGCGGCCGGCAGTCGCGTCCCACCGGCTGGCGCGCGGAGCAGGTCGTAATCGGCGCGGTGCAACTGCCGACCGGCACCTACGCCGACGGGGAAGCGATCCGCACGTTCCAAGCGGCGCTGTTGCCGCAACTCGCCGCGCTCCCGGGCGTTTCAGCCGCGAGCCTGTCGGCCGCGACGCCGTTTTTTCCGTGGGGCGATGTGCGCAAATTCATCGTGGACGGTCGCGACCGGCCCGAGGCGGGACGCGAGCCGGCGGCAATGGCGAATCGCGTCAGCGCGGATTATTTCGCCACCTACGGCACCGCGCTGCGCTCCGGTCGCGTCTTCGACGATCGCGATCACGCCACAGCGCCGCCCGTTTGCCTCGTCGCAGAATCGACGGCGCGCACGCTGTTCGGCACGGAAGAAGTGCTCGGTCGCCGTCTCGGTGTGCTGCGCGATGGCCAGCCGGAGTGGCGCGAGATCGTCGGCGTGGTCGCCGACGTGCAAGCGGCCGATCTCGCGGCAAATCCCGTCGTTCACCGCCTCTACCTCCCGCTGACGCAGGAGCCGCCACGGCAGTTCCAACTCGCGGTGCAATCTTCGCCCGCGTCATCGGCCGCTTTGCTCGACGGCATCCGTGCCACGGTCGCCCGGCTCGATCCCGATTTGCCGGTCCGCCGCCTGCAACCGGCCAGTCAGACGGTCGAGCGGGCGCTGGGCGACCTGCGGATTTTCCGCGACCTGCTCGCCGCCTTCGGCGTGCTCGGACTCGGGCTCGCCACGCTCGGCATCTACGGCGTCATCTCGCGCACGACGGCGCAGCGGACGCACGAATACGCCATCCGGCTCGTGCACGGCGCGGACGCGCGCTCACTCGTCCGCCTCGTCTTTGCCGGCGGCATCCGTCAAGCGCTGCTCGGTTCGCTGCTCGGACTCGGCGGCGCTTACGGAGTCATTCAGCTGATTGCCGCCGCGTTTCCGGGTTTGCAGGCCGACCGACCGGCGATCCTCGCCGGCACCACGCTCGTCCTTGTCGCCGTCGCGCTCCTCGCGTGCTGGCTGCCCGCGCGCCGCGCCGCGCGAATCGACGCCGTGCTCGCGCTGCGCGCCGAGTGAGAAGCGCGCTTTGATTTTATCACCCAGGAATTCCCATGAACCCGCTCCGCCGCGTCCGTTCCCTTTTTCGCCGCCGCTCGGTCGAAGCCGAGATGGCGGAGGAAATGCGTTTCCACCTCGAGCAGCGCGCGGCGGATTTCACCGCCGACGGCCTCGCCGCCGAGGAGGCGCGCCTCGCGGCACAGCGCAAGTTCGGCAATCTCGCGAGCATTCAGGAACGCGCCCGCGACGCGCACGGCTGGCGCGGCCTCGAACAACTCGCGACCGACCTTCGCCTGGGCGTGCGTTCATTGGGAAAATCCCCCGGCTTCACGCTGCTGGCCGTGCTCACGCTCTCGCTCGGCATCGGCGCCAACACCGGGATGTTCGGCATGATCCAGACGATCCTGAACAAGCCGCTGCCTTATCCCGACAGCGCGCAGTTGGTTCGCCTGCACCGCGGCACGAAACAGATTCCCAACGGCAACTTTGCGCCGGCTGACTTCCTCGACTTGCGCCGCGCCAGCGCGGACTTGGGCGAAGTCGCAGGCTACACCGCGGCGAACGCCAGTCTGTCGGAGCCGGGCAACGCCGCCGAGATGGCCTACGCGGCACGAATCAGCGCGAATCTTTTCCACGTGCTCGGCCTCCCGCCGCAACTCGGCCGTGGTTTTCAACCGGACGAGGAAACGCCCGGCCGCGATCGCGTTGTCGTGCTCAGCCAGCGCGTCTGGCAGCGCCGTTACGCCGGGGATAGCGCGATCGTGGGCCGCACGATCCGCATCGACGGCGAACCGCACCGGATCGTCGGCGTGATGCCGGAAGCGATGAACGACTGGCGACACTTGGGCATGATCGATTTCTTTCGCCCGCTGGCGTTCACTCCCGCGCAGGCGGCGGACCACCGGGGCGCATCAGTGCGCGTCATGCTGCGGCGTTCCGCGAACCGGCCGCTGGCGGAGATCGCGGGTTTCGTCGCTGATTTCGGCGCGCGACGCTCAGCGGAATCTCCGGAGATCAACGCCGGGACCGTTTGGTCAGCGGTGCCGTTGGTCGACACGATCGCCGGCGCGACCGCCCGCCCGATGTTCAACATGATGATCATTCTCTCCGGGCTCGTGCTGTTGATCGCGTGCTCGAACCTCGCCAATCTTCTCCTCGCGCGGACGATGGCGCGCGCGCGGGAATTCGCCGTGCGCGGCGCACTCGGCGCTTCGCGC
Organism: Candidatus Didemnitutus sp.; assembly: GCA_023701285.1. Lineage (GTDB taxonomy): Bacteria > Verrucomicrobiota > Verrucomicrobiia > Opitutales > Opitutaceae > Didemnitutus. The sequence continues at coordinate 6,458 of JAMPXH010000098.1, forward strand.
CTCCAATTACTGCGGCCGCTCGCGACCGAATCGCTGCTCCTCGCGCTGCTCGGCGGCGGCGGCGCCGTGTTGTTCGCGGTGTGGTTCCGCGACTACATGGCCGTGCGCTCCAGGGGCATCAACGGCGAGAGCGTCGTGATGGAAATCGGCTGGCCGGTGCTGGGCTGGGCGTTCGCCGCGGCCCTCGTCACCGCGCTGGCGTTCGGCGTCGCGCCCGCGTTGTTCGCGCTGCGGCTCGACCTCAACGGCACGCTCAAGAGCGGCGGCCGCGGCACCGTGGGCGGCCGCGGCCACCAACGTTTCCGGCACGCGCTCATCGTCGGCCAATTCGCCGTCGCGATGACGTTGCTCGCCGCCGCGGGCGTGCAGATCGGCGGCCTGAACGAATTGAACAACCGCCGCATCGGCTGGACCTCCGACCACCTGATCACCGGGAGCATGCTGTTGCCCGCGGCGACTTATTCCGACGCGGAAAAAATCTCCGCCTTTCACCGGCTCATGCTCGAACAGCTCGCGGCGTTGCCCGGCGTCACCACGGTCAGCCTCGCGGCGTTTTCGCCGTTCGATCTCTGGGCGGACACGCGCAAGTTTCTCGTCGATGGCCGCGACCGCCCGGAGCGAGGCCTCGAACCCGCGGCCGTCGTCAACACCGTCAGCCCGGGTTATTTCGATGCCTACGGCACGCGCCTGCTCGCAGGTCGCGCGTTCGACGCACGCGACACCGCGCAGAGCCCAAAGGTTTTCATCGTCAGCGAACGCACTGCGCGTGCGCTGTTCGGCGCCAGCAATCCTCTCGGCCAGCGCATCGCAGCGGTGGCCGGCGGCAGCCCGCAGTGGGGTGAGGTCGTCGGCGTCGTCGCCGACGTCGAGCCGGTCGTCAACAATTCCAACCTCATCCCGAGCCAGATCTATCAGCCCATGGCGCAGGAGCCGCGTCGGCCGAACGAAATTGCCGTGCGCACGGCCGACGTTCCGCCGCTCGCCGTGGTCGACCGCATTCGCGAAACGATGGCGCAACTCGATCCGGATCTGCCCGTGCGCCAACTCCAGCCGGCCGACCTCACGGTCGAACGCATCAATTACCAAGTCGCCGTTGGCCGTGATATCTTCTCCGGCATGGCCGCGCTCGGTCTCGCCCTCGCGGCACTGGGCATCTATGGCGTCATCGCCCGCACGATGGCGCAACGCACCGGGGAATTCGCCATCCGCCTCGCGCTTGGCGCCGGCGCGCGCGACATCAGCCGCCTCGTGCTGGGCTCCGGTCTCAAGCTCGCGTGCGCCGGCGCGTTTCTCGGTCTGCTCGGCGGATTCGCGATCTGCCGCTTCCTGGCTGCGGCCAACCCCGCCATGCGCACGAACAGCACGGAAGTCCTGGTCGGAGCCACAGTGCTTCTTGTCGCGGTCGCCCTCCTCGCCTGCTGGCTGCCCGCGCGCCGCGCCGGAAGCATCAACGCCCTCGATGCCCTCCGCGCCGAGTGACATCCGACCCCGCTGCCTCCCCATGTCCACCTCCCTGAAAGCAACGGCGCGGCAAGCGGGATTCATCTATCTGCTCATCTTGGTGCTCGCCCCGCTGAACGAGTTTTTCCTCAAGGCCAGATTCACCGTCAAAGGGGATGCGATTGCCACCGCGCAACGCATCGCGGCGGAGCCGGTGCTCTACCGGCTGGGAGTGTTTTCCGACTTGGTTTCCCACGTCGCCTTCCTGCTCCTCGCCCTCCTGCTTTACCATCTGTTCCGTGACGTTTCCCGCCGGCAGGCACGCCTCCTGATCGCGCTCGTCGCGATGTCGGTCGCCATTGGAATGATCGCCCTCGTCTGCCGGATGGCTCCGCTGATCCTGCTCGATCCGGCCAACTCCCTCTCGGTCTTCAGCCCGGCGGAGCGCGACTCTCTCGCGTGGTTGTTTCTCCGTCTCGGCTCCACCGCCACCGTGCTCGCCACGTTCTTCTGGGGGTTCTGGCTGCTGCCCTTCGGCAGTCTCGTGATCAAGTCGCGTTTCTATCCCAAGCTCCTCGGGGTGCTGCTGATCGTCGGCGGCGTGACGTATGCGGTGTTGGGATTCACCAATCTGGTCTTCCCGGCCTACGGGCCGCTCGTCTTCAAGTTCGGCATGCCTTTCTACGCGATGGGGGAATTGGCCATCATCTTCTGGCTCCTCTTCGCCACGGCGCGCATTCCGGAGACTCCTGTCGCCAGCGCCGCCGCCGACCTCCGCGCCGAATAGCTCGACCCGCCCCTCGCGATGAACCTCCGCCGCCGTCTCCGTTCCCTCTTCCGCCGCCGCGAGGTCGAGGCCGAGATGGCCGAGGAGATGCGCCAGCATCTCGAGCAACGCGCCGCCGACCTCGCTGCCGATGGCCTCGCGCCCGCCGCCGCCCGCCTCGCCGCCCAGCGCCGCTTCGGCAACACCGCCTCGCTGCAAGAACACGCCCGCGACTCCTTCGGCTGGCGCTGGCTGGAGAATTTCGCGCAGGATCTGCGCCTCGGCGCGCGCTTGTTGCTGAAATCCCCCGGCTTCACCACGGCGGCGGTCGCCGTGCTCGCTCTCGGCATCGGGGTGAACACGGCGATGTTTAGCGTCCAGTATGCGATCGGGTTTAGCGCCCGCCCGTTTTCCGATCCAGGGCGCGTCGTCCAACTCTACTCGCAGAGCAAGATCGATGCAGCCGACTTCCAGCTCTTTTCCCATCCGGTCTATCGGGAGTTGAGGGAGCACACCGGCCTCTTTGCCGGCGTCCTCGCGCACGCACCCACGATTGTCGTAATCGGCGAGGGAGGAGAAACACGCCGCGCACATGCCAGCTTTGTCAGCGCCGATTATTTCGCCGTCCTCGGCGTGGGCCTCCAGCGCGGCCGCAGTTTTTCCGCCGCCGAAGGCCAACCCGGCGCCAATCAGCCGGTGGTCGTCGTGAGTCATCTCCATTGGCAAAAGACTGGTTTCAAGCCCGACATCGTGGGCTCGACCATCCGCGCGAATGGGCGCCTCCACACCGTGATTGGCGTCACCCCTGAAGGATTCTCCGGCACGGAAATGCTGACCGGCCCCGATTTCTTTCTCCCGCTCGGCCGCCTGTCGCAGGCAGATGCGCGCATATTGTATCTGGTCGCGCGCCTGCAATCCGGCGTGAGCAAGGATGCCGCCCAAGCGGCCCTCAAACTTCTCGGCGAGAACCTGGAGCGAAAATTCCCCGCCGACCAGAAAGACCGGACCCTAAGCCACGGTCCGCTTCCTCGCCTGCGGACCAGCCCGCAGCCCGAGAGCGAGCTGAGCCTCGTGATCGGCAGCATCGTCATGCTCGGCTTGTCCACGACGGTCCTGCTGGTCGTCTGTTTGAATTTGGCCGGCCTGCAGTTCTCCCGTGGGCACGCCCGGCGCAAGGAGTTCGCCATCCGCCTCGCGCTTGGCGCCGGGCGGGGCCGGATCATCCGGCAGCTGCTGACGGAGGGTTTTGCGCGCGCGCTCATCGGCGGCGGCTTGGGCCTGGTCTGCGCCGATTGGTTTATCCGATTGCTCGCGGCTGAGGTCACCTCGCAGTTGCCGGTCTCGGTCGTCCTGACCGCCTCGGCGACCAGCGCGGCCGCGCTGGCCACGGTCGGCTTTGCCGGACTGGCGACACTGTTCTTTGTTGTGGGTCCGGCGCTCAAGCTCTCCCGCATCGACGTGCTCACCGGGCTGAAAGAAAATGCGGGCGAGGACACCGCCGGTCCCCGGCGCCGGTGGCTGCCGGGCCATCCGCTGATGGTGGTCCAGATTTCCCTCACGCTGGCGCTGCTGATCTGCGGCGGCCTCTTCGTTCGCATGGCCGACGGGGTCTTCAACCTCGACCCGGGATACGACGCCGACCACACGCTCATCGGCGAGGTGAATGCCGTGCTGGGCAACTACGACGAACACCGCTCCCGCCAAGCCTACCGCGCCATCGAGGAAAAACTGGCCGCGCTTCCGGGAGTGCGCGCCGCTAGCATCGGGGTGGTCGCGCCGTTTGGCCGCGACGCCGGGGGCACTGAAGTGCAGCGCGCCGGTGCGGCTGTCGCCGATGGCGACCGGATCTCTGCCCGCGTGAACAGCATCGGGGCAAACTACTTTGCCACCATGGGCATCGCGCTCCTGCACGGGAGGACCTTCACCGCCGCCGAAGCCGGCCACGCCAACGGCCCACCCGTGGCCGTCATCGATGCCACTCTAGCCAGAAAACTCTGGCCCGACGGCGATGCGCTCGGTCAGAGCATCCAGTTCGCCTGGTATCCTGGAATGCCCAGGTCCCGCACGATGGAAATCGTCGGCATCGTCTCGTCCACCCGCGCGGATATTTGGGACAAGGATCCGCTCGGGGCTATCTTCGTGCCGTTCGCCCAGGATTTCAACAGCAGTGTCTATTTCCACATCCGTCCCACAGCGCCAACCGCCGCTGCCGCCCTCGCGCTGCGGGAACAAGTGCGCAGCGCAATTCAGGCGGCCGCTCCCGGTGTGCCCGTGTTCAGCCTCCACACCTTTCGCGCCCACCGCGACTCCTCGGTCGAACTCTGGTCGCTGCGTCTGGTCATGTGGCTCATCCTGGTCTTCGGGGGAGCCACCTTGTTGATCGCCACGGTCGGCATCTATGGGATCGAGGCCTATGCGGTTTCCCGCCGGACGCGCGAGATCGGCGTCCGGCTCGCGCTCGGGGCGGATCCGGCGCGCATCCGCGCCATGTTCTTTCGCGAAGGGCTGGTGCTCGCCCTCCTCAGTCTTCCCGCCGGTTTGCTGCTCGGCCTCGGTGCCGGCCAGATCTTGAGCAGCATGGTAAAAGACCTGGCATCGTTCGATCTGCTCGCCTTCGCGATTCCCGCCGTGGCGATCGTGTCGGCCACCCTCCTCGCCTGCTACATCCCAGCCCGACGGGCGACGCAAATCAGCCCGCTCACGGCCCTCCGCGCCGAGTGAGCGCACCGCCAGCCCGCCGCATTGCAGAAATCGCTTCCCGTGCAACCTGACCATTCCTCCGAGTATCTGCATGGCGTCGCTCCGCAGGAGCAGGATCGCCTGTCGCTGCTGAACGACCTGCTCAACGCCGGTTCGCTGCGCGAACTCGACCTGCGCGGGGGCGAACGGATCCTCGACCTCGGCTGCGGCCTCGGACAGCTCGCGCGGGCCATGGCGCGGGCCGCGGGCGTCCGCGTGGTGGGGGTCGAGCGCAGCACCGAGCAGATTGCCTCCGCCGGGCGACAGGCCGCCGAGGCCGGCGAATCCGCCCTGGTCGAATTCCGCCTCGGCGACGCTTTGCAGCCTCCGCTGCGCGACGACGAGTGGGGCGCGTTCGACGTCGCGCACACCCGTTTCCTCCTCGAGCACCTCCGCGACCCCTTGCCGGTGGTCCGGGCGATGGTCCGCGCCGTGCGACCCGGCGGGCGCATCGTGCTCGAAGACGATGACCACGACGTGATGCGGCTCGATCCGGAGCCGCCCGGGTTCGCCCGCTTGTGGCAGGCCTACCAGGCGAGCTACGTCCATCTCGGCAACGACCCGGCCGTCGGGCGCCGGTTGGTCGCCCTGCTGGCGGACGCGGGCGCAATCCCGGTTCGCAACTCCTGCGTCTTCTTCGGGAGCTGCTCGGGCGCTCCGACTTTTCCCCACTACGTCGCCAATCTGATCGGCGTCATCGAGGGCGCGCGCCCGGTCATCCTCCAAGCCGGCCTGCTCGGCGCCGCGGACTTCGATCGCGCTGTGGCGGCGCTGCACGACTGGAGCCGCGCCCGGACGGCGGCGCTCTGGTATTCGGTCGCGTGGGCCGAGGGCCGGCGCCCCGCGTGAGTGTTTCCCGCGCCTCCCACTTCTTCCCAGACACTTCACCGCAACCCGATCAATTCCACCTCCCCCCACCCGCCATGCGCCCCACTCTCCTCATCGCCGCCATTCTGCTCCTCTGGTCCGCCGACCCCGCTTGGGCCGCTGCCTCCGCCGCCCAGGACGCCGCCGCGCTTGGCGCCAAGCTTGTCGCCCAAGGCAACGCCGAAGCCGCCGTCGCCGCATACGAAAAGGCGGCCGAACTCGATCCCAAGAACAGCGTCATCCACCATCAGCTTGGCGAAGCCTACGGCCTGGCCGCACAGCAGGCCGGCACCTTCGCCCGAATCGGCTGGGCCAAGAAAACCCGTCTCGCCTATGAGAAAGCCGTCGAGCTCGATCCCAAGAACCTCGCCGCCCGCCAGAGCTTGATGTCGTTCTATCAGATGGCCCCGGGCATGATGGGAGGGGGCATGGACAAGGCCCATGCGCAGGCCGCCGAAATCCAAGGACTCGATCCCGCCCGCGGGCGTGTCGCGACCGCGATCCTTTATATCGGGGAAAAGAAATACGACGAGGCCCGCGCCGAGATCGACGAGGTGCTCCGCACCGAACCCGAGAACTACGCCGCTCTCTTTCAGACCGGCCGGCTCGCCGCGCTCACCGGCGAACAACTCGATCGCGGGGAGCAGGCTTTGAAAAAGTGCCTTACGCTCACGTCCACGCCCGGTGCGCCCGGCCACGACGCCGCCCATTGGCGCCTCGGCAACATCCATGAAAAGAAAGGCGACAAGACCGCCGCCCGCACCGCCTACGAAGCCTCGCTCAAGGTGAACCCGAAGTTCCAACAGGCCATCGACGCCCTCGCAAAGCTCAAGAATTAGTGCAGGGCACCTTCGCGGTCCCGTCGGTCATTGCGAGGAGTGAGACGACGGAGCAATCCAGCTGGATCGCCGCGGCGCGCTGCGCGCACTTCGCGATGACAAAAGGGTAATTGTTTTGGGTAATCCTCAGAAAGTGTGTCCTGAATGCCCGCGCGCTCCGGCCAACGTTCGCCGTCAGCGCGCTTCCTTCAGCGATTGCTCCACCGCCGCGATCGCCGCGCGCTCGCGCTCGGTCCAGTCGCCGCGGATCCACGCGTAAGGCAAGTGCCGCCGCTCGAGCGCGCCGTGCCACACGCGCCGGCATTTCTCGCGGTCGTCCGGATCCGGAAAACACCGCTGCGGATCCGGCGCGAACGGCACGTCCGTGTCGAGCAGCAGGTAGAGCGCGTAATTTTTCGCCCGCCGTTCCGCGCCGCGACGAATGTCCTCCGGCGTCGTCCCGTAAAGCAAATCGCTCCACAACACCGTCGTCAGCGCCTCCGTGTCGCAAATCACCAGCCGCGTCGCCCGGGCGGACACGTCATTTAATAAGTGACATTGTGTTTCCGCATCCTGCGCGAGGCGGGCGGCGGCTTCGTCTTCGCGGCGCCATTGTTCGCGGGCGATGCCGGGAATGTCTTCGAGCGTGATGACGCCGTGCACATCCCAGAACTCACGCGCGTATTCCGCGACGAGCGGCGCGCCGAAATGCGCGGCGAGCTTTGCCGCGAGCTGCGTCTTGCCCGTCGACTCCGGCCCAAACACCGCGATGCGCAAAACCTCAGTTTCCATGTTCGGGGGAAGTTGATGGGGACGCGGCGCCCTCGCC
>JAMPXH010000099.1 GCA_023701285.1 Candidatus Didemnitutus sp.
AGATCGGGGCCGATCGAGCAGTTGAGGCCGACGGCGAGCGGGCGCGTGTGACGCACGGCGTTCCAGAACGCCTCGACGGTTTGCGCGGAAATCATCGTCTCGCCACCGCGGCCGACGGCGGCGGAGATCATCAGTGGCAGCTTCACGCCATCGGCGGCGAAGACTTCGTCGATCGCGACGAGGGCGGCCTTGGCGTTGAGGGAGTCGAAGATAGTCTCCACGAGCAGCAGGTCGACGCCGCCCGCGATGAGCGAGCGCACCTGCCGGCGATAGTCGGCCTTCACTTGGTCGAAGGTGACGACGCGGAAGCCGGCGTCGTCGGCGTCGGGCGAGTTGGAAAGTGAGACGGTCAACGGTCCGATGGCGCCGGCGACGTAGCGGCGGCGGCCGGTGGCGTTGGCGACACGGTCCGCCCAGCGGCGGCATTGTTGCGCGGACTGGAAATTGATGTCGTGCGCGAGTTCCTGGAGGAAGGGATTCTTGATGACCTCCTCGTAGAATGCCGGGTCCTTGCGTCCGCCGCGCTCGCGCGGGTCCGCGATGAAAAATTCGCTTTGTCCGATGGACGTCGCCGAAAAGGTGTTGGTCTCGATGATCTCGGCGCCGGCTTCGAGGAAGCGGCGGTGGATGTCCTCGATCGTGGCCGCCAAGGTCAGCGAGTAGAGGTCGCCGTTGTTCTTGAGATCCTTCGGCGCGTTGCGGAAACGCTCGCCACGCACCTGCTCCTCGGTGTGACCGTAGCCGCGGATCGTCGTGCCCATGGCGCCGTCGATGATGACGATGCGCTCCGCGAGGGTGCGACGCAGGGCGAGTTCGGCGGCGGAGAGAGTGCGGTCGGGCGGCATAGGCTTACGTATCTATGCATCAAGATTCGTTGATATGAGAAAGGCAACCCCCGGGACAGTCCCTTGTCATCGGTGAGGGATTTTTATGACAACCGTCGTCACGCGTCAGCCACGCCCGGGCAGGCTGAAAAGTGGCGGTGCGGGCGCGATCCTCGCGGATGCAGGGCTCGTGTCTCGTTCCCAGAGCCCCGCGTGCGCGGGTGAGCGCGGCGCTGCGCGGCATGGAGGTCGTGTGACACGGTGCCGCACAGTGCCGGGCAAGATGTGCACAGGCTTTGGTGTTGCGTGGAAGCAGGGCGAGCGGGTTCGCTCGCCGCTCCTGAGTTCTTTGTTCCGTCAACTTGGCAGACGCAGGGAATGCCGTGCAAATCGGCGACAGTTGCGCTGCGGTAACGCATGACGATCCTCCATCCCGCGCAGGGCGGGAAAAGCCAATCGCCGGTTTAGCCGGTGGTGAAGGCGAGGGGAAAGGCAGCGCGCCTCGAGGGGCGCGCCCAGTGCGGAGTCCGAACATCTGGCTGCCAAGACTCACCCAACCGGCGACGCGTCGTGCGCACGCCGCCGGTAACTTCATCGCACCAACCCCGACCTGTCGGGGCTAATGAAGGGTGGGAGTGGAAACGTGTTTGGGCTGCCGCCGGCCTCGCGAGGCCGGCCGTGCCGGGAACAGCAATCCTGGCAGCGGCCCGGGCGGCGGTCTGCTCTTGCCTCCCGAGAAAGCAGACCATGTCCGTTCCATTCCCGGCGTCGCTCCGACGCCTCATCCTTGCCGCCGGCTTCGTGCCGGCGCTCCTCGCCGCGCAATCCGCCACGCCGGCTCCGGCTCCGGCCGAACCCGAACAACTCGACGCCTTCGTCGTCACCGCGACGCGCAGCGCGGCGCATGTCACCACACTCGGCAGCAGTGTGGATTTCATCTCCGGTGAGGAACTCGCCCGCCAGCAGCGCACCAGCCTGCGCGACGCGCTCGGTGCCTTGGCCGGCGCTCCGGTGATGGCGAGCGGCGCGAGCGGCGCGACGACGTCGCTCTTCCTGCGCGGCGCCAACTCCAACCAGACGCTCTTCCTCGTCGACGGCATCCGCTTCAGCGATCCCAACGCGGACTACTTCGTCGCGCTCGGGGGCATGCGTGTAGGCCCGTGTGACAGCCTCGAGATCGCGCACGGCCCGCAGAGCACGCTTTACGGCGGCGAAGCCGTCGGCGGCGTGGTGGCGCTCAGCGCACAGCGCGGCGCAGGTGCGCCCCGGCAGACGCTGGCCGTCGAGGTTGGCTCCTTCGGCACGATCCAAGGCGCGGTCAGCGCGCAGGCGGGCGACGCGGAGAGCGCATATTCGTTCTCGGTCTCGGGCGGGCACACCGACAACGACCGGGTGAACAACGATTTTGACAGCACGACCTACGTGCTGCGGCTCGATCGCCGGATCAACGACGCCATCGTCGTCGGCGCCACATGGCGCGGATTCTACGGCGTCTACGGCTCGCCCGGTGCTGCGATCGGCTGGGGTGCCAACGATCCCGACAACCAGGAACGCGAAAGCAACCAGCTCGCGACGGTGTTTCTGGCGCTGACGCACACGCCGGAACTCTCCAGCCGCGCGACCTTCGGCGGCCAATACCGCCGTTACCTCGCGGAGAGCCCCGATCCGTTCGGCGACTCCGTCACGGAGGTCACGAATCGGCGTGGCGTGCTCGATTGGCAGACCGTCTGGCAACCGAACACGCGGCATCGTGTGACCGGCGGCTTCACCGCGGAGGCGAACGACACGCGCAACACCGGCTTCGGCGCCATCGACCGCAGCCAGCGCTTGTTCGCGGTCTTCGCGCAGGAGGAGTTTTCGCCGACCGAGAACGTGTTCCTCACCTTTGGGCTGCGCCACGACGATTTCGACACCTTCGGCGAGGCCACCACGGGCAAGGTGACCGCCGCCTGGCTCGCCGGCCAGAAACGTGTGAAGCTCCGCACGAGCTACGGCACGGGGTTCCGCTCGCCCAGCTTCCTCGATCTCTACGGTCAGAGTCCCTACTACGTCGGCAATCCCAACCTCGAGCCCGAGAAGGCACGCGGGTGGGACGCCGGCATCGATTATTATCTGCCCGGCGGACGCGGCTCGGTCGGCGTCACCTGGTTCGAGCAGCGCTACGACAACCTGATCGTCTACGATTTCGTCGTGTTTCCCTCCACCGTGGTGAACGTCGATCGCGCCCGCTCGCGCGGCGTGGAAATCGCGGGCAAGTTCACGCTGCCCTGCGCGTTGGAGGCGCGCGTGGCCTATACCTATCTCGATGCGGAAAATCTGACGCAGCAGACGCGCCTCGCGCGCCGTCCGCGTCATTCCGGATCGCTCGATCTCTGGCACGATTTCGGACGCTGGAGCCTGGGTGGCGCCGTGACTTTCGCGTGGGACCGCGAGGACGTGCACGCGGACACCTATGTGACCATCGACGCTGAGGCCTACACGGTCGCGCGGTTCTATGCGGCGTGGAAGGCCACGGACCGCCTAACGCTGAAGGCGCGGGTGGAAAATGCCTTCGATGAACGCTACGACCAAGTGCACGGCTACCCGCAGCCCGGTGCCGGCGCCTACGGTGGTGTCGAGTGGCGCTTCTGAGCGATTAAGCTCATCGATCCCGCGAGGCGGAGCCACGGCTCCGCCTTTTTCGTGCCTGCGCGGGACTCAGCCGGACTCATGCAGTTGGACGCGATTCCCGACCGATGAGCTCCTGACAATTTGGTGGTCGCCGCTGCCCCAGCGGCGACAGGCGTCGGTAGGGACACCGACGCCCACCTCCTGCATGATCTCGGCTCAGGACTCGGGGGGCGCCTCAGTAGGCAGTGCGCGGTGGATCGCGCGGGCGAGTTCCTCGATCGTGAAGGGTTTGGAGAGCAGCGAGACGCGCCCCAGCTTCGCCAGCATGGCGGGCGAGATGTGCGAGAAGTAGCCGGACATGATGACGACGGGCAGGTCCGGCGCGAAGGTGCGGAGCTCGGAGGCGAGTTCGATGCCGCGCATGACGGGCATGGTTTGGTCGGTCAGCAGCACGCGGAACGCGCGGGGATCGCGCCGCATCTCCTCAAGGCACTCGGTGGGGGTGTCGAAGGGGCGCACGCGGTAGCCGTTGCGCTCGAGCGCGAGCTGGGCGAAGCCGCGCACGACATCCTCGTCGTCCACTACGGCGATGAGTTCGCCCTGGCCGCGCGGGAAGGGGCTGGCGCTCGGCGGCGGGTCGTGGGGCTGATCGCCCGCAATGGGCAGCAGCAGCGTGAAGGTGGTGCCGCGACCGACTTCGCTGGCCACGGTGATCGCGCCGCGGTGGTGCTGCATGATGCCGTGGGCCACGGAGAGGCCGAGCCCGGTGCCTTGGCCGACATCCTTGGTGGTGAAGAAGGGGTCGAAGATGCGCTTGCGCGTGTCCTCGTCGATGCCGGTGCCGTTGTCGGAAAATTCGATCCGCGCATAATCGCCGGGCGGCAGTTTGGCGTGCAGGGCGGCGAGTTGCGCGGAATCGAGCGACACCTGGGCCAGCGCGAGACGAATGGTGCCGCCCGTGGCGCGCAGGGCGTGTGCAGCGTTGGAGCCGAGGTTGAGCAGCACCTGGTGGAGCTGGGTGGAATCGGCGAGCACGCGACCGCAGTCGGTGCCGACGTCGATTTCCATGCGGATGTTGGACGGCACGGTGGCGCGCAGGAAGCGCCGCGCCTCCTCGATCACTTGGGCGAGGTTGACGGGCACCTTCTCGCTGCCGGTCTGCCGGCTGAAGGTGAGGATCTGGTCGACCAGTTCGCGGGCGCGCATGCTGGCCTCGCGGGAGGAACCGAGGTAATTGCGGCAGGCATCCGGTTCCTCGATGGCCTCGAGCGCCAGGTCTTGGTAGCCGAGGATGCCGGTGAGCAGGTTGTTGAAGTCGTGGGCGATGCCGCCGGCGAGCGTGCCGAGTGTCTCCATTTTCTGCGCCTGGAAGAGCTGGCTTTCGAGCTGGCGGCGCATCTCCTCGGCGTCGCGGCGGCCGGTGATGTCTTGGAACGCGCCGTAGATGCGGGTGGCGCGGCCTTCCTTCATCTGGGCGCGGCCTTGGACACGCACCCAGAGGTTGCGGGCGCGCGCGCTGATGAAGGGAAGCTCGAGGTCGAAGCCGGTGCCGTTGCGCACCGCGCTCTCCATCGCCTCCGTGAGCGTGCGGCGCGCCTCGGGCGGATAGAAGGTGAATGACCGCTCGAGCAGTGGTTCGAAGCCGAGCTCGACTTCGTGGATGCGGAACATCTCGGGGGACCACGTGAGCTTGCCGCTGAGCAGGTCCCACTCCCATGCCCCGATCTGCGCGAGCCGGCCGAGCTGGAGCGACATTTCCTCGCCGTGGCGCAGGCGCTCTTCGAGCTCCTTGCGCAGCGTGACGTCCGTTTGCGTGCCGACCATGCGGAGCGGGTGCCCGGCGGCGTCGCGGGCGACGACCTTGCCGCGGCCGAGCACCCAGATCCAGCGGCCGGTGCGGTGACGCAGGCGGTATTCGTATTGGTAGATCGGTGTGCGGCCGGCGAGGTGTTCGCCGATCGCGTGCTCGACGCTGGCGATGTCGTCGGGGTGTCCGAGCTCGCGCCAGATCAGGCCGCCCGGGAGGTCGGCGGTGGCGTAGCCGACGATCTCGGCGTAACGGGCGTCGCGGTAGACCCGGTTGGCGGGGATGTCCCAGTCCCAGACACCGTCATTGGTGCCGGAGAGCGCGAGACGCCAGCGCTCCTCGGTGATGCGGAGTTGTTCGCGCAGCTCGGTGTCGTCGGTCACGTCGCGGTCGAGGCCGACGATGCGCACCGGCTGGCCCTGCCGGCCCCGTTGCACGACGCCGTAGGCCTCGATGTGGCGGATGGAGCCGTCGGGGCGGGCGATACGGAAGGTGCTGCGGTAAATGGGTGAGCGGCCGCTCAGCGCCTCGTTGATCCGCTCATCGTCCGCGGGGGCATCCTCGGGCAGGACGCGGCTCTGCCACTCATCGGGCCGACCGCTGAACTGAGGACGAGTGAGCCCGTAAATCTCGAGCATGCGGTCGTCCCAGAGCATGTGCCGGGTGGTGATGTCCATTTCCCAGACGCCATAGCCGGTGGCGTGGATGGCGAGTTGCAGCCGGTCGTTGACGAGCGCCAGCTCGCGGGCGCGGGCCTGGGATTCGGTGATGTCGCGATCCATGCCCACGACGCGAATGACCTGCCCCTGCTCGTCGCGACGCACGAAGCCATGGGACTGGATGTGGCGCTCGGTGCCGTCGGGCAGCACGATGCGATACACGTTCTCGAAATGCTCGGCGCCGGCGAGTGCCTGCGCGACCTCGGTCTCGATCGCGTCGCGGTCGTCGGGGTGGATGCGTTGCAGCCAAGCGCCCTTGGTGCCGTCGAATTCCGCGGGCGTGTAACCATAGAGCGAACACTGCCGTGGGTCCCAGTAGATGCTGCGGCCCGACAGATCCCAGTCCCACACGCCGAAGCCGCCGGCGCGCAGCGCCAGATCGAGGCGGTCGGTGGTTTTCCGCAGCTCCTGCGTGCGCTCGCCGACGAGGAGCTCCAACGTGGAGGCCTGCTGCTGCAGCCGCGCGAGCAGCATGTCGCGCGCGTTCTCGGCCTCGCGCCGACGCACGTCGATGCGATCCATGCGGCGCAAGGCGAAGGTGAGCATGCCGAGCACGGCGATGCCCTGCACGGTGGCGACGAGGACGCAGGTGTCGTGCAACTCCGGCGCGATGGGGACGAACCACCAGATCTGCAGCAGATAGAGCAGCAGGGGCACGATCAGGCCGGTGCCGAAGAGCGGCAGGGCAAGATAGCCGACGGGGTCCTGACGCGAGAAGACACGGGGCAGGCTGCCTTCGGCTCGTGCCGCGAGCAGCGCAGCACCGAGCGCGAGGTAACCCGTCGCGGTGAAGGCCGCCATGCGCGTGATGTCCGGGGCCGTCGCGAGCAGGGCACTGGCAAGGTGGATCGTGGCAAAGCTGATGACCGCCAGCCCCAGCCAGTTGGAAAGACCGAACCAGTGCCGCCGCTCGTGAGCCAAGGCGAGGATACCGAGGGCGGTGAGCGCGGCGGCCAGCGCGCTGTTGAGGGGCAGGCGTGGTGTGCTGCCGGGCGGAGTCGCGTGCAGAGGCGAGGCGAGCCAGCCGGGGTCCAGATTGAAGCTCATCCGCACGATGGCCGCGGCAGACATGGCCAGCGTGGCCAGGGCGAGCAGGTGACCGGCGATCCGCGCGAAGCGGCCGCCCGGTCCGTGCAGCAGCAACAGCGCGAGACTGCACAAGGCGAGGACGAAGGCCGCGTTCGGGCTGATCACGCGCGGGTCGCCCGGCCAGCGGCGCAGCCAGGCAAGATCCAGCCACCAACCCAGCATGCCAGCGAGGCCCAAGGCGAAGGTCGCGCCGGCGGCCACGCGGGCCATGCGTTGCAGTGTCAGATCCGGAAGCACAGAAGCCCGCAGCATGAGCCCGCGGCGTGGCGGAGCAATCACGCTCATGCCCGGAGGCGTGTTTTGCCGCCGGCATTTGGCCCGTGCTTTTCCGCAAATTTCCCTAAAGCCCCCGGCCGGCCCGCCGATTTAGCCTTCGCAGTCTATGAAAACCATCCTCGTGATCGGGTTGCTGGCCTTGGCCATGTCATTTTCCCCGCCTGTGCTGGCCGACGAGGCCGTGGAGGCTCCGGTGCCGGTCCGTATGGTGCCGCCGAAATATCCGACCCAGATGCGCCAGAACGGCGTCGGTGGCGTCGTGACGGTCAAGTGCACCGTCGATGAGAAGGGCAATGTCGTCGAGCCCACGGTGGAGAAGACGACGCACGACGCCTTTGTGCAACCGGCGCTCGAGGCGCTGCGCAAATGGAAATTCAAGCCCGCGAAGAAGGGCGGCGCGGTGGTCGCGATGCGGGTGACCATCCCCATCCAGTTCACTTACGCCGACGAATGAACCAGACCGAGACTTTCGCATCCCCATGAAGACAGGAACTCTCACCATCGGGCGCCGGATCGCGCTCGGCTTCTCCCTCGTGTTCGCGCTGGTCGGCGTGGTCGCAGCCATCGCCTGGTTCGCCCTCGGCGCTTCCGGGCGGCAGCTCACCGAGTTTGCCGGCAGCGCCCGCGAGACTAACACCGCCGCCGCGCTCGCCGCCGCGATGCTGGAGGTCAAGTTGCAGGTCAACGAATACCTCGCCGCCAGCTCCGCCGAAGGCGCCACCCGCTACGCCGAGGCCAAGCAGAAACTCGATCGCGGCATGGCCGTGGCCACCGAGGTCATCACCGAGCCCGCCCGCGCCGCCGAGGTCAGCGCCGCCGCCAAGCTCCTCGTCGAATACGACCGCGACTTCCAGCAGGTGATCGGCGCCACGGCCCGGCTCGACGAGATCGTCAGCCGCCAGCTCACGCCCCAGGGCGAGGCGATCGTGCAGGGATTGCAAAAGGTCCTGACCGACGCCCGCGGCAACGGCGACATGAACGGCGCCTTCAAGGTCTCCAACGCGCTGAAGGCCTACTTCGAATCGAGCAGCCTCGCCAATTCCTTCCTCCTCACCTCCCGTGCCGACTACGCCGAAGGGGCGAAGAAAAGCGTGCGCGCCGTCGCCGATGCGATCAGCCGCCTCCAGCAGGATCAGACGGAGCTCGTCAAACTCGACGCCTCGCTCAAGGACGAGGACAAGGACGCCCTGCTCGTCTCCCTCGGCAAGTCCACCGCGGCCTACGCGCAGGCGCTCGACGACATCATCGCCGTCAAGCAGACGCGCAACGAGATCACCGCCCGTCTCAACGCGCTCGCCCCGCAATTCACGCAGGCCATCGTGCGCGTGAACGACGCCCTGACGCAGTTCCAAGCTGAACTTGAGCAGACGATGCGCGTTGCCCAGAGCCGCAGCGAGCTGCTGCTGCTCGCCGGCATGGGAACCGGCACGCTCATCGGACTGCTTTCCGCCTTCTTCATCATCCGCAGCATCACACGGCCGATCTCCGGCATCGCGGACCAACTCGCCTCCGAGTCCGCCCAGACCCACGGCGCGGCTCTGCAGGTGGCCGAGGTCAGCCAGGCGATGTCCGACGGTGCCAGCCGCCAGGCCGCCGCGCTCGAGGAGAGCAGCGCCTCGCTGAACGAGATGTCCGGCATGACCCAGCGCAACGCCGAGGGAGCGCAGGCCGCCAAGTCGCTCGCCGCCGAGGCCCGCGCCACCGCCGACGGCGGCGCCCGCGACATGGATTCCATGCGCGGCGCGATGAACGCCATCCGCTCCTCCAGCTCCGAGATCGCCAAGATCATCAAGACGATCGACGAGATTGCCTTCCAGACGAACATCCTTGCGCTGAACGCCGCCGTCGAGGCCGCGCGGGCCGGCGAGGCCGGTGCCGGTTTCGCCGTCGTCGCCGAGGAAGTCCGCAGCCTCGCCCAACGCTCCGCCCAAGCGGCGAAGGAGACCGCCGCGAAGATCGCCGACGCCTCCTCCAAGAGCGAACAAGGCGTGCAGATCAGCACGCAGGTCGCGGGCAGCCTCGACTTGATCGTGCAGAAGATCCGGCAACTCGACGAGATGGTTGGCGGCATCGCACAGGCCTCCCACGAACAAAGCCAGGGCATCGGCCAGCTGAACCAAGCTGTCGCCGGCATGGACCAGATCACCCAATCGAACGCCGCACTCGCGCAGCAATCCGCGAGCTCCGCCGAGGATTTGCAGGGTCAGTCCGCCCAAGTGCGCGCCGCGGTCGCCGAATTGATGAAGATGGTCCACGGCACCGTGCCCCCGCAAACGGAGGACGCCCCGCGCGCCCCTGCGAAGGGCAACCGGATCGTCAAACCGACGCTGGCCAAGACGATTCGCCCGACACAGGAAACGGCCAAAGCCCCCGCCCGAGCCGCGGCGCCCGAGCCGGCGCACTTCATCGACGGCTAAAGCCGGCTCCCGAACGGCAATCATCCCTCATGCCCGCGCCTTCGTGCCGGGCATTTTTTGTTTGGTCGAGCGGCGGGGTAGGGAGGAGACGTGCGCCCGATGACACCGACAGCACACGTGCACGCACGCCCAAGCGCCGTCGCGCGAGAATCCTGATGGGCGTGAGAAGTGCCGCGTCCCGGCTCAAGCAGCTCCGCGCCGCGCCACCGCGGACCAGGTGCGCGGCGCAATCGGGAACGGCGTCGTCAGAGCGCCACATTTGTCACCGCGCAAGCTGGGTGCGACAAAGCGAAAGCGCCCCCAGCGATCGCGCCGGGCGCCGAGCACCGTCGTCGGCCACTGCGGGCCGGAGGCGGCGGGGCCGGGAGCAGGTCGCGAGGTCATGCCTCTGCATCGGCGCCCGCGACGGTTTCTTGAGCGACGGGTGAGGCGTTTCACGGGTAGCTTCATGGATGATAATCATCAGTCCGGGAGAATCGGCTTGCCCTGGATTCAATATTAATAAATATCAATTTACGTTCTACCCCTCGGAACGTTTCACCCCATGAATCCCAACACCCGACCGCTCCCCGCGGTGGCGTTGCGCGCATCCGGCCTGTCGGCCTTGGCGTTCGCCACCCTTGTTTTCCCAGCCGCGTTTGCCCAATCGGCGACGGGCTCCGCGACCGCCCCGGCGCCGAAGGAGGAGGTGATCACCCTCTCCACCTTCCAGGTCACGACTTCGGCCGACAAAGGCTACCGTGCCGGCAACTCCGTCTCCGCGACCCGCATCGATACGCCGATCAAGGACCTGCCGTTCTCGATCAGCGCGTTCACCGAGCAATTCATCAACGACATCGGCGCCCGCGAGCTGATGGACATCGTGGCCTACGCGCCCGGCGTCACGAGCGGCGCGAAGGAATTCACCCAAGGCAACAACCGCTACTCGATCCGCGGTTTCGACGGCGATGTCACGCCGCAGCGCAACGGCTTCGTCGGCAACCGCTATGTCGACGCCGGCAACATCCAGCGTGTCGAGGTGGTGAAAGGGCCGTCGTCGCTGCTCTACGGCCAGATCACGCCCGGCGGCACGGTGAACTACATCACCAAGCGCGCCAACTACCAGGACTTCGCCCTCGTGCGCCAGCAGGTCGGTTCGCACGACTTCCTCCGCACGGACATCGACGTGAACCACACCGTCGCCGACGGCCGCTTCAGCGGACGCGTAGTCGCCGCGTATGAGAAGGGCTTCGAGTGGGCCGAAATCGGCTCCTCCGAGTCGACGCTCGTCGCGCCCAGCTTCGCGTGGAAGGTGACGAAGAACTCGAATCTCATCGTCGATGCCGAGTTTTACCGCCGCAACGAGGACCCGCTCGTCGGCATGATGCCGAACCTCGCCGTCAGCGTCGCCGCCAATGCCACGAACTTCCCGAATCTTGCCGACCGCGCCCGGGCGCAGGCCTACGTCGACGTCGGCAACCTCAACCTCGGCTTCATTGGCTATCCGCCGGTGGCGAGCACCTTCAACTACGTCGGCGCCGGCGACTACCGCCACTCCGACTTCGATTCGCTCAACGTCGAATACAACATTCAGCTCGGCACGCACTGGAACGCCCGCGCCAACTACGGTTGGAACAAATTCTATCTCGGCAACAAGCTCACCGGCCTCGCCGAGTTCACCGTCACGCCCGCGGCCGCTTACCTCGCGACGAAGAACCGCTTCGATTACGTCGCGGAGCTGCGGGCCAATCCCGGCACAGTGCTGGCCGATCCGACGAAGACCGCCACGGCGTTGATGACGCGCCGCAAGCGCCTCGAGGAGTCCTTCGGCCACTCCAACTCCTACCAGGCCGAGCTCGCCGGCAATCTCGAGTTCGGCGGCGTGACCGTGAAGCCGCTTTTCGGCGCATTTCTCACCTCGCAGCGCAGCGGTGCCCGCCGCCGCGAGAGCAGCGCCGCCCCGGCGGCCGGCGTGCTCAATCAGAACACGACGAACACGCAGCACTTCCAACCGTGGAACTACAATGATCCCGCGACGTGGGACCGCTCGCCCTACTACGACGAGACCGCACTGCCGTTCAACAACCTCCGCACCGGCAAAGGCACCGACAGCGCGCTCTACGGCCTGCTCAACCTCGGCCTGCTGGAGGACCGCCTGATCGTCATCGGTGGCGCCCGCTACAACAAGACCGAGTCCGACGGCGCGAACATGCTGCCGACGCTCACCGGTGGCAACCCCGTGCTCGACGCCCCGTTCGAGGCCACGAAGACCACGCCGCAGTTCGGCGCCGGCTTCAAGGTGCGTCCCGACGTGCTCCTCTTCGCCAGCTATTCCGAGTCGTTCTTCATCGAGGAGCGCAATCTCACGCTCTTCAATCCGGCCTTCAATCCCGCCATCGCCACGAACGCCGCGACGAATCCCGTCACGATCAACGCGCCCGCGCTGCCGACCACGGGCAAGGGCTATGAATTCGGCGTGAAGACCGACCTCTTCGAGGGCCGTGTCTCCTCCACGCTCTCGTGGTTCCACCTCGAGCGGCAGGATCGCGTGCTGCGCTTCCGCGAGACGGTGAGCACGTTCGAAGGACAGCAGTTCCCGACCATCACCCGCCAGGGCACGGTCGACGAGAGCGAGGGCTTCGAATTCGAAATCACCTGGTCACCGCTCGACAACTGGCAGGTCTACGCGACTTACACCGACATGGACATCCGCACCACAAAGGCGACGTTCCCGACGATTCCGACCTATTCGGCAGACCCGGCGGTGCAGGCAGCCTATGTCGCGGCCTACAACGAGGCGACCGGCCTCATCCTCAATGCAGTGCCGGAAGGCTCCGCCGAGCGCCTCGCCTCGCTGTGGACGCGCTACACCTTCACCAACGACTCGATGAAGAACTTCTGGGTCGGCGGCGGCCTCGTTTACACCGGTGACAAGGCGCAGCGCACGGCTAACCCGACGCTCTTCTTCGAGAGCTACACGCTCTACGATCTGGCCCTCGGCTACGACTGGAAGGGCGCGGGCGCGGCGTGGTCCGGCTCGGTCTCGTGGAAGAACGTGACCGACAAGACCTACTATCCCGCCAACCAGGCGCGCGGTCTGCCTGAGCGCGTCGTGGTGAGCGTCTCCGCCAAGTTCTGACCGTTTGTTTCAGGTGCATGAACCGAGGCCGCCCAGGGGTGGGCGGCCTCTTTCTTTGGGGTGGCGTGACACGCAGTGCGCGACGATTCGCGCTTCGCCCCGCTTGCCTGCCGGGCGGGCGCCCCGCATCGTCGTTCCCGACATGACTGCCTATTCGCGCGCGTTCTCCACGCTCGGTTGTCCGGAATTTTCCCTCGCACAGGTGCTCGCCCTCGCGGCGAAGCACGGTCTCGGCGAGGTCGAGGTGCGAGCGCTCGGTGGCACCGTCGATCTGCCCGCGTATTTTGCCACGCACTGCGGCACGCCGGCGGCGTTGGCCGGGCAAGTGCGTGCCAGTGGCGTGCGGATCGTGGCGCTCGACACGTCGTTCAAGCTGATCGGCTCCACCGAGGCGGACCGGGCGGCGTTGGCGGCCTTTCTCCCTTGGGCGGAGGCGCTCGGCGGCGTGCGGCTGCGGGTGTTTGATGGCGGCGTGCCCGGCGGCGGCAACGACCTGGCGCCAGCCTTCGCGACGCTCGCGTGGTGGCGTGACGAACGGTCGCGCCACGGCTGGCTTTCGCAGCTGATGGTGGAGACACACGACGCGCTGACGACCACGCCGGCGATCCTCGAATTTGCGCGTGAGGCGCCGGATTGCGGCGTGTTGTGGGACACGCACCACACATGGAAGAAGGGTGGCGAGGACCCGTTGGCGACTTGGGCGGCGATCAAGGAGCGGGTGGTGCACGTGCACGTGAAGGACAGCGTCAGCCGGCCGAGCGCGCGGCATCCGTTCACCTACGTGTTGCCGGGCGAGGGCGAGTTTCCGATGGGGCCGATCACGACGGTGCTGCAGCGCGAATTCAACGGAACCGTGAGCCTCGAGTGGGAAAAACAGTGGCATCCCTACCTGCCATCCGTCGAAGAAGCGCTGCGCGTGGCAGCCGAGCGGGGTTGGTGGTGAAACCGGCTGCGCCGGGATCAGGCAGGAGGTGGGCGCCGGTGTCCCTGCTGACGGCTGTCGCCGC
>JAMPXH010000208.1 GCA_023701285.1 Candidatus Didemnitutus sp.
GACCTCGACGAAAGCGTCGAATTCCCCTGCCGGAGTGCAGATACGGATGTGCGAGGAACGTCCCATGTGCAGGGCCTTGGTGGCCTCGGCGCGCAACAGCTCACGCGTCGACTCATCGTCGATCCCCGTCGCACAGATCTCTCCATCGTCGGCAAGGGTCAGCCTCCCGCCAACGCGCGTCGGTACCGCACCCCGCACAGCGAAGACTGTGGCGACCACGCCTTTCCGGCGACGCTGCAGGCAGTCCGCAACGAAGTCGAGCGCCCCGGCAGGCCCGGCCGGCGCCAGTGGCTCAACGAGCACCACCACGACGCCGTTGCAGCCGAGCGAATATCCTTCGTCGAGATCCTCGCCGGTGGAGTCGTACACCGTGACGGCGGGCTCGCCGCTGTGCAGCACGCGCGCAGCCTGACGGAAAACATCGCGTTCGAGACAGCCACCGCTGATCCCGCCCTCGGCTTCGCCGTCTTCGCTCACGAGCATGCGTGCGCCGGGGCGCCGATAGGTCGATCCTTCGACCGCCACCACGGTGGCCAACGCAGCCCGTTGCCCGCACTCGCGCAGGCGCGCGACAGCCTGGATGATCCGCTGCATTTCGTTCATCGGCGACCTCCGTTCCAGTATCACTAACCCAGCTCCCACTGTCGGGCGCGGCGCGAAAACCCGCATCGTTCCTTTGCATTAGGGCTGCGGCAACAGATGTAACCATCCAGCCGCAAGGGGATTTAATGCGATCGGGTGATGCGCGCCCGCAGGGCATCGACGACGATTCCCTTACCCGGATACGGACGGAGACGGCGATGAATGATCTGAAACCGACTGGCAAACTCGAGTTCTATCTGGCCCGCATGGCCAGCCGCGGCATCGGTGCCGAGCGCGTCCTCGCCGGCACCGGCCTCCGCGCCGGACAGCTCCACGAGCACGACCTCCAGCCGCATCCGCCGCAGTACCGCCGCGTCATCCTCAACATGCTGGAGCTCACGCGCAATCCGTGGCTCGGCATCGCCCTCGGCGAGGAATTCCGCGTCAGTGATCTCGGCATCCTCGGCTACGCGGCGCTCAGCGCCTCCACACTCAAGGACTCGCGCGAGCTCTACGATCGCTACCGCGGCCTCAACGAACACATCTTCTCGACCACCAACTACATCAAGCACGGGCGCTGGTTCTCCGAGATCCACGACGTCTACCGTCTCGGCGACGTGATGCGCTTCGCGGTCGAGGAGTTCGTCAGCCAGACCATCCAGCTCGCGTCCTCCCTGACGAACCGCCCCTTCCCGATCCTTGAGCTGCACCTGACCTTCCCGCAACCGGCCGACGTGACTCCCTACATCCGGCGTTTCAATTGCCCGATCTACTTCAACCAGTCGCGCAACCTCGTCGTGTTCGACATCAACCGGCTGGAAGATCCGATCAGCCTCGCGAATCCCGAGGTCTTCAAGCTGTGCGCGAGCCAGTGCGAAATGCTGGCCGCACGCCAGCGGCGCGACGCGCAGCTCTCCGAACTGATCCGCGACTACCTGGTGAGCCATCCCGGCGAGTTCCCGACGTTGGAGGAGATGGCCGAGCACCTCAATATCGGCGCACGGACACTGCGTCGACGGCTCGTGGATGAAGACCAGAGCTACCAGAAGATCCTCGACGACACGCGCAAGGATCTCGCGCTGCAGTACCTGCAGCACACGACGCTGACGCCCAAGGAGATCGGCTACATGCTGGGTTACAGCAGCGTCAGCAACTTCCGCCGCGCCTTCAAGGCGTGGACGAATCAGACCCTCTCCGACGCGCGCCTCGCCCACGCTGCCTGAGGCTGCCGGATACCGGGGCATTCCCGGCGCTAGTCCCATCGGACGATGGCATGCGGCAGCGGGATCCCTACGCTCACCCTACGCAAACAGACATTTCCAGGAGACAAGGCATGAGATTCGCAGGAAAAGTGGCAGTCGTCACCGGCGCCGGCCAGGGCATGGGACGCGCAATCGCAATCCGCCTCGCGCAGGAAGGCGCCACCATCGTCGCGGTCGATGTAAACGAAGCCAATGCGAAGGAAACGCTCGACCTCGCCGGCTGCAAGGACGGCATCGCGCGCGTCTGCAACATCGCCGACAGCGCTTCGGTGAAAGCCCTCTTCGAGGAAGTCGACGGCCGCTACCGCCGCCTGGACGTGCTCGTGAATAACGCCGGCATCGGCAGCGCCAAGAACGACGGCTTCGACAAGCTGCTCGCGCGCATGAACGAACGCGGCGAACAGATGGCCCGCGGCGAGAAGCCCACCGTATATCCGGACCTCATCTGCGACATGGCCGACGAAGGCTGGCGCGGCGTCATGCAGGTCAACCTCGACGGCACCTTCTTCTGCACCCGCGAGGCCGTGCGCGTGATGATCAAGCACGGCATCAAGGGCGCCCTCGTCAACATCTCCAGCACCTCGGCGATCTCGGGCGAAGGCGCGCTGCACTACGCTGCCTCGAAGGCCGCGCTGACCGGCATGACGCGCAGCCTCGCACGCGAACTCGCGCCGCGCGGCATCCGCGTGAACAACGTAATGCCCGGCCCGGTAAACACGCCGATCATGGCCAACGTCTCCCAGGCTTGGATCGACTCGATGGTCGCGGGCATCCCGCTTGGCCGCATGGCAGAGCCCTCCGACATCGCCGCCGTCGTCGCCTTCCTCGCGTCCGATGACGCCGCGATGGTCACCGGTTCTGATCTCGTCGCCAACGGCGGCTCGTACTTCAAGTAAGGGGATGACCATGTCCGGAAAACTCCAAGGCAAGGTCGCCTTCGTCACCGGCGGCGGCTCCGGCATCGGCGCGGCCACCGCACAACGCCTCGCCGCC
>JAMPXH010000009.1 GCA_023701285.1 Candidatus Didemnitutus sp.
CGTTCGGAGAACTCGCCCTACCTTGCTAGCAGAGTTGGCCGGCGGTTTTTTCGGCGGCGGCAATGAGTTTTTCGCTACGCACGAGGGCGAGCGCGGTGGCGACGTCGTTGTGGAAGAGTCGGTCGGCTTGGGCGAAGGGAATCACTTTTCTCACCTCGGCGAAGGCGGCCTCGACGCCGCGACCGGCTTTCAACGGACGGAGGAATTCGAGGCCTTGCGCGGCGCACATGAACTCGATGGCGAGCACGGTCTCGGTGTTTTTGACGACTTCGAGCAGCTTCGTGGCGCTGATGGAACCCATCGAGACGTGGTCCTCCTGACCGAGCGAGGACGGGATAGAATCGACCGAAGCGGGGTGGGCGAAGACCTTGTTCTCCGACACGAGCGCGGCGGCGGTGTATTGCGGGATCATGAAGCCGGAGTTGAGGCCGGTGTCCTTCATGAGCAGCTTGGGGACCTTGACGTCGCCGATGGTGTCGCCGTGGAGCAGCATGTAGATCCGGCGCTCGGAGATGGAGGCGAGCTCGGCGGTGGCGATGGCGAGGTAGTCGAGGACGAAGGCCAGCGGCTCGCCGTGGAAATTACCGCCGCTGATGACGTCGCCGTTCTCGCACACGAGGGGATTGTCGGTGGCGGAATTGATCTCGGTCTCGACGACATCGCGGGCGTGGGCGATGGCGAGGCGGACGGCGCCGTGGACCTGCGGCACGCAGCGGAGCGAGTAGGGGTCCTGGACCTTGGCGCAGTGGGCGTGCGAGGGGAGGATCTCAGAGTCGCGCAGCAGCGCGCGGACGTTGGCGGCGGCGTCGCGCTGGCCGGCGTGCGGCCGGGCGGCATGGATGCGGGCGTCGAAGGGCGTGGCGCTGCCGCGCGCCGCCTCAAGCGTGGTGGCGGCGGCGAGGTCGGCGGTCTTGGCGAGATGCTCGATGCGCAGCAAACAGTGCACGGCGTAGGCCGACATGAACTGCGTGCCGTTGATGAGGCCGAGGCCTTCCTTCGATTGCAGCTTGAGCACGGGCAGCCCGAGTTGCCGGAGCACGGTGCGCGCCGGGCGGCGGCGTCCGCGATGGATCATCTCGCCGAGACCGAGCAACGGGAGCACGAGGTGGGCGAGCGGCGCGAGATCGCCGGAGGCGCCGAGCGAGCCCTTCGTGTAGACGATCGGCAGCGCGTCTTCGTTGTAGAAGCGGATCAGGTGGTCGACGACGACGGGCCGGACGCCCGACATGCCGACGGCGAGGCCGTTGATCTTGAGGAGCAGCATCAGCCGCACGATGGCGGCGGGCACCTCGTCGCCGACGCCGACGGCGTGGCTGAGGATCAGGTTTTCCTGCAACTGCTCGATGTCGGAGGCCGGCACGCGCTGGTGGGCGAGGATGCCGAATCCGGTGTTGATGCCGTAGTGGGGCGTGGGGTCGTCGTGGAGGCGATCCACGATGGCGCGGGAGGCCTTGATGCGGCGGCGCGCGTCGCCGCTGAGGCGCAGGGGCGCGCCGGCCGCGAGGGCGGTGCGCAGGTGCGCGAGGGTGAGGTTCTGGCCGCTGAGCGTGAGGGGGCCGGGCATAGGATGGGGGAACGCCAACAAATCACCGGCGGCTCGGTTTGAAAACCGAAAAGCCCTCGTCCGTTTGGGCTAAAGCACAGCGCGGGCTGGTGGTGGCCGGAGCGGGGCCGTCCGCTGCGGACATGAAAAAGGCCCGCCAGGCGGCGGGCCGGATGGAACAAGCGGTGCCGCGCGGGCGGCGCGCTCAGATGGCCTTGGGGAAGCTCACATCCTGCCACTCCACCGCGTGCGGGTGGTTGCGCTTGTCCTTGGCGACGCCGTGGCGCTTGCGGATCGACTGGTCGAGCTTGTCGACGAGGAGGTCGATCGATTTGTGGCAATCCTCGGAGCTGACGGCGGCGTTGATGTCGGGGCCGCGCAGCTGGACGTGGGCCTTGGCGTTGAACTTGTGCTGGCGGTCGTGCTTCGAATCGCATTCGAGCTCCACCTTGATGCGGACGATGCGCTCCTCGTGGCGAAACAATCGCTCCATCTTCTCGCGCACGTAGAATTTCAGGGAAGGCGTAAGCTCGAGATGAATGCCGGAGACGATGATTTCGTGGGATGCGTTCGGATTATTCATGTTTGGTCCTTTGGGTTGGGAGGAAAGCGCGTGAAAATCTCCCGGAGCCTGATTGGGTTTGTCGCTGACGCCGCCCCTGAGGGCCGGCCACTCTTTCCTTGTAGGAAAGTCCTTCATTCGACAGCAGCAGGGATAGCCGGGAGGTCGCGTTTGGCAAACGAACTTCGTGTCCTGTTCCGGAAATAATTTTGAACGCCTCCGCCGTGAACGCCCCCGCTCCCGAGGATCTGCCGCCCGCCGAGGCTCCGTTGGTGGACGCGAAGGACTTGCGCGGCTGGGTCTGCCACGAGGATGCGCGCCTGCTGGCGATCGACAAGCCCGGCTGGCTGGTGGTGCACCCTTCGAAGAACGGACCTTGGTCGAGCTTGGCCGGGGCGGTGCGCGCCGGACTCGGGCTGGAAACGATCCGGCTGATCTACCGGCTCGACCGTGAAACTTCCGGGGTGATCGTGCTGGCGAAGGATGCGGACACGGGCCGTCGGCTGCAGAAAGCCGTCGCGCGCCGCGCACTCGGCAAAGCCTATGCGGTGCTGTTGGACGGCGAGTTGGAAGGACCGGTGACAGTCGACCAGCCGTTGGGGCCGGATACGGAGGCGAACGTCACGGTCAAGCAGCGCGTCGTCGCCGCCGGCACGCCCGGGGCGCAGGAGGCGCACACGGTTTTTCATCCGCTGATCGTCCGGGAGGGTTGCACGCTCGCCGGCGTCGAGCTGACCACGGGCCGCAAACATCAGATCCGCGCGCACGCAGAGTGGCTCGGGCGGCGGGTGTTGGGCGACAAACTATATGGTCCGGACCCGACGCTGTATCGCGAATTCGCGGAACAGGGTTGGACCGCCCGGCACAGTGCGTTGTTGCCGTTGACGCGACAGGCTTTGCACTGCGCGGCCATCGACCTGAGGCCGGCGGGGATGGACCACGTGCTGCGCGCGCCGTGGCCGCGGGATTTGGCGCGCTTTGCCGAGCTGCGGATGCACTTGCCGGCAGCGGAGGCGCAGGCGGCGATCGATGCCTTTGTCGCGCGCGTGTTTGCGGCGAACGAACTGTCCCGGGCCAGCGGGGAAACCCCTGCGGTGCCGCCCGTCGAGAGTGCCCGGGCCCGTTATCGCCGGGAATCGGCCGAAGCACGCCGGGGCCGCGCGACAACCCGCGACGAAGCGGGCGCGCACGAAGGTGAGACGCCGGGCTCAGTGCAGTAGAGCAGTCAGAGCAGCGTGCACGGCCGCAATCTGCGTCGCGATGCGCTCCGGAAGCGGACGCAGGCTGGCAGTCTCGAAGGTGTAGCTGAGCGTCGTGTGGTGGTGACGGAGATAGATCGCCTCCGGCCAGTTTTCGCGGAGCAGCGGGTCGCTGTGCGGGCGGATGATGCCCGGCGCATCGGCCGGGCGACCGTCGATGACAGCGCTGGTTTCGATCGGCCCAAGCGGCTGGACGGCGCGCAACACGGCGTCGGCGAGGGTTGGGCGGTTGTCGGGATTCAGTTCGTAGAGGTAGAAGCCCTGCGCTTCGTAATCCTCATGCAGGCAGAACGAGGCCGTGAAACGCGGCTGGCTCTGCAACCATGCGACGTGGGCGCGGATCTCGGCAGTTTGGGGCTGCTGGTAGTCGCGGTTCAGATCGATGCCTTGGAAATTCTCGCGCGTCCGCTGCGTGAAGCCGGAGGGATTGAGCAACGGGCAGACATGCCAAGCGGCCCGGGAATCGAAGACGCCTTGCTCGACGAGGTCGAATAAGGCCCAGGGCGGGGCGGGTTCGTCGCCGTGGATGCCGGCGGAGAGATAAACCGCTGGCGCGTCCGGCGCGGAGGGCTTCGTATAGGCGCGGAGCGCGTGCCCCGCGATCTCGCCGAATTGCTCGCCGGCGAAGCCGGCCTGCCGGGCCGCGCGGTCTAAGCGAGGGAGGAAGTCGGCGGGATCGAGCGGCAGCGGGCTGGGCACGCCGGAGTGGAGCAAAACGCCGGCCCGGCGCCACGCCGAAACGTCCGCCGCGAAGGATGCTTGGAAATTTGTGTTCCCTCCTGTTCCCTCGTGGTTCTCCCTTCTCCCATGTCCCAGGTTCGCGTTCGCTTCGCTCCCAGTCCCACCGGCTTCTTCCATATCGGCAGCGCCCGCACGGCGTTGTTCAACTGGCTCTACGCCCGCCACACCGGCGGCACCTTCATCCTCCGCATCGAGGACACGGACCACGCGCGCAACAGCGAGGAGTTCCTCCGGCTGATCTACGACAGCATGACGTGGCTCGGCATGGATTGGGACGAGGGCCCGAACGCCAACGGCGTCGGCGAACGCGGCGACTACGGCCCGTATCGGCAGAGCCAGCGCGCCTCCGTCTACAAGGAATACCTCCAGAAACTGCTCGATGCCGGGCGCGCCTACGAAAAGGACGGCGCGATCTGGTTCAAGATGCTCGGCGAGCGTTACACGGTGTTCGACGAGCACCGCAAGAAGGAGGTCGAGAAGGTCAAGAGCGCCCCGGTGGTGATCGACGACCAGATCCGCGGCCGCGTCGAGCGCATGGAAGACGAGGATTTCGTCATCGTCCGCTCCGACGGCAACCCGGTGTTCCACTTCGTCAACGTCGTCGACGACATCACGATGAAGGTGACGCACATCATTCGCGGCGAGGACCACCTTTCCAACACGAGCAAGCACGTGCGGCTCTATGAGGGCTTCGGCGTTACGCCGCCGGTCTTCGCGCACATTCCGCTCATCCTGAAATCGCCCGAGATGGGCCAGGGCAAGATGTCGAAGCGCGACAAGGGCGCGCTCGTCGAGGAATACCAGCAGCGCTTCTTCCTGCCCGACGCGTTGGTGAACTACATCTCGCTCCTCGGCTGGAATCCCGGCGACGACCGCGAGAAGATGCCGGTGTCCGAGATCGTGCGGCTCTTCGACCTCCCGGCGGTGAACAAGAGCGGCGCGAAGTTCGACCCCAAGAAGCTGGCGAACCTCAACATGCAGTATCTGCTCGAGTTGCCGGCGGAGAAATTCCTCGCCCGGGCGAAGGACTATTTTGCGAAGCAGCCGAACGGCCCCGCTGTCCTGGCGAACGAGGCCTACTTCCGCGAGATCGTGCTGCTCGCGCAGCCGAAGATCAAATCGATCGACGAGCTCGCCGCCTACACGGTGTATTTCTTCAGCGACGATTTCCCGATCGACGCGAAGGTGAAGGAGAAGCTCCTGGCGAAGGGCGACCCGAAGGCGCGACTGGCCGAGCTGATCGCGGCGCTGCCTGCGATGGATTTCTCGACCGACGCCGCCATCGAGACGGCGCTCAAGGCGCTGGCTGAGAGCAAGCAGCTCGGTTTCGGCGACTATCAGGGCATCGCGCGCCTCGCCGTGACCGGCACGAACGCCGGCCCGAGCATCACGAGCATCTTCCGCGTGCTGGGCAAGGAGCGCGTGCTGGCCCGGCTGCAGAAGTTCGCGGCGGCGTAATCGGCCGATTGCACATCAGCGCAGCACATGTCGCGCACGAAGTGCGATTCCTCGGGCGGAGACGAGTCCGGCGGGGTGCGTCGAAGGGACTGCATCGTGTGCAGCGGCGCCGGCTGAGCTCGGCCGGTTACTCGAATTTCTTCCGGAACTCGTCGAACTCGCGCCGCAGGTCGGCGAGCTGGCGCTTCAACTCGGCGTTGTCGGCTTCGAGTTGGGCGAGACGGACGGGAGCGGAGGGTAGCGCGAGGTCTCCGAACGAGCCGGAAGGAGCGGTGGCGGGCGCAGGCGGCTCGTTCGGAGAACTCGCCCTACCACCTGATGCCGCGACGGGCGGTTCGCCCGAGAGCAGGTGCGCGTAACGCGGCTCCTTGGTGCCGGGCTGGCGCGGCAGGAGCGTGACGAGGGCGGGCTGGTCGGGGTTCTCGCGGTGCGTGAGGCGGCCAAGGACGGCTTGCGCGTCGGCGAGATCGGCGAATTCGTGCATCCGGCCGCTGCGGCCGCGGAGTTCGCCGACGGTCTGTGGGCCGCGCAGGAGCAGCAGGCAGAGGAGCGACACCTCGGGACGCGAAAGTTCGAGGACTTCGCGGGCCTTGTGGGCGAATTTCAGGACGCGGCTGTCGCCGCCGGTGATGACGACGGCGAGGCGCTTGTCGCGGAGCTGGTCGAGCGCGCGCGTGACCTCGGCTTCGCCGAGCGTCATGACGGGCTCGCGGTTATTGATCTGGTTGCAGGCGTTGACCAGCGCGTTGAGCGACAGCGGATAGTAGTCCGGCGTCGTCAGGTCCTTCTCGATCAGCGCGCCGAGCACGCGGGCTTCGATGGCGTCGAGTTGGGGGAGGGGATTCATCGGAGTCGGAGGGAAACCACTGTTGGACACGACTGAACACTAACGAAAGGCGGGGAAACGCGGAGGGCGCGGAGTTCTTTCGATCTCGTCACAGAGGGCACAGAGGCAAACCGGAGAGCGGGGAGGCTGGGTTGGAAACTCCGTGCGCTCGGTTCGGTTACTCGGTGGGCTCTGTGACCTGATCGATCGCGGGCGGTCGCCTGCGAGCAGGCGCCTACCCGAGGCAAATCACTTTGCCCAGGTGTCCTTGAGGGTGATCGTGCGGTTGAAGACCGGCTTGCCCGGCTGCGACTCCTTCGGGTCGAGCGCGAAGTAGCCGAGGCGTTCGAATTGGAAGCGGTCGGCCAGCGTCGCGCCGGCGAGGGAGGGCTCAAGTTTGGCGGTGACGACCTCGAGCGACTTCGGATTCACGACCTTGAGGAAATCCTCCTCGGCGGCGGGCTCGGGGACGGTGAAGAGGCGGTCGTAGAGACGCACCTCGGCCTCGACGCACTTCGTCGCGCTGACCCAGTGGATCGTTCCCTTCACCTTCTTGTCGGCATTGGGCTCGCCCTTGCGGGTGGTGAGGTCGGCGGTGCAGCGGAGCTCAGAGATCGCTCCGGAGGCGTCCTTCACGATTTCGTCGAGCTTGATGATGCAGGCGTATTTCAGACGGACCTCGCCGCCCGGCTTCAGGCGGAAATACTTCGGCGGCGGGACCTCGGCGAAGTCGTCGGACTCGATGAAGACCTCGCGGGTGAGGGCGATCCGGCGCGTGGTGGGCTGCTCGTCCTGCGGATTGTTCACCGCCTCGCAGGCGACCTCCTCGCCGGCCGGGATGTTGGTGAGGACGATCTTGACCGGCTTGAGGACGGCGAGGCGGCGCTGCGCGGCGCCGTTGAGGTAATTGCGGACGACGTTCTCGAAGACGGCGGCCTCGGTCAGGGAGTCGAACTTGGTGACGCCAACACTGGTGACGAACTCACGGAGCGCCGGCGCGGGGATGCCGCGGCGGCGGAGACCGGAGATCGTGGGCATGCGCGGATCGTCCCAAGCGGTGACGATCTTCTCCTCGACGAGCTTCAGAAGCTTGCGCTTGGAAACGAGGGTGTAGGCGAGATTGAGCTTCGCGAACTCGTATTGGTGCGGGAGCGGACGCGGGAGATCGAGCGCCTCGAGGATCCAGTCATAGAGCGCGCGGTGCACATCGAATTCGAGCGTGCAGATCGAGTGCGTGATGCCTTCGAGATAATCGGAGAGGCAGTGGGCGTAATCGTAGAGCGGGTAGATGCACCAACCGCTGCCGGCGTGGTGATGGTCGACGTGGCGGATGCGGTAGAGGAGCGGGTCGCGCAGCCAGACGTTGGGCGAGGCCATGTCGATCTTGGCGCGAAGGGTGCGGGCGCCGTCAGGGAACTCGCCGGCGCGCATGCGCTGGAAGAGATCGAGGTTCTCGGCGATGGAGCGGTTGCGGTAGGGGGACTCCTTGCCCGGCTTGTCGGGCGCGCCGCGATACTCGTCGGTCTCCTTGGGCGTGAGGTCGCACACGTAAGCCTTGCCGCGCTTGATCAGCTCGACGGCGTAGAGGTAGAGCGGCTCGAAATAGTCGGAAGCGAAGAACGCCTCGGCGTCGGGCGACTTGGCGTCGGCGACGGGCGGCAGGTAAAAGTCGGGCTTGCCGTTGAAGGGCGTGGCGGCGGGGTGCGTGCCCTTGGCCTTGAAGCCGAGGCAGTGGTCGGCCCAGCCGTCGATCAGCCACTTCACGTCGGTGGTGATGGAGTCGACGTATTCGACGTCCTCCTTGACGGGGTTGGTGTCGTCGAAGCGGAGGTTGCACCGGCCGTTATTCTCGCGGGCGATGCCGAAGTTCAGGCAAATGGACTTTGCGTGGCCGATGTGGAGGTAGCCGTTGGGCTCGGGCGGGAAGCGCGTCACGATCTTCGCGTAACGCTGCTCGGCGACGTGTTGCGCGACGATGTCGCGGATGAAGTCGCTGGGAGCGGGCGCGGACGGGGAGGGTGACGTGTTCTCGGCTGACATAGAGGGAGCACGTTGCGCGGGGCGGCGCGGCAAGGCAATGGCGCAGTTGAGCTGACACTCGGCCGGCGGCGCGGCGCGAGGTGGCGGTGCGCGCGCGGCGTCAGCCCCGCATCTCGCGCAGGATGCTCGTGAGGTAGGGGATGAGCTGTTTCTTGCGGGAGACGATGCCGGGCATGTCGAAGATCTCGTCCTGCTGGACATGCGCGTAGGAGATGCGGCGGATGAACTCCGGGTCGCCCTTCACGAGCATGAGCGAGTTCTGCGTGTTGATGTCGGTGACGAGCAGGGCGGCAAAGGCGAGTTTCTCGGTGTTGCGCAGGTCGGCGAGGGCGGCGGCGATGTCCTTGGCGTGGGCCCAGAAGTTGTCGAAGCCGAGTTCCTCGACCTGCGAGACGGCGAAGGTGACGCCTTCTTCGTCGTAGATCTTGAAGTCGGAGCGGACGACCTTCTCCGGCGGGCTGGCGAGGATGACGGAGCCGGAGCTGAAGATGAGTTCGGCGAGGGCCTTGGCCTTGATGTCGGCGTGGGTCTCGAGCCAGGCGAGCGTGTCGGCGTCCTTGGGCGTGGAGGTCGGGCTTTGCAGGAGCAGGGTGTCGGAGATGAGCCCGGACATCATGAGGCCGGCGAGGTCGGGGCCGGGCTTGAGGCCGTAGCGGCGGAAGAGGTCGGCGACGATGGTGCAGGTGGAGCCGACGGGGTCGTTGAGGAAGAAAATCGGCTGCGGCGTGGCCATCGGCCCGAGGCGGTGGTGGTCGATGATTTCGGTGATGGTGACCTCGTCGGCGCCGGCGACGGCCTGGGTGAGTTCGTTGTGGTCGACGAGCACGAGGCGGGTCGGCACGGGCTTGAGGACGTCGGATTTGGTGAGGATGCCGCGGAGCTTGCCGTCGTCGCCGACGACGAGGAAGGCGGGGGCCGAGGAGGCGCCGAGTCGACGGCGGATGTCGGCGAGGCGCACGTCGGGGCCGACGGTGTTGAAATTGCGGTCGATGATCGGCGCGAGGCGGCCGGCGGTGCGGATGAGGAGGGCGGTGGTGGCGGTGTCGTAGGGGCTGATCAGGAGGTTGACGCCGCGGGCGCGGGCGGCGTCGACGACTTCCGGAGCGGCGGGCTTGCCGCCGGTGATGACCAAGGTGCGGACGCCGAGTTCGATGGACTTGCGTTGGATGTCCTGGCGGTCGCCGACGACGATGATGGACTTGTCGGCCGGGATGCCCTCGGCCTGCGAGAGGCGCCAGAAGGAGGAAATGTCCATGGCGCCGATGCGGACGTAGCACTCCTCGACGCGGTCGGCGTGGGCGCCGAGATGGACGATCTCGGCCTGCAGGGTGCGGGCGATGGAGTTGAGGTCGGCGGTGACCAGGCGCATGCGCTTGGGCTCGGCGATCTGGGGGAGGAAGGCGTGGGCGAGCTGCGGGGCGGTGACGGTGCCGACGACCTGTTGATCGCGGTCGACGACCGGGACGACGCGGTGGCCGTAACGGTCGATGGATTCAAGGGCCTCGGCGTAGGTGGCGTCGTCGGTGACGCTGTGGACGTCGTGCACCATGACGTCGTGCACGCGCGGGGAGACGTCACTGAGGTAGAGGGGCAGGGGCGTGCGGAAGCGGGCGAGGATGGCGTCGATGCGGGCGTTGGAATTGCCGCAGCGGGCGGGCACGTAGCCGGTCTCGCCGCGCGCCTCCTTGAAGGCGGCGTAGGCGATGGCGGAGCAGATGGAGTCAGCGTCGGGGTTGCGGTGTCCGATGACGAAGGTGGAGGGCACGGGGTCCATGAACGAAAGCGGCCCAAGCTAGGCGCTGGGGCGGGTGGGGAAAGAAAAAAGCCCGGCCTGTGCGGGCCGGGCTTTTGTTTTTGCCGAAAGCAATGGCGGGAATCTGACGAACTACTCGCTATTGCGGAGTCTGGCCCTGCACCCCGCCTACGGTTCCTAGGGTGGCGGAACTCGTCCCGTAAACGCGAGCGTTGACGGGAATGGCTTGGAGCAGGGACGGACCCTTTCTGCCGTTGGTCAGTGTGAGCTGACTGCCGGTTTCACTGGTGTTGGGGTAAAACTGGACGTTGCCGCCCAGAAATGCGATGTGGCCGCCGGTCTCGCGATAGACACCCTTGGTGGCGTCCCAGAAGCCGGTGGAGAGCAGGCCGCGGGTGAAGGCGACGGGGGTGGACGGGCCGTCGCTCATGCGGAGGCCGCCGACGAATTCGAAGCTGAGGTCGCGCGAGGCGAAATCCGTGGAAAGCACGTTGCGCGTGCCGGGCTCGATGATGGCGGTGGGGTAGACGCCGTTGAAGACGGGGTCGTTCTTCGCGAAATAGAAGGTGGGGTCGGTGAGGATGCCGCGCTGGGCCAGGACGCCGGCGAAGAGGTGGGCGCCGTTGCCGCCGGAGATCTGGGCCGCGAGGGCGGTGGGGTCGGGCAGGCGGTCGTTGTTGTCCGCCGCGTAGATCTGGGCGGCTTTCACGATCTCGCGCAGGTTGTTGGCATCGACCGTGCGTTGGGCGGTTTCGCGCACTTTACCCACGGTGGGGAAAATGAGGGCCGCCAGAATCCCGATGATGGCGATGACTGTGAGCAGCTCGATCAGCGTAAAGCCTGCTTCAGTGCGACGGGCGGCGAAGACCATAAAAGTTAAGTTAAAGTCGAGTCATACCAACCGATGACTTCAAGCCGATTCTCGCGCCGGGGCCGGCTTTGACGCGTTAATCGCCGCGGCTGGCGCTGGTTTTGCGGTCTTGGCTGGAGTCGTGTCAGCCAGCGGCGCGCGGTCCGGTTGGCGCACGCTGGATGTGTCATGCGGGCCGGCGCGGAGGGCGAACCGAGGACTGCGCACTTGCTTCGCGGGTGGGTTTGAGCATTTTCGCTCTGGGCTGGGGAACGCAGACGGGCCGGGCACCGGGGTGAACGGCGCCGGCGCGCGAACCCGGCACTCTCCACGAATTTTACATGGCCAACTCCCTCAAGTGCGACCTTTGCGCCAAGCCGGCGACCGTCCACCTCACGCAGATCGTCAATAACAAGATCCACAAGGTCGATCTGTGCGAAGCGTGCGCGCAGGCCAAGGGCGTGACCGACCCCAGCGGCTTCTCGCTGGCTGACCTCCTGCTGAAGGCTTCCCTGAATCCCGAGCCCGGTGGCGACGCGGCCTGCGAGGTTTGTGGTTTCACCCAGCAGGATTTCAAAAAGACCGGTCGTTTCGGTTGTCCGGCTTGCTATGAAGCCTTCGCCCGCACCCTCGAGCCCGTGCTCGAAAGCATGCACAAGGGCGTGGCCCATGTCGGCAAGGTCCCGCAAAAGGCCTTGGAGCGTCGTTCGCTTTACGACCGCCTCACCGAGCTGGAAACCGAGCTCGAGCAGGCGATCAAGTCCGAGCGTTACGAGGACGCGGCCCGCTACCGCGACGAAATTCACCAGGTCCGGCAAGCCGTCGGCAAGAAGACGTCCGCGCGCCATGAAGATTAACGAACTCATCGCCGGCTCCTCCGAACTCACCGACACCGGTGCGAACAAGACCGCGGTCGTCCTGATGACGCGCATCCGCCTCGCGCGCAACCTCGCCCGGATGCCTTTCCCGGGCTGGGCCAAGGAAACGCAGCGCCGCGAGGTGCTCGCCTCCTGCCTGCAGGCCGTCGCCTCGCTGCCGCAGATGAAGCGCGGCCTCGCCGTCGGCTTGGAGGACCTCGACGACCTCGAACGCCAGATCCTCGTCGAGCGGCACCTCATCAGCCGCGAGCTCAGTCACGGCAAGGCCGGTTGCGGCGTCGTCGTCAGCAAGGACCAGTCCTGCGTGGTGATGATCAACGAGGAGGACCATCTCCGCATCCAGGTCCTCCGCGCCGGTTTCCAGTTCAAGAAGGTCTGGAACACCATCGACGCGCTCGACACCGAGCTCGAGGAGCACCTCGACTACGCGTTCTCGCCGCAACTCGGTTACCTCACCGCCTGCCCGACCAACCTCGGCACCGCGATCCGGGCCTCGACGATGATGCACCTGCCCGCCCTCGTGATCTCGGGCCAGATGGAGAAGGTCGTCCGCGCGGTCAACCAGCTCGGCATGGCCGTGCGCGGCCTCTTCGGCGAAGGCTCCGACGCCAGCGGCTCCATCTTCCAGATCTCCAACCAGACGACGCTCGGCGAGACCGAGGAGGATATCATCAAGCACCTCACCGGCGTGCTGAACACCATCATCGAGCAGGAACTCAACGCCCGCGAGCGCCTGATCGAGACCGAGCCGGCGAAGCTCTTCGACAAGATCGGTCGCGCCTACGGCATCCTCCAGCACGGTTACCTGCTCAACTCCGGCGAGGCGATGAATCTCCTCTCGCTCATCCGCCTCGGCATCGACCTCGGCATGTTCCCGGACACGCAGCGCGCCTTCATCGACCGCCTCTTCATTGAGTGCCAGCCCGGCCACATCCAGCACGCCCATCGCGGCAGCGTCGAGGCCGGCCAGCGCGACGTGCTGCGCGGCCAGTTGCTGCGCGCCGAATTTGCCAAACTGCCCGGCCCGGACTTCAGTAGGGCCAGCCAGTAACCGACACCCTTTTAAAACAAAGCCCACATGGAACCCATGAACAATTTCACGCCTCGCGCGCAGCAAGTGCTCGCCCTGGCACGTAAGGAGGCCGACCGCTTCCATCACAATTACGTCGGCACCGAGCATCTCCTGCTGGGCTTGATCAAGCTCGGCCAGGGCGTCGCCGTCAGCGTCCTCCAGAAGATGGGCCTCGATCTCGAGACCGTCCGCGGCGAGGTCGAGAAACAGGTCGGCACCGGACAGGAGACCAAGACGCCCGCCAGCAGCATCCCCTACACGCCGCGCGTGAAGAAGGTCCTCGCCCTCGCCGGCAAGGAAGCCAAGGCCCTCAACCACTCCTATGTCGGCACCGAGCACATCCTGCTCGGCCTGCTCCGCGAGGGTGAAGGTGTGGCCGCCCGCGTGCTCAAGTCCCTCGACATCGACATCGAGCGCACGCGCAACGAGATCCTCCGCGAGCTCGACCCGCAGTTCGCCGCCGGCCAGGAAGGCGGCGGCGCCGGCGGTGGCATCGGCGGACCGGGTGGCGGCGAAGAAGCCTCCTCGTCTTCGCGTTCCGGCTCCGACGACAAGAAGGAAGTCAAGACGCCCGCGCTCAAGGCCTTCGGCCGCGACCTCACCGAGCTCGCCCGCAAGGGCGAGATGGACCCCGTCGTGGGCCGCAAGAACGAGATCCGCCGCGTCATCCAGATCCTCTGCCGCCGCACCAAGAACAACCCGGTGCTCGTCGGCGAAGCCGGCGTCGGCAAGACCGCCATCGTCGAAGGCCTCGCGCAGGAGATCGCCAAGGGCAACGTCCCCGAGATCCTCGCCGAGAAGAAGGTCATCACCCTCGACCTCGCCCTCATGGTCGCCGGCACGAAATACCGCGGCCAGTTCGAGGAGCGCATCAAGGCCGTGATGGACGAGATCAAGCGCGCCAAGAACGTCATCATCTTCATCGACGAGCTCCACACCATCGTCGGCGCCGGCGCCGCCGAGGGCGCGATGGACGCCTCCAACATCTTCAAGCCCGCGCTCAGCCGCGGCGAGCTCCAGTGCATCGGCGCGACCACCCTCAACGAGTATCGCAAATACATCGAGAAGGACTCCGCCCTCGACCGC
Organism: Candidatus Didemnitutus sp.; assembly: GCA_023701285.1. Lineage (GTDB taxonomy): Bacteria > Verrucomicrobiota > Verrucomicrobiia > Opitutales > Opitutaceae > Didemnitutus. The sequence continues at coordinate 14,069 of JAMPXH010000009.1, forward strand.
CGCTTCCAGAACGTGAAGGTCGAGCCGCCGTCCGTCGACGACACAATCATCATCCTCAAGGGCATCCGCGGCAAATACGAGGATCACCACAAGGCCACCTTCACCGACAAGGCCCTCGAGGTCGCCGCCAAGCTCTCCGACCGCTACATCACCGGCCGTTTCCTGCCGGACAAGGCGATCGACGTGCTCGACGAGGCCGGTTCGCGCGCCCGCATCAGTGCGCTCAACCGCCCGCCCGAGATCGAAGGCATGACCAAGGAGATCGACGAGGTCTGCGCCCAAAAGGAGCAGGCCATCGCCGCCCAGCACTTCGAGGAAGCCGCCAAGTTCCGCGATCGCGAGAAACAGCTCCGCGCCAAGCAGGACGAGGCCATCGCCGCCTGGAAGAAGACTCGCGACGAGCAACGCATCATCGTCGACGAGGAGCAGATGGCGCAGGTCGTCTCCGACTGGACCGGCATCCCGCTCAGCCGTCTCGAGAAGAAGGAGAGCGAGAAGCTCCTCGTCCTCGAGCAGGAGCTGCAAAAGTTCATCATCGGCCAGGACCTTGCCACCGTCGCCATCGCGCGCGCCCTGCGGCGCAGCCGCGCCGACCTCAAGGACCCGCGCCGTCCCATCGGCTCGTTCATGTTCCTCGGACCCACCGGCGTCGGCAAGACCGAGTTGGCCAAGCAGCTCGCCGCGCAGATCTTCGGTTCGCAGGACGCGATCGTGCAGATCGACATGTCCGAATACATGGAGAAGTTCTCCGTCTCGCGCCTCATCGGCTCGCCTCCGGGCTACGTCGGCTACGAGGAGGGCGGCCAGCTCACCGAGGCCGTCCGCCGCCGTCCGTATTCCGTCGTGCTCTTCGACGAGATCGAGAAGGCGCACCCGGACGTCGTGCAGCTCATGTTGCAGATCCTCGAGGACGGCCGCCTGACCGATTCGCTCGGCCGCACGGTCGACTTCCGCAACACGATCATCCTGATGACGACCAACGTCGGCGCGAAGCTGATCCAGAGTCAGACGACGATGGGTTTCGCCGCCGCGGCCAAGTCGGACTTCCACGACCAGGACAAGCTGAGGGAGAAGGTGCTCGAGGAGGCCAAGCGCGTCTTCAAGCCCGAGTTCCTCAACCGCATCAACGACCTCGTCGTCTTCCGTCCGCTCACGAAGGACGACCTCATCAAGATCGTCGAGATCGAGGTGGGCAAGGTCTCGCAGCGTCTCGCTTCGCGGAACATCCTGCTCGAGTTCTCGCCGGAATCGAAGCTCCTCCTCATCGAGAAGGGCTACGACGAGAAATACGGCGCGCGTCCGCTCCGCCGGGCCGTCGAGCACTGCCTCGAGGACCCGCTCGCCGAGGCGATGCTCCGCGGCGACATCAAGGAAGGCGATCCGATCCTCGTCGTGCGCAACGGCGACAAGCTCGAGTTCCGCCAGAAGACGCCGACCGCCGACACCGGCGTGTCGTCGTAATCCGACCGTTCCCGCTATGTTTCTCCAAAGCCCGCCGCGCTCCGGCGGGCTTTTTTGTGCCCGCGTCGCGCCGACGGCGGAGGACCGCGGCGCAGCCGGTCTGCGCGCGCTTGCCGGCGTTCATGCGCGCCGCTTTGCTGCCGGCGTGCGTCGTTCCGCGCTTATTTTCCTCGGCTTGGTTGCGGCGGTTGCGCTGACCGCCCAGGAGCGTGCCTTCAATGCTGAGGAACTCGCCCTGCCGCCTTCCGCGTCACGACTGGATGCGCTGGTGGAATCGGCGGGCCGGCAAGGGTGGGGTGAATGGGTCGAGCCGCTGCGGCAGGCTGCCTTCCAAGTCTATGACCGCGACGCGGCGGCGGCCGGGCCTTGGTATCATCTTTATCGTTGGGCGCGGCTCTTTGCCACGCCGCGCCGGGAGGCGGTCGAGTCCTGGCTGCGCGCGGTCGAGGCCGCCCGCGTCGGTCATCCCAACATGGCCGAGCGCTACGCCTTGCCGCCGGGGTCACTCGCGGCCGAGGTGCCGCCGGCGTTGCAGCGCTGGCTGATCGGCCAGCCCGATTTCGCGCGCGAGTTTTTCACCACGTTTGATGACGTCGATCAGCCCATCGAGGTGCTGAGCATCCTGCGGCGTATCCACGCGGCATCGCCAGCGTTGTTCGCGAATTACGCCTCGCTCGCGCTCGCCATCGCGGTGGTTTACGACGTGCCGCCGCCGCCCGACTGGCCACACGGGCAGGTCGCGGCCCGGTTGCTGCCGCGCCGGTTGCCGGACCCGGTCGAAGCCTTCAATCATTGGGCGCGGCTCGACCGCACCGGCGCCAGCGTGCACCGCCTGCGCCGGTTGCCGGCGTCCGAGCTCAAGTTCATCGTCGATGCGAGTGCGCCCCTGGCCGAGCTGGCGTGGGCGCAACGGCAGGTCACGTGGCCGCTCGCGCAGTTCAGCCGGGCCTATGACCAGATTCGCTACCGCGATGACCGGCTGACAAAACTGCAGTTCACGTGGCCCGCGTCCGACTACCGGTTGGCGACGATCCTGCGGGAGGGCGGCATCTGCGTGGACCAAGCCTATTTCGCGGCCAACGCCGGCAAGGCGCGCGGGTTGCCGACGCTGCTTTTCCGCGGCGCAGGGCTCGATGGCCGGCACGCGTGGTTCGGCTACCTCGGTGCGGGCGGCTGGGTGCTCGATGCCGGGCGCTACGCCGAGCAGCGCTATGTCGCCGGGCTCGCGCACGACCCGCAGACTTGGCGCAACTTCACCGATCACGAGCTGTTGTTCCTGTCGGAGCGTTTCCGCGCGACGCCGCTCTACCAACTCGCGCAACTCCACGCGGACTTCGCGCTGGAACTGCTCCGCGGCGGCGACCCGCGCGCGGCGGTCCGCGCGGCGCGCGAGGCGGTCAAGCGCGAGCCGCGCAACCTGACGGGTTGGCAGGCGTTGCTGACCGCCCAGGAGGCCGCGGGCGATCCGGTCGGCGAGCGCGAGGCCACGCTGCGTGAGGCGCGCCGGGCTTTCCAACGCTATCCCGATTTGGAGGCGGCCTTCGCCCGCCGGTTGATCCAGAGCCTGCACGCGCGCGGCGAGAAGGCGGCGGCCGTTGCCGAGGAGCAGCAATTGCTGCGCAAGCATCAGGCGGGGCGGGTGGATCTGAGCATGCAGCAGGCCGGCGAGATCCTGCAGCGCAGCCTGCGCGAGGATGACCTGCCCACCCGCATCAAGACCTACCGCCGCCTGCTCGAGACGAACGGGCGCGGCGCAGGGATCGATTTTTTCGACCAAGTAGTCACGCCTTTCGTGTTGCACCTGCGGGCGCAGGCGCAGCTGCCGGCGGCGCGCGACGCGCTCCAACGCGCCCGCCAGACCCTGCGGGTGGAGCCGGGCGGGCAACTGGAGGGCGAATTCGAGCGCGCCGCCGCCGAGCTGCGGAAGGCCCGCTGAGCTTTCTGCTGCGCCGGCGCCGCCGGTCCGTCGTGCGTCAACTGTTCAAATTTATTGAACCTTTTCCGGCTTGTGACGGTCCGAGGCGGCGGTTCACTCCGAAACTTCAGCCATGTTTGATATCTTCAAGGGTGCAGGCCTGCTCATCTACCCGCTGGGCGTTTGTTCGATTCTGGCCGTCTACATCATCTGCGAGCGCATCTATGCGTTGCGCCAGGCAGCCATCCTGCCCGACGACCTCGTCGACGCCGTGATGCAGGGCAAGGCCTACGCGGGCGGCAAGCACTCGGTGCTCGCGCGCGTGCTCGACTACGCCAGCGAACACCGCAGCGATCCGGAGGCGGTCAAGGCCTTCGCCCGCCTCGAGCTGAACCGCATGGAGCGCGGCATCCCGTATCTCGATGTCATCTATGCCGCGGCGCCGCTCATCGGCCTCACGGGCACGGTGACGGGCCTCCTGCAGGTGTTCTCGGCCATCTCGCCCGACACGGGCCTGCCCGATCCGGTCGCCTTCACCAAGGGCGTCGCCCTGGCGCTCTCGGCCACGGTCATCGGTCTGTCGATCGCCATCCCGTCGTTGGTCGGCGCGGGCTATCTCCAGCGCAAGGTCGAGAACTACGCCGCGCAGATGGACGTGCTGCTCGAGCGCGTGCTCGGTCGCAACAGCCGCGAGCCCTCCACGGTCTCGCCCCAGATTCAGGCGCAAAAATGAGCGGTCTCTACCAGAAGCGCCGCAAACGGCCCGAGATGAACCTCGTGCCGTTGATCGACGTGCTCGTGATGTTGATTTTCTTCGCGTTCGTCACGATGCAGTTCCGCTCCGTGGCCACGATGAACCTGACGCTCCCCAAGGTGGAGACGGCAGGCAAGAGCGAGCTGAAGGATTCCGTCTCGATCTCCATCACGAAGGAAGGTGCCTACACCTTCCAGTCCGGCGCGCGCAGCGCGACCGTGAGCGCGGCGGAGCTGGAGCGCCTGATCAACGAACTCGGCGGCATCACGAAGGACGTGACGGTGCTCATCCGGTCCGACGAGAACACGCCGCTGCGCTTCATCACCGAGGCGATGGACATCTGCCGCAAGAACGGTCTAAACAAGATTCGGTTGCAGTCGCGCTAAGCGCGGCGACCTCCGGCTATCGGCGCAACCCGCGCTGCGGACGATGCGCTGAGCCAGAACGAACGACGACGGGCGTAGACCGGCGCTACCGTTCGCTTGCGCCGCGGGATGCAGCGGTCAGCGTGGCGCCATGTCGAAGTTCATCGTCATCACGGGTGTCACCAAGGGACTCGGTCGCGCACTCGCCGAGTGGTATATCGCGAACGGTCATACTGTCGCGGGTTGCGGTCGCAGCTCGGAGATCCTCGACCTGCGTTTCACGCACCCGGCGCAGCACGATTTCTCGGTGGTCGATGTGACCGATGAAACCAAGGTCTCGATCTGGGCGGCGAAGCTCTGCGGACCGGATGTCGCGCCCGACCTGCTGATCTGCAACGCCGGCGTGATGAACACGCCCGCGCCGCTCTGGAAAGTGCCGGCCCAGGAATTCAACCGCGTGATCGACGTGAACGTGAAGGGTGTCGCCACGGTGCTGCGCCACTTCGTGCCGCCCATGATCGCTCGGGGCAGCGGCACGATCGTCACGCTCAGCTCCGGCTGGGGCCGGAGCACGTCGCCGGACGTGGCGCCGTATTGCGCGTCGAAGTTCGCCGTCGAGGGCCTCACGCAGGCGCTGGCGCAGGAATTGCCGTCGGGGCTGGCCGCCGTGGCACTCAATCCCGGCATCATCGACACCGACATGCTGCGCCAATGCTGGAGCGACGAGGCGGGCGGCTACGCCAAGCCCGCGGACTGGGCGAAAATCGCGGGGCCTTATCTGCTGCAGCTGGGAGCGAAGGACAACGGTCGCTCGCTCACCGTGCCGGAGCAGGGCGGATGATCCGGCGCCGGCGCTTCAGTTGCCCGCACCCTTGAGGTGCTGGTGGAAGAAATCCATCACGCGCTGGTCGCGGCGCAGGCGCACGAGCGGATCGCTGATCATGTGCGTGCCGAGCATCGGCAGCAGATCGTAGGATTTGCCGGCCATGAAAAGCGCGTCGGCCATTTGCAGGGTGTGTTGGAAATAGACGTTATCGTCGGTCAGGCCGTGCACGAGCATCAGCGGCCGGCTGAGTTCATCGGCGTAGGTGGTGGCGTTGCTGATGCGATAGGCGTCGGGATGTTCTTGGGGCAGGCCGAGGTAACGCTCCGTGTAGTGCGTGTCGTAATTTTCCCAGGTGATGACCGGTGCGCCGGCCACGCCCGCACGGAAGATGTCGGGCCGGCGCAACACCGCCATGGCGCTGAAATAGCCGCCCCAGGACCAGCCCTGCACGCCGACGCGCGTGAGGTCGAGTTCGGGAAACTCCGCCGCGAGCGCCTGCAGTCCGGCGATCTGGTCGTTCAGCGCCGTGTCGATGAAGTTGAACTTGATGACGCGCTCCCAATCGCGGCCGCGCCACGGCGTGCCCCGGCCGTCGACTCGCACGACGACATAACCTTGGTCGGCCATCCACTGGTCGAGCAGGTAGTCGCGCATGAGGGCGTTGACGCGCTTCACGCCCGGGCCGGCGTAGACGTAGAGGATGACCGGGTATTTTTTTGTGGCGTCGAAATCCGCCGGTCGCGTCACGGCGGCGTCGAAGGCGGGCATGCTCTTGGTCTGCACGAGCTGCGTGCTCGGGCGGCGCGGCGGGGTCTCGGCCACGCTGCGGAGGACGGCGAGCGTGGTGCCATCGCGGTCGATGACCTGCGCGCCGGAGCGTCCGCTGAAGAGCTCGTAGCTGTGCACGAGCCGGCCCGTGCCGGCGCCGAGCACGGCGCTGTGGTGGCCGGTCTCCCGGGTGAGTTGCGTGCCCGGACCGCCGGCGAGCGGGAAACGCCAGAGCTGCACCTCGCGCGGATCGTGGCCGCCGCGCACAAAGACGCTGCCGCTCGTCTCGTCGACGCCGATCAGGCCGCGATAGCCGAAAGGCACGGGCGTCAGCTCGCGCACGAGCTGGCCGGAGGCATCGCGCAACTCGACCTGCCACGTGCCGCGGCGCTCCGTGGTCCAGAGGAAGCGGGTGCCGTCCTTGAGCCAGACGGGCAACTCCTGTTCGTAATCGAGATTGAGCCAGGCGAGGTCGGTCTCGCGCAGCAGTTCCGTCGTCGCGCCCGTGGCCGGGTCGACGCGGAGCAGGACTTGCTCCGTCTGCTCGCGGTTTTGCACGAGCACGGTGAGGTGTCCGCCCGCGGCGGCCCACTGCACGCGCGCGACGTAGGGATACGTGGTGGCATCCCACTGCACCCAGCGAGGCTCGCCGCCCTCGCGTGCGAGCAGAGCGAGGCGCACGACGGCGTTGGGCGAGCCGGCCTTGGGATAGGCGAAGCGGGCGGGCTTTTCCTCGGGCTGCAGGGCGTTGGCGATGTAGCGGGTCTCGACGCCCGTCTCGTCGGTCTGCTGGTAAAGCAGGGTGGAGGAATCGGGCGACCACCAGTAGCCTTCGTCGCGTTTCATTTCTTCCTGCGCGACAAATTCGGAAGTGCCGTGGCTGAGCGAATCGGTGGCGCCGTGCGTGAGCTGGCGTGCCGTCTGCGTGGCGAGGTCGATGATCCAGAGTTCGCGCGCCTGCACGCCGGACACATGCCGGCCGTCGGGCGAGAAGCGCGGATCGATCCAGTTTTCGCCGGGCAAAGCGGTGAAGCGCTGGCTGGCGCGGTCGACGACGTAGAGCTTGCCCGAGAGGGTGACGAGCAGGCTGGCGCCGTCGCGCGACATTTCGAACGCGGTGAAGCCACGCAGGCTCTGGCGCTGGCGCTCGCGGCGCGCTTTTTCCTCGGCGGAAAGCGTTTCCTCGCCGGCGCCGAGGATCTGCTCCGGCGAGAGCAACTCGCGCTCGGCGCCGGTGGCGACGGTGAATTCGTAAAGGCGCAGCGTGGGATTGCGCGGTGCCGCGCGCAGGAAGATCACATGCTCGCCGTCGGGCGTGAGCCGGGGCGAGACGGGGCGGCCGAGCGTGTAGTTGCGGGTTTCGGCGAGGTCGCGGAAGAACTTCAGGTTGGCGTCGTCGTCCGCACGCGCGAATCCGAGGCAGGGAATGACGCAGGCCAGCAGGGCAAGGCGCAAAAGGGGCATGGGGAAATGCAAGGTGCCGGCGCAAAAATGTCCACGCAGCTTTGGACTCGTTGCGCCCGGCACGAAAGGCCGGGGCCGGGTGGCTCCGTCGCAGCGTGGCGGCGGAACGGGGCGCTAATCGCGCGTTTTAGAGTCGAGGATAAGGGTCACCGGACCGTCATTGACGAGCGACACCTGCATCATGGCGCCGAACTCGCCGGTCTGCACGCGTTCGGTTGCGTCCGAAGGCGGCGAGCCGGCCAGCGCCGCGCGGAGTTGGGCGATGAACTGTTCGTAGAGTGGGCGCGCGTGCTCGGGGCGGGCGGCGGCGTGGAAGGACGGGCGCGTGCCTTTGGCGGTGCTGGCGTGGAGCGTGAACTGGCTGACGACCAGGATGCCGCCGCCGATGTCGGCGACCGAGCGGTTCATCTGCCCGTCGGCGTCGGCGAAGATGCGCAGCTTGGCGATCTTTTGCGCGAGCCACTCGCCGTCGGCGGCGGTGTCGGCGGGCTCGATGCCTTGCAGCAGGAGCAGGCCGCGGCCGATCTCACCGGTCACGCGTCCGTCGACCGTGACGCGGGCGGAGGAAACGCGCTGCAGGACGACTCGCATGGCTCGTGGGATTAAACGGAATCCAGCGGCAAGTGAGAGGGACGCGGCGGGCGAAGCGCCCTTGTTGCTGGGGAACTTGCCGCTTGGGTTGCGTGCGCTGCCCGTCAGGTCAGCGGGACGTGCGGCTCGACGTCGGCGTCGTAGTTGATGCCGGGCAGGCCGAAGCCGAAGAGCTTGAGAAACTCCGTGCGGTAACCGGCGATGTCGGTGAGCTGGGCGAGGTTCTCGGTGGTGACCTGCGGCCAGATCGCGGAGACCTTGGCCTGCACATCGGGGCGCATCTCCCAGTCGTCCACGCGCACGCGGCCTTCGGAGTCAAAGCGCGGGGTGTTGCCGTTGTAGAGGTGGGTGGCGAAGAGGCGTTGCATCTGCTCGATGCAGCCTTCGTGGATGCCCATCTCCTTCATGACGCGGTAGAGGATAGAGATGTAGAGCGGCACGACCGGGATGGCGGAACTGGCCTGGGTGACGAGCGCCTTGTTCACGGAGATGAAGGCTTGGCCGTTGCCGTGGGCCTTGAGCTTGGCGTCGATGGCGCGGGCGGCGCGCTCGAGGTCGAGCTTGGCGCGGCCGATGGTGCCGTCCTTGTAGATCGGCCAGGTGTGCACGGGGCCGATGTAGGAATAGGCCATGGCGGTGGCGCCGGGCGCGAGCAGGTTGGCGCCGGCGAGGGCGTCCATCCACATTTCCCAATCTTCGCCGCCCATGACGGCGACGGTGTCGGCTGTGGCGGCTTCGTCGGCGGGCTCGATGGTGACTTCGCTGACGATGCCCTTGTCGGTGTCGACGGTCTTGTTGGTGTAAGCAGCGGCGAGCGGTTGGAGCGTGGACTTGTGCACGACGCCGGTCTTCGGATGCGTGCGGCGCGGGGAGGCGAGGGAGTAGACGACGAGGTCGATCGGACCCATGTCGCGGGCGATGAGGGCGAGGGCCTGCTGCTTGATGTCGTCGGAGAAGGCGTCGCCGTTGAGGTTGGCGGCGTAAAGGCCGGCGGCGCGGGCGGCGTTGGTGAAAGCGATGCTGTTATACCAACCCGGCGTGGCGGGGCGGTCGTCCTCGGAGGGGCGCTCGAAGAAGATGCCGAGGGTCTTGGCGCCGGAGCCGAAGGCGGCGGCGATGCGCGAGGCGAGGCCGTAGCCGGTGGACGATCCGATGACGAGGACGTTGCGCGGGCCGCCTTGGATCGGGCCCTTGGCTTTGACGTAATCAATCTGCTCCTGCACGTGCGCAGCGCAGCCGGTGGGGTGCGCTGTCACACAAACAAAGCCACGGACCTTCGGTTTGATAATCATACGCGCGGGAGTCTTCCGGTGGCCGGGCGGGTGACAAGTGCCAAGTTTCGGTCAGCCTTGCGCGGTCGCCGGCTTGCGTAACCAGCCTGAAATCAGCGCTTCCCGAGCAACACGAGGGGGCCTTCGGCCTTCGGCACGCCGCCGGCTTTTTCCAAGCTGATGGCGAACGCAGCGGCCTCGGCGATGGGCTTGTCGCCCTTGAAGGTGAGCGTGGCCTTGCCGGTGGCGTCGGGCTTGAACACGCCGCCGTCGACGGGGATCGGATACTGCGGATCGATGACCCAAATCTGGTAATCCTGTGCGGCGGCGATGGCGGGGAGCTGCTCGACGGTGAGCAGGCCGCTTTGCTGCTCGGGGTCCCAGACGGCGATTGCTTTCGCCTCGGGGGTGTTGTCGAGCAGGGAGGCGAGCGCGGTGATCTTCAGGCGGCTCAGATCCTCGCTGCGCTGCAGGCGGCTGCCGAGGTCGGCGATCATCTTCTCGGCGAGGAGGGTGCGCTCGTCGAGTTGCGACCGGGCCATGCGGTAAGCGACGTCGGCCAGTTCGCGTTCGGCGCGGAGGGCCGTGTTTTCGGAGCGCAGCGTGTAGGCGCCGAACCCGAACCAAGCGGCGGCCAAGGCGAAGCCGGCGGCGGCAGCCCAAGGCATGAGGCGGGACAGCGAGAAGGGGACGATGTTGTCCGGCACCGGCGGCGGAGCGGACTCTGTCTGCTGCCCGGCGGCGCGAAGGATGGAGTCCTTCAGGCCGGAGGGGGGATCGATTTGCGGCGCGGCGAAGGCGAGGGCGGCGGCGGCTTCGCGCAGTTCGGGCACGAGGCGGCGCAGGTCGGCGCGCGAGGCCAGCTCGGTTTCGAACGCGTTCCGCTCGGCGCCGTCGAGGAGGTCGAGGGCGTAGAGCGCGGCCAGTTCTTCGTGGTGCTCGCTGTTCATAGCCGCGAGGCAAGGGTTTCGCGCAACCGGAGCAGTCCGCGCCGGATGCGGGCTTTGACGGTGCCCAGGGGCTCGCCGAGCTGCTCGGCGATCTGCTGCTGGGTGAGCCCGCGGAAGAACGCGAGTTCGATGGCGGTGCGTTGCTCGTCACCGAGGCTGGTGAGGGCGTGGCGCACGGCGCCGGCCTTCTCGCGCAGCCAAAGGGCGTCGGCGGAGTCGGTCTCGCCGGAGTGGGCGGGCGGATGGATGTCCGGGGCCGATTCCTGGACGATTTCCGCGCGGCGCTTGCGCATGCGGATGCGGTCGAGGGCGCGGTTGCGGGTGAGGGTGGCGGCCCAGGAAAAATAGGAGCCGCGCTCCGGCTGATAATCCGCGGCCTTGTGCCAGAGTTGGAGGAAGACGTCCTGCACGACGTCCTGCGCCTCGGCGGCATCGCCGGTCACGCGGAGGGCGAGCGAGTAGAGGGGCTTGGCGAGCAGGTCGTAGAGCTTGCCCAAGGCGGCCTTGTCGCCGCGGGCCATGGCGGCTGCGAGCTCCGCGTGGTGGCGGGCGGGGTCGGTCGGCGGCTCGTCCATGCCGGGCGTGGGCATCGCCGGTCTCATGCGCGGACGCTCCTCGCGCCGTGCGGTGGCCGTGCACCAGGCGGGAAAGAGAGGGAGCGTTGAGACGATGGCCGTAGACACTTCATGGTTTATACGCGTCCGCGATGGAGCGGGATGCAGGCTTGTTGCAGGTGAGGGGTTGGCAACACGGATTCTTCGCGGAATTTCACAGCCAGAGCAGGCCGATCACGCCCAAGGCGGCGAGCAATGCGAGGTAGGTGAGGATCTTCCGTTCCTGTTTGGTGAGGGAGAAAATCATGGGGCCAGGCCGAGAGGGGCGAGGTTGTCCTGAAGCTGACGCAGCAAGGGTTCGGCGGCGAGCTCGGACCAAGGCAGGTTGCTGGACATGCGCACGAAATACTGGGAACCCTCGCGGCGGAAGCCGTAGCGCAAGCCGAGTTCCAGCAGGGCCGGGATCGAGTAGGGGTCGCGGTAATTGATCACGCGGCCGTCGAAGATGTGCCAGAACCAGACGTGCTGGGCGGCCGGTCCGCGGGTGAACAGCCGGTATTCCGCCGGCGGCAGCGCCCGGCCGGCGAGATCGAGCGCGAGCCGCGGGGTGGCGTTCGTCTGCGCCACCCAGCCCGAGCCCGGCCAGCAGGCATCGGGCGTATGGGAGGCGACCATGCTCACCGGGACCTGACCGGGGGCCCAATGCGCGATGTAAACGGTGAGTTGCTCCACGCGCTCGCCGCGACGCCGCAGGTAAGTGCGTTGGGCGAGATGTTCGGTCTGCAAAGTCTCGGAAAATTGATAGAGGTCCTGCGCCGTCACGACCTGCCAGCCTTCGCTCGCGACGGGCAGCAACCGGTCGGGTTCGAAGGCGATGTCTGCCGTCCGCACTTCCGTCGAGCGCGGGTAGAAGGCAAAGAAGAGCCCCACCGCGACCAACACCGCCGAGCCGCCTGCGAAGACCCAGGACGCCGCGCGCACGGACGAAGCGGAAGGAGCCGGTTCCTGAACGACAGCTGTGTCCGGTGCGACGCCGGCCGGCGCAGGTGTCAGCGCGTCTTCGCTCAGCCAGCTGGCCAGCAAGGCGAGCAGGGCGGCGGTGATGCCGAGGATCGCGAAGCCGGTGGTGTCGTGCCAGAAGCCGTTGATGTCGACCCCGCGGTTGGCCAGCAGCGTCAACAGCAGCGAGCGCAGGTAATTCATCGCGATGGCCAGCAGCGGGGCGATCGTGATGAGCAGCGCGCGCGCCCAATACCGGCGCACCAACCAACCGGAGAAAAAGACACCGGCGTAGAGGCAGGAGAGCAGGCTGCGGATGCCGCTGCAGGCTTCCTCGACGCCGACACTGGTGTTGGCCAGCTCGATGACATTGCCCGACTGACGCGCGGGGATGCCGAGGATGTGGAGGGCGTTGAGCACGCCGGTGGTGACCCAGCCTTGCAGCTCCAACGTCAGCCGCGCGTAGGCGCCCGGCGGCAACGGCGAGGCCAGCACCCAGAGCGCGATTGCAGTCAGCACCGGCCAGTTGAACGGCACGGCGCGCACGCGTTCCCCGGCCAGGATCAACAATCCGCCTCCGAGCGCGGCGGCCAAGGCGCAGGCGAGGAGAAATTTCACCACGGAGTGCGACCAACCCAGCGAGGCGGCCAGCAGGCCGGCCATGGCGAAGGCGACCAGCGCCGCGGCGAGCGCCACGCCCACGCCGACTGACACCCAAGCACCCTCCGGCACCCAGCGGCGCGTGCCGCTGGTCCAGCCCTCGCGCACAAGCAGCGCAAAGATCAGGGGGGCGAACAAACCGTGCGAGAGGTCCGGGTTGTCCATCCACTCCGGCCAGAGCAGCCAGATGAACCCGCCCAGGAAAAGCGCCATCGGCCCGAGCACGAGCAACGCCGGACCCGCGAGCCAATCGCGCAAAGGTCGGGGAGCGGGGCGCTCGGAAGGAGGCGTCATGCAGGTCGCGCAGGCGCGACCGGAGAAACCTAAAATACGGCTCCCGTGCCGCAAGGCGCATCTGCCGGCGGGTCCGGCCGCGCAGGACGATTTTTGGCGTCGGCCCTTTGACGAACGGCTGAAAATGGCTTGTCTGAGCGCACTCTCTTATGAACCGCCTCAAGACCCTCCTCGCCTGTGCCGCGGTTTCCGCGGCCCTGTTCACCTCCGTCCACGCCGCACCCGAAGTCGGACAGCCCGCGCCCGATTTCACGCTGACCGACATCAACGGCCAGACTCACACCCTCTCCTCCTTCAAGGGCAAGACCGTCGTGCTCGAGTGGGTGAATCCCGAGTGCCCGGTGGTGATCAAACATTACGAGAAGAGCGGCAACATGCCTGCGACGCAGAAGGTGGCGCAGGAACAGGGCGTGATCTGGCTTGCGATCAATTCCGGCCATCCCGGCGCGCAGGGCGACTTCGACAAAGCCCAAGTCGAGGCTTGGTCGAAGAAGAACGGCGCCGCGCAGACGGCCTACTTCCGCGACCAGGACGGCAAGGTCGGCAAGCTCTACGATGCACGCACGACGCCGCACATGTTCATCATCAATGCGGAAGGCGTGCTCGTCTACGCCGGCGGCATCGACAGCATCCAAGGTGGCAACCCCGACGACATCGCCAAGGCGACCAACTACGTCAAAGCCGCTCTCGCCGACCTGCAAGCCGGGCGTCCCGTGGCCACGCCGGCCGCGCGACCCTACGGTTGCAGCGTGAAATACCGCAAGTAAGCCGCCCGGAGTTTTTCATCCGTCCAAAACGAAGCCGGAGCATTTTCGCTCCGGCTTTTTGCTGGGTGGCGATCTCGCGCGCAGGCCGCGCGCGAGCGCGCCGGTCCGAGAAAATCACACGCGCGTGCTGAACACCTCGTCGTGCAACGTGCCTTCGGCGACGCGGGTGACGGGGCCGGTCATCTTGATCGCGAAGCCGTCGCCGATCTCGATGCCGATCCGGCCGCCGGGCATGTGCACGGTGACGGAGCGGTCGACGAGGCCGAGCTTGTGCGCCACGGCGGCCGAGGCGCTGGAGCTGCTGCCCGAGGCGAGCGTGTAGCCCGCGCCACGCTCCCAGATCTCGATCTGGATGTTGGCGCGGTCGATCACGCGCAGAAACTGGACGTTCGTGCGCTTGGGAAAGTTCGCATGCACCTCGAGGTCGGGGCCGTAGTGACGCGCGAGCTTTTCCGAGATCTCCGGCAGCGGGATGACGCAGTGGGGATTGCCGATGGTCGCGGCGCAGAACGTGAACTCGCGGTCTTGGATGCGGATCTTCTCGTTGATCACCTCGCGCGGCGCGCCGGCGACCGGGATGCGGGCGCTGTCGAACGACACGCAGCCCATCTCGACCGTGATCTGCTGGCCGCCGGGCTGGATCGTGACCTCCACCACGCCGCCGGGGGTGTCGATGGTGAACGGTGCGGAGCCGACTTTTTTCCGGTCGTAAAGGTAGCGCGAGAAGATGCGCAGGCCGTTGCCGGATTTCTCCGCCTCGGAGCCGTCGGGGTTGAAGATGCGCAGGCCGAACGGCGCCTGGGTGCTCGGCAGCGGGCCCCACAGGATGCCGTCGGAGCCGGCCCCGAAATTGCGGTGGCAGATCACGCGGATTTGCTCGGGCGTCGGCGTGGTCCAGCCGGGGAAATCGGCCGGGTCCATGACGATGTAGTCGTTGCCGAGGGCGTGGTATTTGTGAAAGCGCATGCGGCCCGGAAATTAGAGAAACGCGAAGGCGGCGCGCAAGGCCTCCTTCGGCGATGACGTGAGATTGTCGCCGTGGCCGACGAGGATGCGGTCGAAGTCCCAGCCGAGGATGCGGTCGATGGACGCGCGCAGGGCGGCGCGATCATCGATCACGGCCTTGAACATCCGCGACGGGGTGAAGCGGCAGTGGCAGCCGTTGAGGCGCAGCAGCACGCGGCTGAGGAACGGCATCCGGTCGCCGAGGTTGAAGGCGAGGTCGGCCACGATGAGCGTGCGGGAAGCGCGGTGCAGGAACACCACCTCGTGCACGCGGCGCACGCCTTTCACCACGAGTTGGTCGAAGGTGCCGTCCCACGCGGCGGAGGGACGGTCGCCGAGGATGTCCGTGGCGGGGTGTGCGGGGAAGACCCGGTGGAAACGCGGCGGGGCGTGGAAGCGCGCGGCGGGATAGCGCGGCACCCAGCCTTCGAGGTAGGTGTCGTGCAGGTAATTCGGCGCCACGAGATGGCCCACGGGACCGAGCTCGGCGAGGGCGGCGGCGAGCGCGTCGCTGTAGGCGACCGGCGAGTGCACCCACAACGATCCGTCGGGCAGGCGGGCGACCGTCATGCGGTGGCCGAGGTGCATGCCGAGGACGGTCATCGGCGCGATGAGTTCCCAGAGCCCGGCGTGGACGGGATTGAGCATGGCGCGAAGATGTAGTGTCTATCCGCGCCGCACGCACGCGCGAAAACGGGCCGCGCTCAGGCGGGCTGGTAGCCGAGGAGGCGGCGCTCCTTGATGAACTGCGCCACGGGTGCGGGCACGAGGGTTTCCCAGCTCGCATCGCCACGCGCGATGCGCTCGGCCACGTCGCGGGAATGGATCGGGAGCAGCCGTTCGTCGTAGTCGGTCAGGCAGGCGATGGCGTTGTTCTCGAGCAGGTGCTGATAGAGAAAACGCAGGTGGTGGGCGACGCGGACGTTGCGCGCCGTGATCAGCTCGCCCGGCGCCAAATTTTCCGGGGCGGCGGCTCCGGCCGGTTGCGCGAGACGGTGGAGCGTGTCCTCGCGCATCGGGTAGACGTAGAGTTTGACCGCCTGCTTGAACATGCGGCCCATCGACTCGAGCAGGCCGCCGTCGAGGTGCTCGTAGTAGCGCTCGTTGAAGACGTCGAGGAGCGCATTGATGCCGAGGGTGATGCCGATCATCTCCTTCGTGTAGCGGCGGAAGTAGGCGGCGAGGCGGAAATACTCGGAGTAGTTCGAGATCAGCACGGTCACGCCGATGCGGCCGAGCATCGCGATGCGGGCGAGGAAGTCGTCCACGTCGCATTCGCCGCCGGAGTGGAGGTTGTGGATGGTCATCTCCATCAGCACGAGCACGTCCTTGCCCTGCACGGTGGGCTCGCGGAGGAACTGCGCCGTGGCGCCGCGGAGCATGTCGACGTTGATGTTCGTCACCGGGCGGAATTTGCCGCGCTCGACGAGCACGGGGCGGTTGAAGAAGGCCTCGGAGGGCTGGAGCACATCGCCGTCGGGGGAAAACAAGGCGGCGTTGGTCAGCCCGTGCTGCACGAGGAGGAGCGAGAGCCGGCGGTTGTCGACGTGGGCGAAGGCCGGGCCGGTGAGCTTGAGCATGTCGACCTCGATGCGGTCGGTGCCGACGTTGTCGACGAGCGAGGTGATGAATTTCTCGGGATCGTGCTGGAAGTAGAACGCCCCGTAGATGAGGTTGGTGCCGACGATGCCGAGCGCCTCCTGCTGCTGGACGTTCTTTTTGTCCCACATCCGCACGTGGATGATGATCTCGTTGGGCTCCTCGAGCGGCTGGTGTTGGAAGCGGATGCCGAGCCAGCCGTGGCCGTCGGAGACGCGGGCGCTCTTGGCGGCGACGGTGTTGGCGAAGACGAAGAAGCGCGTGCGCTCGCCGCGCTTTTCGGAGAGGCGCTCGCGCAGCAGGGCGTATTCGTGGTGCAGCATCGTCTGCAACCGCTCGCGCGAAACGTAGCGCGGCGCCTTGCCGTAGATGGCGTCGCTGAAAGTCATGTCGTAGGCCGACATGGTCTTGGCGATCGAGCCGGAGGCGTTGCCGGCCTGGAAGAACACGCGCGCCACTTCCTGCCCGGCGCCGATCTCGGCGATGGTGCCGTAGCGCGTGCCATCGAGATTGATCGTGAGCGCCTTGCGGTTGGTGGTCAGCAGATTGTTTTCGCTCATCGGTCGGGCGAAACTAGGCCCGGCGGTCCGGGGCACAAGGGAAAGAATCGGGTGCTCCGGCCCGCCGCTGGTGGAGCGTCGCTGCCGCTCGTCCGCGCCCGGGGCCTGCGGACAGTTTTCGCTGGCCGGTGCCGGGGAGGCGTTTACGGTGCGTCACAATGAAGAACTTCTTCACTTCGTTTTTTGCCACGATTGCCGCGTTGCTGGTCTTCGCCTTCGGCGGCTTGTTGATGGTGTTTGTGCTCATCGGCGCGCTGGCGGCGATGGGCGAGAAAACGGTGGCCGTGCAAAACGGCTCCTACCTCGTGCTCGACCTCAACGCCAACATCCAGGACACGCCGTCCCAGATGGAAGGCTTGGAAGAGCTGGAGACGGTCTTCGGCGGCGCCGGGGCGCAACGTCTGCAACTGCGGCAGCTGACCCGCGCGATCCGGGCGGCGGCGGACGATCCGGACATCGCCGGCATCTTCATGCAGGGGCAGTTCACGCCCAACGGCTACGGCACGGGCTTCGCGGCCCTGCGCGAGGTGCGCGAGGCGTTGGCCGCGTTCCGCGAGTCGGGCAAGCCGGTGAAGGCCTACCTGACGTGGGCGACCACGCGGGAATACTACCTCGCCTCCGCCGCGAGCGAAGTGACGCTCGATCCCTATGGCGCCATCCTCATGCCGGGCTTGGCGAGCCAGCCGATGTTCTTCGCCGGAGCCTTCGAGAAATTCGGCATCGGCGTGCAGGTGACGCGAGTGGGCAAATACAAGTCCGCCGTCGAACCCTTCACCCGTCGCGACATGAGCCCCGAGAACCGGGAACAGGTCCAGAAGCTGCTCGACGATGTGTGGCGCGACTTGGTCGCCGGCATCGAGGAAGGCCGCGGGCTCGAGGCCGGCGTGCTGCAGAAAGCCGTCGATGCGGAGGGGTTCCTGCGTCCCGAGCCGGCGTTGGCCGCCAAGCTCGTGGACCGCGCCGCCTACTGGGACGTCGTGCTGGAGGAGCTCAAGGCCGACACCGGACGCGAAGGCGAGAAGAAGACCTTCAAGCAGATCGCGATCAAGGACTATGCCAAGCTGGTCTCGGGCGACGGGCTCGCGGCCACCCGCCGCGATGCCGGCAAAGTGCAGCTCTCCGGCAACGAGCGTCTCGGCATCGTCTATGCCGAGGGCGAAATCGTCGACGGTGACGGCGACGGCGAGAATCTGGTCTACGGCGCCAAGGTCGCGCGGCAGATCCGCGAGTTGCGGCAGGACGACAAGGTCAAGGCCATCGTCCTGCGCATCAACAGCCCGGGCGGCAGCGCGGCGGCTTCGGAGATGATCCTGCGCGAGGTGCAACTCGCGCAGCAGGCGAAGCCCGTCGTCGTGTCCATGGGCACGGTCGCGGCCTCGGGCGGTTACTGGATCTCGATGTTCTCCGAACGCGTGTTCGCCGAACCGACGACGATCACGGGCTCGATCGGCGTGTTCGGCATGTTCCTCAATTTCCAGGGACTCGCGAACGACAAACTCGGCCTCACCTTCGACGTCGTGAAGACAGGCAAGTTCGCCGACGCCACCACCGTCGTGCGCCCGAAGAGCGAGGAGGAACTCGCGCTGTTCCAGAAGTTCGTGGACTGGATCTACGAGGAATTCACCACCAAGGTCGCCACGTCGCGCAAGCTCGACCTCGCCCAGGTGAAGGAGATCGCGCAAGGCCGCGTCTGGTCCGGCGCGCAGGCGAAGGAACTCGGCCTCGTCGACGAACTCGGCGGGTTGGAAGACGCCATCCGCTACGCGGCGGAGAAGGCGCAGCTCGGCGACAAGTTCCGCATCGTCGAATTGCCGCGGGCGAAGCAATTCGCCGAGGTGCTGACGGAGGCGCTGGAAGGCCGCCGCCGCGAGCAGGCGCTGTCCGGCCCGCTGGGCACGATGGTGCGCGACCTCTCCGCCGAGTTGCAGAGCGTGAACCGCTTCAACGATCCGCGCGGCGTCTATGCGCGCCTGCCGTTCGACGTGCGCCTCAAGTAAGCCGCGCCGCGCAACGCACAGTCCTTTTCTCCCGCAGCCCGTCTTCCGACGGGCTGTTTGCTTGGTGCGGTGCAGATTTCTGGCTTCGCCGGCACCCCGGTGGTTGCGCGGGATGCGCCGGGCTGTTTTATTGGCGGGGATGAGCCAAACCACCGTCCTCCTCCGCGATACGCCCGCAACCGTGATTCCCGCCGGTGATAAGGTCACGCTGCCCGCCGGCCTGAACGTCTTCATCACCCAGACGCTCGGCGGCAACGTCACCGTGCGCACGGAGCAGGGGCTCTTTCAGATCGCGCGCGAACACGCGGAGGCGCTGCAGGGTTATCAGCCGGCGACGCCGGCCCCGGCGGTGGTGGCGGGCGAATTCAGCGAGCAGGCCGTCTGGGACACGCTCAAGACCTGCTTCGACCCGGAGATTCCGGTCAACATCGTCGATCTCGGACTCGTCTACGATCTGGCCATCGATCCGCTGCCCGAGGGCGGGCACGATGTGCAGGTGAAGATGACGCTGACCGCGCCCGGTTGCGGCATGGGCCCGGTGATTGCGGAGGACGCGCGCGCGAAGATCGCCGCCGTGCCCGGCGTGCGCACGGCGCAAGTCCACATCGTGTGGGACCCGCAATGGACGCCGCAGATGATCTCCGAAGTCGGCCGCAAGACGCTGGGACTGGAGTGAGTGCGGTTGGCCGCTGACGGCGGCGGGACGTGGACGACGGACTCGACCGCGGCAATAAACGTCAGGACTATCCGGGCGCGACCGAGGTCGCTGCCTACCCGTGTGTCCGACGCAGGTGGCTCGGTTCGGACCGCTTCAGGCGCTGATCGTATCGAGCGAGCAGCCGTCGGCGGCGGGGGATTCGCAGTTGGGACGCGCGATCACGCCGGCGTAGGGCTCGGGCGCGAAGGGGCGGGCGGGCTCGCTCAACAGGTGGCGGTCGCACACGGCGAACAACTCCACTTCGGTCATGGCCCGGCGCATGTCGTGCAAGAAGGCGCCCTGTGCATCGACGCTCTGGCCGACGAAGTTGAGGTATTTTTTCATCTTCGCCACGTGGGCGTGCTCGGGAATCCCGGGCCCGCGCGTTTCGCGGTAGAGCCGGTCCACGTATTCGCGCACGTCGGCGAGCGTGGGAGCGAAGACGGGTGCGCCGGCGAGGTGCTCGCGCGTCTGGCGGAAAATCCACGGGTTGCGGATGGCGTGGCGGCCGATCATCACGCCGGCGGCGCCGGTCTCCGCGAGCACGGCGGCGGCCTTGGCGGCGGAGGTGATGTTGCCGTTGGCGAGCACCGGGCCGCGCACGGAGCGGGCGGCGGTGGCGATGAAATCGTAATGCACCTCGCTGCGGTAGCCTTCCTTCACGGTGCGGCCGTGGACGCTGAGGAGGTCGACGGCGTGCTTGTCGATCAGCTGCAACACAGTCTCGTAGGACGCGGTCGAGTCGAAGCCGATGCGCATCTTGACGGTGAAAAGGCCGGGGACGGCGTCGCGCAGGGCGCCGAGGAGCGAATCGATCTTGGCCGGATCGCGGAGCAGGCCGCCGCCGACGTTCTTCTTGTAGATCTTGGGCGCGGGGCAGCCCATGTTGAGATCAATGCCGGCGACCGGATGATGGAGCAGTTCCCGGACGGTGCGCACCATGTGGCCGATGTCCTCGCCGATGAGCTGGGCGAAGACGGGGCGGCCGGTGTGGTTCTCGTCGATGGAGCGGAGGATGTGTTTCTCCGGGCGCGACTGGGCGTGGACGCGAAAGAACTCGGTGAAGTAGTAATCGGGCGCGCCGTAGTGCGCCATGAGGCGCATGAAGGGCAGGTCCGTGACGTCCTGCATCGGGGCGAGCGCGGAGAGCGGGCCGGGTTGAAGCGGCGCAGGCAGCACGCGGGAGGAAGGGGCGGCGGGTGGAACGTCGGGCATGGCGGCGGGCGGCGCGGCTCGGGCCGCGCGCTGAGGGAATCCGGCGAAGGGCCGGCTTACTGGTCTTCCTCCTCGCGGCCGGGCTCGTCCTTCTGCTGCTTGAGGACGCGTTCGAGGATTTCGGTCATGTCCTCGACGACATCGAAGACGCGCGGGGCGACGAAGATCTGGCGCTTTTGCTGGAGCGCGAGCACGATGGAATCACTCGGGCGGGCGTCGAGTTCGAGCAGCTTGCGGCCGAGTTCGTTCTGCATCTGCAGGATGATGCGGGCGAAGTAGGTGCCGTCGTTGACGTCGTTGATGATCACGCGCTCGAGGCTGATGCCGAAGCCGAGGAAGAGGTTGCTGATGAGATCGTGCGTGAGCGGGCGCTCTTTCTTCACGCCCTTGATCGTCATCGAGATGGCGTTGCCGACGCCCGGATCGACGTAGATGACGAAGGTTTTCTCGTCGTTGCCGAGAAACACGGCGCAGCCGTTGGCCGTGGGCATCAGGCCTTTGATGGAGACTTCGACGATGTCGGCGGGCATGGGGCGAAAGGTGCGGGCGATGGCAGAAAAGTGCAAGTCAGCGGGCGCGGGCTCGCGACCGGCGGCCACCTGTCGGGTGGCTCCGCCTCGTCCGGTTAAATTTCAGAAGCCGTAGAGCGAGATGCCCCAGGCCTTGGCTTGGGAGAGCACGGCAGGCTTTTCGAGGACGATGACCTTGCCGGCTTCGAGGGCGGCGGCGGAGAGGCCGGCTTCGCGCATGGTCTCGAGGGTGCGCAGGCCGAAGACGGGCACGTCGAAGCGGTAGTCCTGACCGGCTTTCACGGTTTTCACGAAGAGGGTCTCGTCGGTTTTGAAGGTGCCGGCGCGGCGCAGCATGGCGTCGGTGCCCTCGAAGGCTTCGACGGCGAGGACGGTGCCTTTGCGCACGACGCAGCCCTGGCCGATGTCGAGGCGGGCGATCTCGCGGGCGATGTGGATGCCGTGCTCGAGGTATTCGCGGTCGACGGGAAGCTTCTTGCCGACCATCGGGCCGGCGTCGGCGAGTTGGTCGTCGATGAAGGAGCGGGCGTCGAGGAGCGTAATGCCGATCTTCTCGATCTCGTTGGCAATGGCGCCGAAGATCGTCTCGGCGTTGCGGCGTTTGAGGCTGAAGAGAATCTGTGCGGCCTTGAGGTCGGGCGTGAGGCCGTGGAAGAGGCGCTTGGGCTTCACCTGGCCGGCCATGAGGGCGTAGCCGGCGCCGAATTGGCGAAGGGCGCCGAGCATCTTGCCGAGCTGGCCGACGTTGATCTCGACGCGCTCCCCGGCGGGGAAGGTGGCGGTGAGCTCGGGCATGGTCTCTTCCTCGAGCGCGATGAGGCGCAGCGGCACACCGGCGCGGCGGATGGCCTCGGCGGTCAGCAGCGGGTAGCGGCCGCGGCCGGCGATGAGCGCGAGCGGGCGGCGCGGATCGAAGTTCGGCGGCAGGAAGGCGGAGAGCACACGGGCAGAGAAGAGGGAAGTGGGCGCGGTGCCAAAGAAAAAGCCGCGCGGGAAGGCGCGGCTTGGGAGGAAGAAAGAAAGCGCTACGACTGCGAGCCGTAGTATTTCTTGTAACTCCGGTAGTAGCGGTAGTTCGAGTAATACTCGATGCGGCGCGGCGAGAGGCCGTTGAGCACGATGCCGAGGAGCTCGTTCTTGCTGTCGCGGAGATTCTTCACGTAGAGCCGGATGTGTTTCCGGTAGGCGCGGTTGAAGCGGCAGACGTAGATGACTTCGTCGGTATTGCCGGAGATGAGCAGCGCATCGGTGACGGCGCCCATGGGCGGGGAGTCGACGACGACGAGGTCGAAGTGGTGTTTCAGCGAGTTCAGGAACTGGCCGAAGAGCGGGTTCTCGAGGAGCTCGGTGGGGCTCTTGGAACGGCCGCCGGAGCGGAGGAGGTAGAGGTTCTCGTCGACCTTGGTGATGCCGAGGGTGGGATCGGCGATGGGGTCGTCGGGGATGCGTCCGCCGGCTTCGAACCAGGCGATGAGGCCGACCTCGTTGGTGAGCTTGAAGTGGCGGTGCAGCATCGGGCGGCGCATGTCGCAGTCGATGAGGAGCACGCGCTTGCCGTGGCGGGCGAAGGAGCCGGCGAGGTTGCAGCTGATCATCGTCTTGCCTTCGCCGGGGATGGTGGAGGTGACGAGGACCGACTTGGGGAAGTCGAGTTTCGACTGGATCTTCACCGCGCTGTAGACGCTGAGGAAGGCTTCCGATCCGGGTGACGCCTTGTTGCCGGTGACGAGGGCGTGTTTCTCGCTGTCGGGGACGTCGGCCAGTTCGGGGATGATGCCGAGGAGGTTGGCGCCGATGAAGCCTTCGATGTCCCACGCGCTCTTGACGCGGTCGTCGAGGAAGCTGAGGCCGACGGCGACAGCGGCGAAGACGACGAGGCCGAGGGAGACGCAGTAGCGGATGATGCGGCCGAAGTTCGGGGTGTAGGGCTTGCCGGGGACGTTGGCGGCGTCGAGGGGCTTGACCGGGATGTTCTCGAGGTTCTTCGAGGTGGTGGTCTGGTTGAGGCGGTCGAGGATCTGGATGTAGTTGTTCTTCGCGACGGCGGCCTGGTTTTCGAGGCTCTTGAACTCGACGGAGAGTTCGCCGAGGCGGAGCTGGTCGTTCTCGGCGGCCTTGTATTCGCGTTCGTAGGAGACCTCGGAGTCGGTGACCTTGGAGAATTGAGTGCGGAGGTCGGCGATCGATTGGCCGATGCTGCGCTGCATCTGCTGGTTGAGGACGTCGAGCGCGTTGGCGAGGTCGATCATCTTCGGGTGGCGCTCGAGGTAGCGCTCGGTGAGGATGGACTGCTGCTTGCTGAGCTCGGCGATCTGGCCCTTGAGCGAGGGGATGTTGCCGTAGGTCGCAATGTAGGAGACTTCGAGCAGGTTGCCGCCTTCGGCTTGGATGCGCTCGATCTGCTTGAGGAGCACGTCGAGGTTGAGGCGCTCGAGGCGGACGGAGGTGAGGGCCGAGTTGATGGAGCGGAGACGGTCGGCGACGATGTCGACGCTGGCGGAGAGGGAGACGAGGTTGTTGCGGCGCTTGTAGTCCTGGAGGCGAGCCTCGGCGGCTTCGGATTCCTGGCGGAGTTCCTCGGCGCGGGTGCGGAGGTAGTCGACGGCGAACTCGTTCTTGCCGCCGACGTTTTCGATCAGGTAGCGCATGAACTGCTGCACGACGCGGTTGGCGATGAGGGCGGCGCCGTCGGGGTCGCGGTTCTCGGCCGTGATGCTGATGAGAAAACTGTTGCGCAAGGAAAGCGGGGTGTAGCTGCCGATGAGCTGCGCGGGCGGAGGCGGCACGGCGCCGGGGGCGAGATCCTGGAGGTAGGGACGCTGCAGGATCTTCACCTCCTCGGGCGTGAGGGATTGCACGACCATGCTGCGCAAGCGGCCGCTGTGCAGGATCTGGATGTAGGTGTTGAGGTCGACCTCGGAGCGGACGGAGGAGTCGACGACCTGCTCGTTGAGCACGACGCGCTCGGGGCGCTCGAATTGCATCGTCGCGGCGGCGCGATACATCGGGGTCTCCTTCGCTTGGAGGTAGCCGACGACGAGGGCGACGACGAGGGCCGCAGGCAGGGCGATCCAGAGCCGCTCCCGGAGGATGACGTAGTAATCGCGCAGCGTGCGACGCTCGACGACCTGCTCGTCATTGCCGTGCAGCGAGGGCGGCTGTTTGCCGGGAGGCGGAGGGGCGGCTAAAGGGGATGACATGAGAGGAATCAGATGAGGCGCTCGGGGACGTAGACGATGTCGCCGGGGAGAAGGAGCAGGGTGTTGTCGTCGATCTTGCCGGCACTGCGGCGGCCCTTGATGACGTTGTCGACATCCACTTTGAAAACCTGCTTGGTGCCGTCGGGCATGACGCGGGTGACGCTGACTTCGGTGCCCTTGCCGATGTCGGTGATGCCGCCGGCCTTGGTGACGAGTTCGACGACGGTGAAGGTGGACTCGATCGGCAGGGTGTAGCGGCCGGGGCTGCGGATCTGGCCTTGGATGGAGACTTCGCGCGGGGCGTATTCCTCGACGCTGACGGTGATCTGCGGGTTGCGGAGGAAGCGGCCGTCCTGATAAGCGCGCTGGATCAAGTCCTGCGCCTCGACGACGGTGAGGCCGCCGATGGTGAGCTCGCCGATGAGCGGGAGGTTGACGATGCCGCGGGCGTCGATGCGGGCGAGGCGGGTGAGTTCTTCCTCCTGATAAACGTCGACGCGGACGCGGTCGGCGAGTTGCAGGCGGTGGACGTAGGCCTTCTTGGCGTCAGCGGGGTTGCCGCTTTGGGCGAACGCGGAGGCCGCCACGAAGAGTGTGGCGAACAGGAGAAGGAGGCGGGAAGCGTTCATGACGATGGTTTTTAGAAGCGGCTGGAGACGTCGACCGAGTAGCCCGAGCGCTCGAAGTCGGAGAAGCTGAGCGTGGACCAGTTCTTCATGTAGTTGTAGCTGGCGGTGACGCGGAGATGCTCGTTGAAGGAGTAGGTGGCGCCGAGGTCCCAGGAGAAGAAATCGTCGCGGCGCGTCGGGGAGACGCCGAGGAAGCGGTTGCGGCCGTAGGCGACGCCGCCCTCGGCTTGGAATTTGCGGGTGAAGACGTAATTCGCGCGCAGGCCGGCGGTGATGGAGTCGACGGTGATGCCGGTGGCGGTGGTGTTGAAGTCGCGGCCGATGGAGTTCGACACAGTGAGCTTGCGCGTGGCGTTCCACGTGAGGCCGGTGTTGATGCTGAACTGGTCGAAGGTCTCGCCGGATTCCGTCTCGCGGATCTGGTAGGCGAGGCGGACGGAGCCGTTCACCTTGGGCAGAAGTCCGTTCATCACGCCGAAGCTGAAGCTGTGGTCGGTGGTGGTGCCGACGTCGGTGTGACCGATGCGGGTGCGGTAACCGGCCACGAGGTCGAGCTTGCTGGTGAAGACGTAGAACAGGTCGATGGACTGGCCGATGTCCATGTAATCGAGCAGGCCGGTATTCTCGGCGACGAAGCTGCGCTGGAGATAGCTGGTGTTGGAGGTGAGGTAGAACTTGTCGTTGATCGGGTATTTCACGTTCAGGCCGATCGGGAAGTTCCAGGTCTGCGTGCGCAGGTTCACCGCCGCATCGGCGCGGGAGCTGCGGAAGGCGCTGATCGTGAGAGCGCCGGTGGTGCGGCCGGTGGTCTTGTTCAGCTCGAGGTTAAAGCTCGGGTTCCACGAGCTCTGGTCCGTGAACTCGGTGAACTGTTGGTAGGCGAAGATGGCGCGCGCGTTCACCGCGATGATGCCGGCGCGACGTTTCAACTCGACGCCGACGGAGGCGCTGAAGACGTAGTCGCCTTCCGCCGCCGATTGGGCGAAGACGTTCGAATCGTAGGCGAACGTGGCGTTGCCAAACACGAAGACCTGGTTGCGCGTGCCGTCGATGTTGAGCAGCGCGAACGCGCTCGGCGGAGCGAGCAGCAGCGCGGCGAGCGCGAGCGCCAGGAATTGCTTGGGCAGGGAGGAGCTGGCGGAGACCGTGCGCATTATTGCCCGGGCGTGATACGGTCGGGGCTGACGGTGATGACGGGCGGAGGCGCGGAAGGCGTCGTCGGGCGCACCACGATCTCCTCCTCGCCGGCACCGGTGTCATCGTCGATGGTTCCTGGCGGAGCATCCAGGCCGCGTTCGGAGACCCGTTCGATCGTTTCGAAGGTGACGGTCTTCTTCGCGTTGCAGGCGACACTCACTTTGTCGTCGAGGCTGGCGACGACCTTGCGATCGATGGGGCCGACGGTGACGGTGGGCGGCATGCCGGGGCGACCGGGACGGATGGTGGCCTGCTCGCCCGCGCGGAGCAGCGTGCCGCCCAAGTCGCGACCGCCGCCCTTCACGGTGGCGTCACCCTCGAGCAGGTAGACCACGGTCTCGTCGTCGCTCGTGGAGATGGAGAGCTTGCCGCCGCGGATGTTCACGCCGGCGTGCGGCGTGGAGTAATTCATCGATGATCCCGATACGAGTTGGTCGGTGCAGATGCCGACCGAGCCGCGAGCGACGAACACGTCGCTCTGGGAAATCGAAGGCTCGACCTCCATCGAGTTGCGGTCCGGCCGGAAGGGTTCCTGGACGAAGCGGTCGACTTCGACGCGCGTGTTGGCGTCCACAAACATGCCCGTGCCGTTCGAGTAGACGAACGCTTGGTGCGAGTCGGCCTTGGTCTCGATCACGGTGCCGGGTGCGTCGAACGCGGTGGCTTGTTTCGCGTCGTAGGATTTGCCCTCCGTGGTGATCCGGCCTTCGCCCACCGTCTCCGCGAGGTAGAGCTTGCTGGTGGGGCCTTTCTTTTTGCCGAGCTGACGCTGCGCAAAGGCCGGGCTGGCCGCGAGGGCGAGAACCGTGCCGAGGACTGCGAGACGAAGGAGCGTTTTCATGTGGGACCGGGAGGACGGGAGCGGAGTTTGACCACCACCATGCGCACAGGTTCTAGATAGGGTGTAAACCCTATTTCAAGCCCATATTCCAGCCCCATTCCAACGCGTAAGGGGCTAGCCGACAAGTAAGTTCAATAGTTTGCCCTTAACAAAGATGCTGCGCTTGAGTTGTTTGCCGGTGACGTGGGGAACAACTTTGGGGTGTTCCCACGCGATCTTAATCAGTTCTTGTTCAGTGGATTCCGCCGGCACCTGCGCATCGCCGCGATGCTTGCCGTTGACCTGAAAGACGACGGTGATCGTGGTCGCGACGAGCTTCGAGGCATCGTAGGCGGGCCAGGGAGCCTGCATGACACAGTCTTTCTGACCCAAACGCAGCCACATCTCTTCGCCGAGATGCGGCGCGAAGGGCGCGAGCAAGCGGGTGAAGTCGAGCAGCGCGGCGCGCGGCAGCGCCGGCTCCTTCAGCAGCGCATTCAGCAGGATCATCATTTGCGAGATCGCGGTGTTGAAGCGCAGGCCCTCGATGTCTTCGCCGACTTTCTTGATCGTCTCGTGCCGGAGTTTTTCCGCGTCAGGCGAAAGCGTGGCGGTGTCGGACACACGCGCGCTGAGTTGCCCGTCCTCGCCGATGCACTCGCGCCAGAACTTGCGGAGGAAACGGTGCACGCCCTCTATGCCCTTCGGATTCCACGGTTTCATCGCCTCGAGCGGCCCGAGGAACATCAGGTAGAGACGCAGCGTGTCGGCGCCGTAGCTGCGGATGATGTCGTCGGGATTGACGACGTTGCCGCGGCTCTTGGACATCTTCACGCCGTCTTCGCCGAGGATGATGCCTTGGTGGAAAAGTTTCTTGAACGGCTCGGCCTGCGGCACGACGCCGAGGTCGAACAGGACCTTGTGCCAGAAACGTGCGTAGAGCAGGTGCAACACCGCGTGCTCGGCGCCGCCGACGTAGAGATCGGGCACGCCCCAATAGGCGAGCGCGTCCTTGCTCGCGAACGTGTCCGCGTTTTGCGGATCGAGGTAACGCAGGTAATACCAGCAGGAGCCGGCCCATTGCGGCATGGTGTTCGTCTCGCGGCGGCCGCGGACCCACGCGTCGCCGGCGGGCTTGGGCTGCGCAGCGGGAATCGCGGCGCCCGTCTTCGCATCGAACCAGACTTCGAGCCACTCGGGCACGTTGGCGAGCGGGCTCTCGCCGGTGCCGGACGGCAGGTAGGATTGCACGTTGGGCAAGGTGAGCGGCAGCGCCGCCTCGGGCAGCGGCAGCGCGTAGCGCACGACGCCGTCTTCGACGAACGTCACGGGCTGCGCGGGCAGATCGGAGCGCAGCGCGGCGGCGGTGCGGTAGTCGGCTTCGCTCACCCACACGATCGGGAATGGCTCGCCCCAGTAACGCTGGCGCGAGAAGAGCCAGTCGCGGAGCTTGTAGTTCACCGTGGCCTGGCCGATGCCCTTGGACGCGAGATCGGACGTGATCTTCTTCTTCGCGTCGGCCCAATCGAGACCGTCGTAGCCGGGCGAGTTGATCAACTGGCCGTCGCCCGTGTAAGGAAGTTTCTCGTCGCCGTCCGGCGCGGCGATGACGCGCGGGATCGGGAGCTGGTATTTCTCGGCGAACTCGAAATCGCGCTCGTCGTGCGCGGGCACGGCCATGATGGCGCCGGTGCCGTAACCCATGAGCACGTAGTCGGCGATCCACACGGGGACCTTGGCGCCGTTGACGGGATTGATCGCGTAGCTGCCGGTGAAGACGCCGGTCTTTTCCTTGGCAGCTTCCGACATGCGCTCGACGTCGCTCTTGGCGGCGGTGGCCTTGCGGTAGGCTTCCACGGCGTCGCGTTGCGCGGCGGTCGTGAGACCGGGCACGAGCGGGTGTTCGGGCGCGAGCACCATGTAAGTGCAGCCGAAGAGCGTGTCGGGACGCGTCGTGAAAATCTTCAGGTCGCCGAGCGCGGCGTTCTCCAACTTGAACAGCACCTCCGCGCCTTCGCTGCGGCCGATCCACGCTTCCTGCATGCGTTTGGTCGAGTCGGGCCAGTCCACGTCCTTCAGGCCGTCGATCAATTGCTCGGCGTAGGCGGTGATGCGGAGCACCCATTGGCGGAGATTGCGGCGTTCGACGGGGAAACCGCCGACCTCGCTCTTGCCGTCGACGACTTCCTCGTTGGCGAGCACGGT
The DNA here is from genome assembly GCA_023701285.1 of Candidatus Didemnitutus sp. Lineage (GTDB taxonomy): Bacteria > Verrucomicrobiota > Verrucomicrobiia > Opitutales > Opitutaceae > Didemnitutus. The sequence goes on from JAMPXH010000009.1 coordinate 43,362, forward strand.
GCGGAGTTCAGGACACCACCAGACCGGACGCTCGTCGACGTAGGCCAGGCCCTTCTTGAAAAGCTGGAGAAAAATCCACTGCGTCCAGCGGAAGTATTTCGGGTCCGTCGTGTCGACCTCGCGCTCCCAGTCGTAGGAGAAGCCGAGGGCTTTGATCTGCCGGCGGAAGTTCGTGATGTTGTTCTGCGTGTTCGAGGCCGGGTGCGTGCCGGTCTTCACCGCGTGCTGTTCGGCGGGCAAGCCGAAGGCGTCCCAACCGATCGGATGGAGGACGTTGAAACCCTTCGCGCGCTTGTAGCGGGCGAGGATGTCGGTCGCCGTGTAGCCTTCCGGATGGCCGATGTGCAGGCCCGCGCCGGACGGGTAGGGGAACATGTCCAGGACGTAATATTTCGGCTTCGTCGAGCCATTCTCGGCTCGAAATGGACGGGTCTGCTCCCAGATTGACTGCCAATGGGGCTCAATCTTGAGAAAGTCGTAGTCGGTGCAATCGGTGGGCTTCACGGGAAACCCGCCACTTTGCGACATTCACCTTCACCGTCAATCATCGTCCCGGCGATGCTCGTGGTGCTGGTCGCGCTGGCGTGGAGCCCTCTGGCGGACGCGTCGGTCAGCCGCGGCTTCAACCGCCTGCTCGATGCCGTGGTGCGCATCGACGTGCGCGAGATGACCTTCGACGCCGGCACGAGGCGCTTCGAGAGCGGCATCGGCTCGGGCGTCATCATCTCCAAGGACGGATTGATCCTCACCAACGCCCACGTCGTGAGCCCGCAGGCCGTCGAAATCTCCGTCACGCTCGCCAGCCTCGAGCGCGTCTCGGCCTCGCTCGTCGGCTGGGATCACTGGACCGATCTCGCCGTCATCCGCCTCAATCTCGACGAGGTCAGCGCGCGCAAGCTCTCGTTCGCCCATGCGGACTTTGGCGACTCCGATGAGCTCTACCCGGGCCAGACCGTTTACGCCGTCGGCACGCCGCACGGCCTCACGCGCACGGTGACGCGTGGCATCATTTCCAATCCGCGCCGCCACTTCGAGAGCTGGAGCGCGATCCGCGGACACTACGAGACCGGTCTGTTCAACACCTGGCTGCAAACCGACGCCGCGATCAATCCCGGCAACAGCGGCGGGCCGCTCGTGACGGAGAATGGCCGCATCATCGGCATCAACTCGCGCACCTACATGGGCTCGGACAACCTCGGCTTCGCCATCCCCGCGAGCGTCGCGCAGCGCGTCGCCGAGGCGTTGGTGCGCCACGGCAGCGTCACGCGCAGCTACCTCGGCCTGCGGTTCCGCGAGTTGCAGGACTTGGAGCGCTTCTACTCGCTCGCGGCGAACACCGGCACGCTGGTCGACAGCGTCGATGTCGGCTCGCCGGCGGCGCGGGCGGGGCTGCGCCCCGGCGACATCGTGCTCACGCTTGATGGCGCGAAGCTCGACGGTCGTTTTCCCGAGCAGTTGCCGCCCATCCAGAACAGGATCGCGAACCTCCCCGTGGACGCTGCGGTGCGCCTCGCGGTGAAGCGCGGCAACCAGACGCTCGATCTCGTCGCCACCACCGAGAAACTGGAGAGCCGCGTGGGCGAGGAGTGGGCGTTCGAGAAATGGGGCCTGAGCGTGCGCAAGGTCTCCCGCGCCTACGCGCGCGAGAACCAGCTCCCCGATTCCTCCGGCATGCTCGTGATCGGCGTGCAGCCCGGCTACCCCGCGGCGCAATCCGGCATCGCGCGCGGCGACATCATCATGAAGGTCGCAGGCCAGACCGCCGACGATCTCGCGCGGCTGAAGGAATTGCACACGGCCTACGAGGCGAAGCCCGAGCCGGTGCTCGTCGAAGCCCAACGCAATCGGCGCATCGCCCTGCACGTTTTCAAACCATGATCCTTGCGCTGCGGAAAATGTTTCCCTGTCTCACCCGGCGGCTCGCCGTGTCTGCGCTCGTCGTCCTGCTCGCGGGCGCGACGACGGCCGGTGCGCTCGAGATCTCCGGCCTGCTCAAGGAGCGGTTGCGCGCGGTCGTCGCGGTGGAGTTCACCATCCAGACCGAGACCGATCGCCGGCAAGTCACCGCCGCCGGCACGGTGGTCGATGCGGAGGGCACGATCATCATCACGGGAGCCAGCATCTCGCCCGGCTTGCCGGTGGACCAGTTGCGCGACTTCAAGGTGTATCGCCCCGAGTCGGACGAGTCCTTCGCCGCGAGCTATCTCGGACAGGACGCGTTGTCGGGTTTCCACTTCCTGCGCGTGGAAGAGAAGGCGCGTGAGCACCTCTCGCCGCTCACCCGCTTCGGCACCGCGGCGGTGCCGGCCTTGGGCGACGAGGTGTGGGGCATCGGTTTGCGCGGCAAGGACGAGGATTTCGCTCCTTACGTGCTCTCGGCGCGCGTGGCGATGGTCGCGCGGCTGCCCAACCGCACCGCGCTCGCGGCGCAAGACGTGGCTTCGCCCGGCTTGCCGGTCTTCGGTCCCGACGGCCAGCTGGCGGGGCTCGCGCTGAATTCCTTCGGCCAGAATTTCCTGCTCTTCTCCCGCACGCAGGCGGGCGCGCCCATCATGCTCGTGAACGCCGAAGAGAGCAGCGTCGTGCTGCTCGCAGAGGAAGTGCTGCCGTTCCTGCACCGCGTGCCCGCTACACCGGCCGGCCGGCCCGCGTCGTGGCTCGGCATCTACGGTCTGCAGCCGGTCGATCCGGAAGTAGGCAAGCTGCTCCAACTCGAACGGCAGTCGGGCGTCGTGGTGAGCGACATCCTCGCCGACAGTCCGGCGGCGCGCGCCGGGTTGCAGGATCGCGATATCGTGCTCGCGATCGACGGCCAGCCGTTGCCGCGCCTGAAGCCCGATCGCGTCGTCGTCAGCTACGTCGGTCAGGAAGTCTTGAAACGGCGTCCCGGGGACACGCTGCGCTTCACCGTCCTCCGCGACGGCGCGCGCTTGGAGTTGCCCGTCGCCGTTGCGGACGAGCCGAAGATGGTGCGCGAGGCGGAGCGGAAATATTTCGAGCGTCTGGGCTTCACCGCACGCGAACAGGTGGTGGCGGACCGCATCCTGCACCGCGCCGGTCCAGGCGAGGAAGGCGGCGTGATCGTGAATTTTGTCAAACCCAACAGCCCGGTCGCGGCCGCGGGTCTGCGGCCCGACGACTGGGTGCGAGAGATCGACGGCGTGACCGTGGCGGATTTCACCGCGGCGGCGCAGCTGCTGGCGGCGATCGAGGCCGACCGGACGCGCGCCGAATTCGTGTTGCTCACGCGGCGCGGAGGAGAGACGCAAGTGCTGCGGGTAAAACTCAATTGATTATGTTCACTGGTATCATCGAGGAAGTAGGCAAAGTGGTGGCGTTCACGCGCGGCGAGTCGGCGTGGCGCCTGCAAATCGCGGCGGAGGTCGTGCCGGCCGACGTCAAGCTGGGCGACAGCGTCGCCGTGAACGGCTGTTGCCTCACGGTGGTGGAGCACGGCGCAGGCCGGCTGGGCTTCGACGTGCTGGAGGAGACCAAGCGGCTGACGAGTTTTGGCGAGTTGCAGCCCGGCTCGGCCGTGAACCTCGAGCGCAGTCTGCAGCCGCTCGGGCGGATGGGCGGACATTTCGTCAGCGGACACGTCGATGCGTTGGGACGCGTGGAGGTGTTCGAGCCGCGCGGGAAGGATCACTACCTGAAGGTGCGCGTGCCCGAGGGCTGCGGCCGCTACCTCGTTTACAAGGGCAGCATCGCGCTCGACGGCATCTCGCTCACCGTCGCCGAGACCGAGGGCGATACGCTCGCGGTCTGGCTCATCCCGCACACGATGGCGGCGACCAACCTGCACGAGAAGCGCGTGGGCAGCGGCATCAATCTCGAGTTCGACCTGCTCGGCAAATACGTGGAGAAGCTCCTCGCAAGCGGTCTCCGTCCCGGCGCATGAACGTGCGTGAACACCTGCTGGCGCTGACCGACGAGCTTCGCCGCTTGAAGGGCGAGGGCAGCCGTCAGGTGGCGGTGTCTGACGCCAGCCTCGCGCACTTGCGGCAGGCGGTCGCGCATGCGCAACGGGAAGTCGCGGCGCTCGGCGGTGCGAGCGCGCCGGCGGGTGGCGAAGGGACTGCCGTCCCTGCGTCTGCGTCGGTGCAGGGAGAAGTGCGTCGCTACGCTCCGGCGATCGAGGAACCGGTCGTCCGCTCGGCACCGGAGGTGGCGCGTGCCCCGGCCTTGCCGCCGCGTCCTCCGATTGAGTTGCCGCCCGGCACGAAGCGCGAGCGTTGGGAGGCGTTGCGCCAGATCGTGCTGAACGACGCGACTTGCCTGGCCCGCGTCTATCCGGGCAAACAGGTCGTCTTCGGCGTCGGCAATCTCGACACGTCGATCATGTTCATCGGCGAGGCGCCGGGCGCGGACGAGGAAGAGCAGGGCGAGCCCTTCGTCGGTCGCGCGGGACAGTTGCTCAACCGCATGATCAAGGCGATGGGCCTCGAGCGCGAACAGGTTTACATCGGCAACATCCTGAACTGGCGCCCCGAGATGGGCACGCGCAGCGCGGATGGTTATCAGACCGGCAACCGGCCTCCGACGCAGGAGGAAATGGCCTACTGCCTGCCCTTCATCCGCGCGCAGATCGGCATCATCCAGCCCAAGGTGCTTGTTGCGCTCGGCAAGACTGCGGTGGATGGGCTGCTCGGGCCGGACCGTTTCAAGACGATGGGCGCGGCGCGCGGCGCGTGGCATGATTACGACGGCATCCCGCTGCGCGCGACTTATCATCCGTCCTACTTGCTGCGTCAGGAAGGCCTGAAGTCCGGCCCGGCGCTGAAGATCAAGCGCGACGCGTGGGAAGATCTCCTCGCGGTGATGGAGCGGGCGGAACTGCCGGTCTCCGAGAAGCAGCGCGGGTATTTCCGCTGAGCCTCGCCGCGCGGGTGGATTGCGTCGTGAAGACGGCGCGACTCAACGCACGTTGGCGTAGACGCTGACGACCAACTCCTCGCCGTCGGCCGTGACGCCCTTGGCGCGCACCGCGGCGTTGGCGGCGGCGGCGGTGGAGAGCGGAGTCACGAGCACGCGATAGCGGCGCCCTTCCTCGATCGTCTCCAAGCGCGCAGCAACGGTGTCGTTGGAGACGTAGGTTTCCGTGAAGCGGATCGAGAGGCCCGCGGCGACCTCGAGGAGAGCAGCTTGCTCGCGCGGCTCCGCGCCGATGCGCCACTCGAGCGAGCGCGGAGCGGCGAGCACCGGTGCGGGCACCTCGACGCGCACCGTGAGTTTTTTCGGCCCGGCGCTGTCGTCGGTCGCCACGGTGATCGTGCGCTCGTGCGGACCGGTTCGCTCACCGACCACGAAGCGCGCCGCGATCAGACCGGCTTCGCCGGGGAGGAAAACTGTCTTGTCCGCGCGTGCCTCGAGGCAATCGCAATTGGTCTGGATGTGGCGGATGTTGACTGGTGTGGCGCCGGTGTTTCGGAACGAGAACGCGACTTGCAGTGTTTTCTGCAGCGGACGCACTTCTCCCTCGAACACATCCGAGGCCCACTGCAGTTGCGCGTTGGCTGGTCCCGCGCCCCAGACGGTAAACAGCAGCGCGCCCGCTGCGCGCCACCGGCGCCACAATCCGGCGCTCATGGGCTGCGCAGGCTCTGCAGCACGGCGGCCGCCGCGGTGTAGGCCTCGGCGAGTGCCTGGGAATTTTGTCCGGCGGTGGCGAAGTCTCCTGTCTTCGCCGCCGACTCCACGGCAGCAGCAAAACGCGCGACCCGATCCGCGCCGAAATTGCCGGCGCTGCCCTTGATGCTGTGCGCTGCGCGCGCCATGGCGTTGGCGTCGCGGGCCGCGAGCGCCTGCTCCAGTTCACGCAGCCGCGGCGGCGTGTCCGCGAGAAAAATATCGACGAGCTCCGTCAGGAATTTGCCGCCGTCACCCGGAGCCACTTCGCGAAGGGCTTCAATAGCGGCAGGGTTGATGACATGATCGGTGCTCATGAGGGACGCCTGAAGGCGGGGAGATGCCTATAAGGGAAGCGCGGAAATGCATGGTGGCAAGTCAGGTATGTCGCAGCGCTGCTTCTCGTATCATAGAATTCGCATACGTTGATATTTTAACTTGCTGTGCGTCGGGGACGTGCGTTGCCTACCGGGCTTCTATGGCAAACTCCTTCGTCTTTTCCTCCGAGTCGGTCGGTGAAGGTCACCCCGACAAAGTCGCTGACCTCATCTCGGACAGCGTGCTCGATGCTTGCTTGAAGATCGACCACACCGCGCGCGTGGCGTGCGAGACCTTCGTGAAGTCCAACATCGTCGTCGTCGGCGGCGAGATCACGATCCCGAAGCTGCAGGACGCCAAGAAAGGCACGACCAAGCCGCTCGAAGAGGCGATCAATCTCGGCAAGGTCATCCGCGATGCGATCCGCGATATCGGCTACGTGAACGACGACGACGTGTTCCACGCCGACAAGGTTTTCATCAATAACTACCTCACCGCGCAGTCGCCTGACATCGCCCAGGGCGTCGATGCGAAGAAGGCCGAGGGCAAGAAGACCGCCGAGCAGGGCGCGGGCGACCAGGGCATCATGTTCGGTTACGCCTGCAACGAGACCACTGAGCTCATGCCGACGCCGATCATGTTTGCTCACCGCCTCGGCCGCGAGCTGACCAAGGTCCGCAAGTCCGGCGCCGTGAACTGGCTCCGCCCCGACGCCAAGACGCAGGTCTCCGTTCGCTACCAGAACGACAAGCCCGTCGAGGTCGTGAACGTCGTCATCTCCACCCAGCACACCGCCGAGGTGAAGCACGCGACGATCGAAAAGTATCTGATCGAAAACGTCGTCAAGAAAGTCATCGACCCCAAGCTGCTGACGAAGAACACCGAGTATCTCATCAACCCCACCGGCCGCTTCGTCATCGGCGGCCCGCAGGGCGATTCCGGTCTCACCGGCCGCAAGATCATTGTCGACACCTACGGCGGCTGGGGCCGCCACGGTGGCGGCGCGTTCTCGGGCAAGGATCCGTCCAAGGTTGACCGCTCGGCCGCCTACATGGGTCGCTGGGTCGCGAAGAACATCGTCGCGGCCGGCCTCGCCACGCACGCAGAGATCCAATTCGCCTACGCGATCGGCCACCCGAAGCCCGTGTCGGTGCGCGTCGAGACTTTCGGCACGGCCAAGCTCGGCATCTCCGACGAGCAGATCACCGATGCCGTGCAAAAGGTTTTCTCCTTCAAGCCGGCCGACATCGTCGCGCAGCTCGACTTGCTCCGCCCGATTTACCGCCAGACGACCAACTACGGCCATTTCGGCAAGAAGGGTCTGCCGTGGGAATCCACCGCCAAGGCCGCCGAACTCCGCGCCGCCATCAAGTAACCCGCACTGCCATGTCGCATTCTGACTTCCACGTTAAAGACATCTCACTCGCCGAGTGGGGTCGCAAAGAAATCCAGATCGCCGAGCACGAGATGCCCGGTCTGATGTCCGTCCGCAAAAAATTCGGTCCGTCCAAGCCCCTCAAGGGCGTGCGCGTCACCGGCTCGCTGCACATGACGATCCAGACCGCCGTCCTCATCGAGACGCTGGTCGAACTCGGCGCCACCGTGCGCTGGGCGTCGTGCAACATCTTCTCGACGCAGGACCACGCCGCTTCCGCGATCGCCGCCGCCGGCGTGCCGGTCTTCGCCTGGAAGGGCGAGACGCTCGAGGAATACTGGGACTGCACCCTCAAGGCCGTCCTGAATCCGCAGGGCCAGGGCCCGCAGCTCGTCGTCGACGACGGCGGCGACGTCACGCTCCTCATCCACAAGGGTTATCAGCTCGAACAGGGTGACAAGTGGGTCGACTCGCCTTCGTCCTCGCACGAAGAGCAGGTCATCAAAAACCTCCTCAAGCGCGTCCACGCGCAGAACCCGAAGTGCTGGACCAACGTCGTGAAGGACTGGCGCGGCGTCTCCGAGGAGACGACCACCGGCGTCCATCGCCTCTACCAGATGCTCGAGAAGGGCCAGCTGCTCGTCCCGGCCATCAACGTCAACGACTCGGTCACGAAGTCGAAGTTCGACAATCTCTACGGCTGCCGCGAGTCGCTCGCCGACGGCCTCAAGCGCGCCACCGACGTCATGATCGCCGGCAAGGTCGCTTGCGTGTGCGGTTACGGCGACGTCGGCAAGGGCTCCGCGCACTCGCTCAAGGGCTTCGGCTGCCGCGTCGTCGTCACCGAGATCGACCCCATCAACGCTCTCCAAGCCGCGATGGAAGGCTTCGAGGTCAACACGATCGAGTCGACGCTCGGCACGGCCGACATCTACGTCACCACCACCGGCAACGTCGACATCATCACCCTCGAGCACATGCGCCGGATGAAGGATCAGGCGATCGTGTGCAACATCGGCCACTTCGATAACGAGATCCAAGTCGACAAGCTCAACGCCTCCGACGCCAAGCGCACGAACATCAAGCCGCAATACGACATGTATACGTTCCCGAACGGGAACAGCATCTACATGCTCGCCGAAGGCCGCCTCGTGAACCTCGGTTGCGCCACCGGCCACCCGTCGTTCGTCATGTCGAATTCCTTCACCAACCAGACGCTCGCCCAGCTCGATCTCTGGAAGAACAAGGACAGCTACAAGGTCGGCGTCTACCGCCTGCCGAAGCACCTCGACGAAGAAGTCGCCCGCCTGCACTTGGAAAAGATCGGCGCCAAGCTCACGAAGCTTTCGCCCGAGCAAGCCAAGTATCTCGGCGTCCCGGTCGAGGGCCCCTACAAGCCCGAGCACTACCGCTATTGAGTGGTTCCCTTTCCAACGCCGCGGAGCAATCCGCGGCGTTTTGTTTTCCAGCAATGTAGGGCGGGGTCGCCGAACCCCGCCTTAAATCGAGCGCGTCATCATGTTCTTGGCGGGGTTGCTCCGCCATCATCGCCAAGCCTCCGTCGGCGCCCCCGCCCCACAAAATCAACTTCCCCATGGCCAACCTCATCGCCCAACCCACCGTCATCGCCTCCGCCGGCAACAAGCCGAAGCTCATCGAGGAATTCTTCGGCCGCGTGAACTCGCAGACCGACGCCGTCAGCATCGCGCGCATGCGCAGTCCGGGCGGTTGGGTCGAGCCGGGTCAGACGCCCGAGTTCGACGAATACACCGTCGTCCTGCGCGGCGAACTGCAGGTTGAGACCAAGACCGGCACGCTCACGGTCAAAGCCGGTCAGGCCGTCCACACGCCGAAGGGCGAGTGGGTGCGCTACTCCACGCCGCACGCCGATGGCGCCGAGTATATCGCCGTCTGCCGGCCCGCCTTTTCGCCCGCCACCGTGCACCGCGACGCCTGAGCGCAGGACCTGACCGAAAGCAGCAGGCTGAGGCGGCGTGCTTGCACCGCGGCTTCGCGTCCACCTTCCTGACGCGATGGCCAACCGCTGGATCACCTTCGATTGCTTCGGCACGCTCGTCGACTGGCATATGGGTTTTGCGAACATCCTGCGCCCCCTCGCCGGTGAGCGTGTTGGCGAACTCGTCGCCGCCTACCACCGCTTCGAACGTCCACTCGAGGAGGCGCGCCCGCACCGGCTCTACGCCGAGGTGCTCTGCGAAGGCGTTGCCCGCGCTGCGCGCGAGATCGGCCTGAACGTGAACGTCGCCACGCTCGACGCTCTCCCTGAGAACTGGGCCACGCAGCCGATCTTCCCCGATGTCGAACCCGCGCTGGCCGAGCTGCGCGCCGCCGGGTGGAAACTCGCCGTGCTGACGAACTGCGACCGCGCCCTGTTCGCGCAGACGGAGCGCGGGTTTCGCCAGCCGTTCGATCTCGTCGTCACGGCGGAGGAGGTGAAAGATTACAAACCCTCGCTCGCGCACTTCCGGCATTTCTGGCGCGTCAGCGGCGTGGAGCGGCGGGATTGGGTGCACGCCGCCTGCAGTTTCTACCACGACATCGGCCCGGCGCGCGCAATGGATATCGCCCGCATCTGGGTCGACCGCGATCGCACCGGCGAGGATCCCGCCGCGGCCTCGGCGCACCTCGGCTCGCTGGCCGACTTGCCGGCGACGGTTCAGCGACTGACGAGATCGTAGTGCCCGCGCGTGCGCACCAAGCGCAGCGGCTGGCCGAAAAGCCGCGATAACGAGGCCGAGCTGAGCACGCGCCGTGGCGGCCCGTCGGCCACGATGCCGCCGGCGCGCATCAGCAGCACCCGGTCGATCTCCGGCACGAGGTCCGCGACGTTGTGCGTGACGAGCACGACACTCTTGCGGCGACGGCAAAGCATCCGCAGCACGCGGCGAAACTCGATCACGGCGGCGGGATCGAGGCTGGTCGTCGGTTCGTCGAACAGCACTGCGGCCGGGTCGTGCACGATCGCGCGGCCGATGAAGCAGCGGCGCTGTTCGCCGGACGACATCTCGCGCAGCGAGCGCTTCGCAAGGTGGGCTATGCCGAGTAAACGCAGCACACTGCACGCGCGGCGGCGGTGGCTCGCTGTCGGATGCATGTGCGGCCACAGGCCGATGCTGTCGAAGAAACCGGACAACACCAATTCGAGCCCGGTGACCGTCCGCTCGGTGACCTCGGCGGACAGCCTGAGCAACTGATCGAGCGCGACGACGCCGAGGGTTTTTCTGAAATCAGTGATGTCGGCAAATTCCTCGCCCAGCAGCCGGAAGCGGTAGCCAGGAGTGTCGGTGACGGGGTAGAGCTCCCGCGTGAGTGTCTTGATAAGGGTCGACTTGCCGCATCCATTTGGCCCGAGGATGGCGAGGTGCTCGCCGGCACGGAGTTGCAGATCGAGACCGTGCAACGCGCGGCGCTCGCCGCGGTAGACGGTGAGCTGCCGGAAATCGAAGAGCAGGGGCGCGGTGTCGGGCACGGGTGGTCATTTCGCACGAACTCCGCTGCCGCGGCAAGCGTCGGGCGCTGCCCGCTTTGATCTCCCGGCGGCGGGCGCGAGGAATGTTTGATTCAGCTCAAGGCGCACCGGCCGGGCAGCGGGTAAGGTCGCGGCACGATGTCAACAACCTCCACGAAACCAACTCTCAGTGCCGACCTCACCGTCGGCGAAATCGTCGCGGCCTGGCCGACCCTCGCGCGGGTCTTCGAGCAGCTCAAGGTCGACTACTGCTGCGGCGGCAAGCGTCCGCTCCGCCAGGTCTGCACCGAACTGCGGCTCGATCCCGTCTCGGTCGTGGCGCTGTTGCAGGCCTCGGTCGATGCGCTGGCCTCCGCGGCCGGCAGCGAGCTCGATGTCTCGGCGTATTCGCTCACTGAGCTGGCGGATCACATCGAGCGCACGCACCACGCCTACGTGAAGGCCGAGTTGCCGCGCCTGTGCGAGATGGCCGACCGGGTGGCACGCAAGCATTCCTGGCGCGACGAGCGGCTCGTCGACGTGGCGGAGACCACGCTCGCTCTGGCCGCCGAGATGTTCAGCCACATGGACAAGGAGGAAAAGATCCTCTTCCCGCTCGTGCGCCAGATCGAGCGCGGCGCCTCGGACCAGTTTCACTGCGGCTCCATCGCCAATCCCATCCGCCAGATGGAGGACGAGCACGAGAGCGCCGGCCAGGCCGTGGCGCGGTTGCGGGAGCTGACGGACGGCTTCGCGCCGGCCGAGGACGCCTGCAACACGCACCGCGCGCTGCTCGCCGGACTGGCCGAGTTCGAGTCCGATCTGCACCGCCACGTGCACAAGGAGAACAACATCCTGTTCCCGCGCACGCTGCAGGTGGCCGGCAACAACTGACGTGCCGCAGCCCCTGCGCTGTTCATTCGCCGGGTCCGCGCGAGCGGCCCGGCTTTTGCTTTTCAGGCTTCGCCGAGGTTCCGGCGCAGCATCGCGGCGAGTTCCTGCGGCTGGTGCACCGCGATCGATTTGCCGTGCACGGAGATCAGCTTCTGCGTGCGCAGGCGGGCCAGCGTCCGCGAGAGCGTCTCGCTGCTCGTGCCCAGCTCGGCGGCGAGCACGCGCTTGGTGCCGGAGAGCTTGATCACGCCGCCGCGCGCCTGCGCGCCGTGTTTCACGAGCCAGTTGAGCAGGCGCGTCTCCACGTCCTTCAGCGTGAGGTCGTCCAGCATGCCCACGAGCACGCGCAGGTGCGCGCTCATCGATCCGAGCATGCGCATCGCGAGGTCGGGACGCTGCCCGATGAGCTCGAGGATCGGAGCCTTGGGGATCAGCAGCACCGAGCTCGGCTCGACCGCGCGCGCGTTGGCCGGGTAGCCCGTGGGCGAGGCGAGCGAGGCCTCGGCCAGCGATTCGCCCGAGCGGAAGACGTGGATGACCTGCTCCTTGCCCGCGGCGTTCACGCGGTGGACGTTCAAGGCCCCGCTTTGCACGATGTAGCAGCCGCGGGACGGCTCTCCTTCGCGGAACAGGTAGGCGTCCTTCGGCAGCGCGACCGTCGTGGTGAACGCGGCGATCGTCGTCAGGTCCTCGGCCGACAGGCCGCTGAAGAGCTGCGCGCAACGGAGCGACCCAATGAGGCCGGTGATCTTGAGATCGGCAGGGCGGGGACTGACGGGCATCGTTGCCAGTTAAGCGAGCGGAGTGCCGCCGCCAAGTTTTCCTTGCATAAAATCGCCTCGGCCGGACCGCGCGCGGCACCGCGGCAACGAACGGAAATCGCGCCGGAATTTGACTTGGATCAAGGCGGCCGCGTCCGGACGGACGATAATGCGCGACCCCATGGAACCGGAACTCGTTCAACGTCTGCGCGCGCGACGGGCGCAGATCCATGCCCGCTGGGAGGCTTTCCTGCGTCTGGAAAAGGCGACCGGCCCGCTGGCTAACCCGGATACGTTGGTCTTCGGCGTCGATGCCTCCCTGCGCGAGATCTTCTCGGCGCTCCGCGCGGCTGAACCTTTGCCCGAGGAACAGGCTGAGGAGTGCGGCTGCGGCCGTCATCCATTGCAGGCCTATTACCGGGCCGGCGAGCAAGCGGTGCTGGAGGCGCTGGTGCTCGTGCAGGCCGAGCGCGCACCCTTGCCGGCGGAGGTGCGTGACCGCGAATTCGCGGAGGTGAAACGCGTGGTCACGGCGCTGGCGCGGCGTGATCTGGGCGCCTTCGCCCGCCTCTGCCAGCTGGATCGCCCGGCGCAGTGAGGCCGCGTCCGGCCGGCCCCCCAGCCACAGCCCGGCGCGGGCGGCGTGGCTTGGATGACGAGCAGCGTCAGCTCATCGAGCGCGCGCACGGCGTGAGGAGCCTTGGGCGGCATGTGCAGCAATTCGCCCGGCGTGAGCACGCGCGGCTGGCCGTCGATGGTGAACTCGCAACGTCCGCTCATCACCTGCACGAGCACGCGGGCACTGCTCGTGTGCTCCGAGAGTTCCTGGCCCGGCGCGAACTTGAACAGCGTCGCACGCAGCCCGGGGGCCGTGAGCAGCGCCTGGCTGACGATGCCGTGGGCCACGCGGTCGACGGGGATTTGCAGCGGGCAGGTGCCACTGGTTTCAGGAGCGAGCAGGGCGGAGGAGGACATGGTGGGAAAAGGTTTTCAGTTGCACAGTGGGGAGCGCAGGAACGCGCAGGAGGCGCCGACGCTCACGGTCAGTCTCTCCAGAAATTCACCGCCCATGCGCCGTCGGCGCGGCGCTCCATCGTCGTGGAATAGCCTTCGCTTTGCAGCAGCTCGACCAGCGGGGCGGGCAGAAAGGGCGCGACGACCGTGAGACCCTGGCCGGCCTCCAGCGCATCGACGCGCTCGCGGATGAGGGGGAAGGGTTCGTTGCCGGCGGCCAGATGCGGACGCACGTCGAAGGTCTTGAAAGTCTTGGGTTTCATGGCGAAGGAGCGGAAACAGGGACAGGTTAGCAGAGAAGCGGGAGGAAAACCTTGATTCCCATCATGCAAACCCGCTCTGCGTGCGCAATTCAGGGTTCGCGGCGGAAACCCGTCCCCGGCTCGAAAGAGATGACCACCAGCCGTCCGGGTTCGGCCGTAAATGTCCCATCCCACACCTGCGCGGCGCTTTCCGCGCCCGGAGCCGTGCTCACGCTCAAGCTCAGGGTATGCGCGCCGACCGCGAGCGGACGCCGCAACTCGCCGATGGAGGCTCCGTCGGATTTGAAGCCCTTGGGCCGGAACACATGTTCCTCCGCTTGCCCGTCGAGTTCGAGCCGCACGGTGACGGGCGCACGCGACCGGTTGGTGTGCATCGTCGCGCGCATGTGCACGGGCCGATCATCCGCGGCCGCCTGCGTCGTGGCATCGAGCCAATCGCCATACGCGCGGAAACTGAACACGAGCTCCGGCACCGGCGCCGTCGGATGGCGGAAGGGCGCGTCGCTCACCCAGATCAAGCCTGCGAACAGCAACACCGTGAGCCCCGCCGCGGCGGCGAGCAGGCGGAAACGCGTGGGACGCGTCGCTGACGGCGACGGCTCGCCTTGCCACAGGCGTGCCGCGGCGCGGGTGAGATCGCCGGGGCGCGTCGGATCGTAGCGCACATGCGCCGTCTTGCGCGGATCGGCGCGATTCGGCCGGAAATGCGGTTCGCGTTCGCCGCGGAGCCGGAGCGGCAGCCACGCATCGCCTTCGCGGCAGAACGGATCGCTGTTCACGGTGCTCACGACGAGCACCGCGCGGGCGCCTTTCGCGATGAGCGACTCGATCACCTTCGGTTCGACCCAGCCCGAGGAAGGCACCGGCCGCACCTCATAGCCCGGCAAGCGCGCGCGCCAAGCTGCCGCCTGAAAGAAATCCCACCCGCCGTCGGCTTGCGAGCAGACCAAAGCCAGCGCCGGGGCCTTGCCGCCTGCGACTTCCCCGCTGACGTAATCCTGCAACTCCCGCGTCACGCGGCGGGCGTCGAACCACGCCATGCCGATCGCCTGCGTGTCGCACGATCCGGTGCAGATGCCGCAGCCGACGCAACGGTCCGGATCGACCTGGGCTTGGGAAGGGAAAGGTTTCCCATCGGTGCGCGTCACCATCGTGATCGCACCGAACGGACAAGCCTGCGCGCATTGCGTGCACGAGAAGCAGCGCGACGTGTTTACCGTCGCCTGATAGCTCGCCCGCGCGCGCCGCCGGCCCAGCCACCATGGCACGGTTGCGAGCACGAGCAGGAACGACCCGGCGGCCAGCCAGACTCCCGCGCCCGAGAGACGGGCGGAGAGCGTCAGCGGCCAGAGATACCACCAGTCCATCGTGAAGGCCTGCGGCTTGAGCGCCATGTCGGCCGGCGCCGCGACATCCGCCGGCACGATCAGCGCGACGAGCACAGTGGCCACGGTCAGCCAGACCGAGAAGCGCGCCACCGGCAGCAGCTTCGTGCGGCTCAACCGCGCCAGATGCAGGCAAAGCCCGGCCGCGATCGCCAGCGGCAGCACCATGTGGAGAAAGAAGACGACGAAGAAGAGCAGCGACGGCACCGTGTGGTTGGCCGCGAACAGCCGGCCCATTGGCTCGCCGAAGATCGGGAGCACGTCGACGGCCTTCATCGTGTCGAGCGCGACCCACTGCGCCCGGACGTCCCACACCAGCCAGTAGCCGGTCCAGCCGATGAACCACACCAGCGCCAGCAACAGCACGCCGCTGACCCAGGCCAGCCAGCGCGCTCCGGGGAATTTACGCGCAACGAACGCGCGCACCGCGTGCCCTAGGATGAACAGCATCGCTAAATCAGAGGCGTAGCGATGCACGCTGCGTAGCACGCCGCCGATCGAGCGCGGGCCGAGTTCGGCGAGAGAACTCCACGCCTGATGCACGCTCGGGGAATACCAGAACAGCATCAGCACGCCCGAGACGGTCGCGAGCAGCAGCGCGGCATTGGCGGCCGCCCCGAGTTGGGCCAGCGGGTTGTAGTCGCGTGGCAACGCCCGTTCGACCCACGCGTCCGCGCGCACGAAAAGCCGCTCCGCCCAAGCGAGAACCCGCGTCCCGCGCGTCGCCGGTAAAGGTGCGGTGGGTGCGCTGATCGGCTCGCCGCCCGGCCCGAGCGTATCCGCCAGCGTCTCGCAATCCGGTTCCGGATGATGATGCCCGCTCATCGGCAATTCCTCCGCCCGCCCTCGTTCCTCGCCTGAAGTGGATGCTTCGCTCCGTGTCCGGTTGCCTCCACAACGCATCGGTCCACACCGCGCGGGTCGACGTCCCAAAGGTAACCTATTAGGTTACCAAGCAGCACTCGCGTCACTCGTATCACGGCGAAAGTTCGGTGAAAATGGTAACCTAATAGGTTACTTTGGGAGCACGTGGCGCGGGCGATCATCGAGATTCGGCGAGGAGGGAACCAAGGGCGGCGCGGAGCCAGGCGCGGTGGCGAGGCTCGAGCGTGAAGCGGTAGGCGATCTGGCCGCGGCGGTCGACGAGGAGGAAGAGATTCACGTGCTCGATGACGCCCGTTTCGGGATTGCGGACGCGGGAGAATTGCAGGCGCGACAGCAGGTCGAGCATGTCGGCCGGGCGCGCGGTGTTGACGTAGCGGAATTCCGGATGCGTGAAGCCCTGGCTCTGCGCCATGAGGTCCATCAGTTCGGCCGTCTCGTATTCGGGATTGAGCGTCAGCGCCACGACGCGCACGCCAGCGCGCTCGTCCGCCGGCAGGTCCGCGAGCAGGGCGCGCGTTTCCTTGATGATTTCGGGGCAGGCGGTGGTGCACGCGGCATAGATGCCGGTGACGAGGATGACCTCGCCGTGCAGGTCGGAAAAGCGGAAGGGAGCGCCCTTCTGATCGATGAGCGCCACATCGGGAATTTCGAGGGCAACGCGGATGCGCTCACCGGGGAAAGGCGGCAACGCCTCCGCCGCCCGCACCTCGGTTTGCGCGTAGGCGACAAGGCCGGCGATGGCACCGGCGATGACGAGCAGTGCTGCGGTCGCGGCACCGGCGTGCCGGCGCCAGGTGTGTGCGTGGCGCAGTTCCAAGAGTGTCGAGCGCCAGAGCACGACCGCCACGCCGACGACGAAGAGCGGCTCGATCAGCATGACGCTCACGGCGGTCCACGACATGCCGCCGGTGCGCGGGTCGAGGTTGTAGCACCAAAGCTGGAAATCGCGCACGAAGCCGCCGAGCCAGCCGCTTTCGAGCGGCCAGAAAATCGTGAAGAGGAGAAACACCTCGTAGGCGGCGAGCGCGGTCACGAGAAAGACCATCAGGCCCGCGCCGGTGAAAAACTGTCCGGCACGGGCGACGGCGCTGGCGCGGCCGAGCGGTGGCGAAGCGGGAGAGTGGGCGGGAGCGAGCATGATCGGGAAGGGCGCACTGAGCGATGAGCAGTGAGCGGTGAATCCGAGGGGCGGGAGGGGTTGGGAACGTGGGTAGGGCCGGCGACGAACGCCGGCCCCATGAGTCAGATTGGATTCGAAAACAAGCGGGACGGCGGTCGACCCGCCGCCCCGCGAGCACTAGGCTGAGAAAAATCCGCTCAACGCACGGGCCAGACGTCGGCCAGCGCCTTCCAATTGGCGAAGTAATAGACCGCGAAGCAGCCGAGGAACACGAGGGTGAGGATGATCGTGCCCTTGGTCGCGTAGTGGTCGTGGGCGAGTGAGCCGTCCTTGAAACCGGCGAGCGGCTGCACGGTGCCCCAGTCGGCCATCGGGCGGCCTTCGGTCTTCTTGCCGAAGAGCAGCGTGCCCACGCAGAGGAGCACGAAGATGAGCAGGCTGGTGAAAGCCAGCACGCCGCCGATGCCGACGAAGCCGAGCCAGAGGTGCGCGGCGGCGCTGTAGATGCCCTGCGCGTCGATGTCCCACGA
>JAMPXH010000010.1 GCA_023701285.1 Candidatus Didemnitutus sp.
CGCACCCGACCTGAAATGGATCACCTTCGCCAAGCCCGAGTTCGACGACGCCGCTTGGCGCTCGCTCACGCTCCCGCATGATTGGGGCGTCGAGTCCGCGTTCGACCAGGACCTGCCCGGCCCCACCGGCAAACTCCCGTGGGCCGGCACCGGCTGGTATCGGAAGAAATTTCCCCTCCCCGCGAGCGATGCCGGTCGCCGCATCCACCTCGAGGTCGACGGCGCCATGGCCTACGCGCTCGTGTGGTGCAACGGCCACCTCGCGGGCGGCTGGGCCTACGGCTATTCGTCGTGGCGCGTGGACCTCACGCCCTATCTCCGCCCCGGCGCGGACAACGTCATCGCGATCCGCCTGCACAACCCCGCCGAGTCCTCGCGTTGGTATCCGGGCTCCGGTCTCTACCGCCACGTCTGGCTGACGAAAACCGCTCCCACCGCCGTCGCGCATTGGGGCGTGCACGTCACCACGCCGCAGGTCACCGCCGAGTCCGCGCTCGTGCACGTCGCGGTCACGCTCGACAACGCCTCCACCGCCAAGGCCGACCTGCGGGCCCAGGTCGCTCTCTTCGCCGCCGACGCCGCCGGCCGAGCCACCGGCCCGGCGTTGGCGCAGGCCGAGGCGCCGCCCGTCGCCCTGCCCGCCGGTCGCTCCGCCCACGCCGCGGTGACCCTGGAGCTCGACGCGCCGCGGCTCTGGAGCCTCGAGGCGCGCCACCGCTACGTCGCCGAGGTGCGCGTGCTCCGCGATGGCGCCTTGGCCGACGTCGTCACCACGCCGTTCGGCATCCGCACCCTCGCGATCGACGCGGAGCGCGGGTTCCTGCTCAACGGCCGGCACGTCCCGCTCCGCGGCGTCTGCCTGCACCACGATCTCGGCGCGCTCGGCGCCGCCTTCAACGTCCGCGCGATGGAACGCCAACTGGAGATTCTCCAAGCGATGGGCGCCAATGCCATCCGCACCTCGCACAACCCGCCCGCGCCCGAGCTGCTCGAGCTCTGCGACCGCATGGGCTTCCTCGTCATGGTGGAGCCGTTCGACGCGTGGCGCGCGGGCAAGAAGCCCGACGACTACAGCCGCCTCTTCGACGACTGGCACGAGCGCGACATCCGCGCCATGATCCGCCGCGACCGCAACCACCCGAGCGTCATCCAGTGGAGCATCGGCAACGAGGTCGTGGAACTCAACGACCCCGAGGGCTGGAAACTCGCCGCGCACCTCGCCGCCATCGTCCGCGAGGAGGACCGCACCCGCGCGATCACGGCCGGCATGAACAGCGTCCGCGCCGCCTATTCCGGTTTCGAGCAGGTGCTCGACATCGTGGGCTTCAACTACAAGCCCGCCGAATACGCCCGCTTCAGCGCCCGCCACCCGCACCTCGTGTTCATGGGCGCGGAGACGGCCTCCACCGTCAGCTCGCGCGGCGAGTATTTCTTCCCGTTGCCCAAGACGAAGGCCGACGGCGCGCAGGATTTCCAAGTCAGCAGCTATGATCTCACCGCCCCGCCCTGGGCCTGGCCGCCGGACGTCGAGTGGAAGGCGCTCGACGAACACCCGGGCGCGCTCGGCGAGTTCGTGTGGACCGGCTTCGACTACCTCGGCGAGCCCACGCCCTTCAACCGCGACACCACCAACCTGCTCAACTTCAGCTCGCCCGAGCAGCAGGCGCGCATCGCCGCGGAACTCGCCGCGCTCGGCAAGATTCGCGTGCCCTCGCGCAGCAGCTACTTCGGCATCGTCGACCTCGCCGGTTTTCCGAAGGACCGCTACTATATCTACCAGGCCCGCTGGCGGCCCGATCTGCCAATGGCGCACCTCCTGCCGCACTGGAACTGGCCCGAGCGCATCGGCCAAGTCACACCCGTGCACGTTTACAGCAGCGGCGACGAGGCCGAGCTCTTCCTCAACGGCCGCTCGCTCGGCCGAAAAAAGCGCGGCCCGCTCGAATACCGTTTCCGCTGGGACGACACCGTCTACGAACCCGGCGAGTTGAAGGTCGTCACCTACAAGAACGGCCAGCCCTGGGCCGAAGCCGTCCAGCGCACCACCGGCGCCGCCACGGCGCTGCGCGCCACGAGCGACCGCGCGCAACTGCGCGCCGACGGCAGCGACCTCGCGTTCGTGAAGGTCGAGATCGTCGACGCGCACGGCCGGATGGTCCCGCGCACGAAGCCGCTCCTGAAATTCTCCGTCACCGGTCCGGCCGATCTCGTCGCCACCGACAACGGCGACGCGACCGATCACCGCGCCTTCGGCAGCGCCGAGCGCAACGCCTTCAACGGCCTCGCGCTCGCGATCGTGCGTCCGCACGCCGGCGCGGGCGGCGAGATCACGCTCCGCGTCGAGAGCGAGGGCCTCGCTCCCGCCAAAGTTCGGATCGAAGCCCGCTGATCGCACGAACGCAGCCGCGCGGCTTTTCCCCGTCGCGCGGCCGGTGCATTCACCAACGCCACGCCGCCGTCACGCCGATCTGGCGCGGGTCGGCGCGGTTCTCGTAGCGGGTCTCGATGTAGTTCGGATCTTCGTTGCCGAAGAAATAGACGCGCTTGTCGTATTCCTCGTCGAGCAGGTTGCGCGCCCAGACCGTGATCGTCCAATCGCCCCACGCGTAGCCGAGCGTGGCGTTGATGACTTGGAACGGGCGGCGCGCCTCGTTCTGGTTGTTCGAGTCGAACTGCTGCCCACGCGCGACCAGTTCCGCGCTGCCGAAGAAGCCCTGCTCCGCGCGGTAGCGCGCGCCGAGCGTGTAGCCGTAGCGCGGCGTGTTGGCGAGGCGACGGCCGCCGACGGGGTTGCCGTTGGAGATCGTCGCGGCCTCCAGCTCGGAGTCCATCAGCGCGAGTGTGCCGTGCAGCGTCCACGCGCGCGTGAGCGCGAAGCTGCCCGAGGCCTCGAGGCCGGTGACGTGTGCGGCCGCGGCGTTGTCGGTGAAGAAACGGTAGCTGCCGCCGAAACCGGCGGAATCGCGCACCTGCGTGTCGCGGCGCTCGAGGTGGAAGACCGTGAACTCGCCCGTGAGACGTTGCTCGAGCCAGTGGCCGCGGAGGCCGAGCTCGTAGTTCCAGAGCGTCTCGGTGGCGTAGGTCAGCGGGTCGACGGCGGTGTCGATGCGCGCGTCGACGTTGATGCCGCCGGCCTTGTAGCCGCGCGTCACGGAGGCGAACGCGTGGTGCCGCTCCGTCAGCGCGTGCTCGAGCGTGAGCTTGCCGCCGACAAGCGTGTCGTCGAAGCTCGGCTGCGTGACCACCACGGGATCGAACGTGCCCGGTCCCTTGCGGTAACGCGTTTTCGTGCCGGTGCCGTGCAGGTCGATGTGCTCGGCGCGCAGGCCGAGGATCGCGCGCGTGCGCGGCGTGAAGTCGTGCGCGATCTGGCCGAAGAGCGCGGCGTTGTCGGAGACGTAGGCCGTGCGCAGGCCGCGGATGTTGCCGGGGTCCTCGTTGGTGTAGGCGCTCGTCTCGTCGATGCGGGCGAAGAACGCCCCGAGCGTCCAGCGGTCGATCCAGCCGAGGGCGCGCACGCCGGGCTCGGAGTCGAGGCGCAGTTCCTGGTTCCACGCCGTGCGGTCGCGGTTGAGGTCGCTGAATCCCTCGTAGGAGGCCGCGGTCCAGTCGTCGTCGTAGCTGTAGGCGGAGTCGATCCACGCGGCGCTCGTCACCGTGCTGAGGCGGACACCGCTCCATCCGCGGTAGGTGCCGCGGAGGCTGGCGGCGGTGGAGCGCTGCTCGTCGCGGCCGGGCTGATCGCTGAAGGTGAACTCGCCGTTGTTATCGAGCGCGAACTCGTCGTAGCCGTTGGCGAAATCGGAGAACAGCACCGCCGCCTCCCAGCGCCAGGCGTCGTTCGGGTTGAAGGTCAGGCGCAGGCGCGCGGTGAGTTCGTCGCGCGCGTTCGTGTCGCGATCGAGCGTGAGGTTGCGGCGGAAGCCGTCGCTGCGGTGCTGCTGCACAGCAAGGCGCATCATCAACTTATCGGGTGTGGCGGAGAGGAGCGGGCCGCCGAGCGCGACGGCGCCGGAGCGCAGGTCGTCGCCGCCGGCCGAGACTTCGACCTGGCCGGTCCAGTAAGGCGTGGGCGCGTGGCTCACGAGACGCACGACGCCGCCGGCGGCGTTGGCCCCGAAGGCGCCGGCCTGCGGGCCGCGTAACACCTCGACTTGGCGCACGTCGAAAGTGCTGCCGAGCGTGCCGAGGCCGGTGAAGTCGAGGTCGTCGACGACGAAGCGCACGGTCGAATCGGGCGTCTCGCCTTCGAATTGCGAGTTCTCGCCGATGCCGCGGATCTGGAAATAACGCGGGCGCGACGTGCCGCCGGTCCACGTGAGGTTCGGGATCTGGTCGACGAGATCGCCGAAGTGCCGCACGGAGGCGGCGCGCAGCGCGTTCTCGTCATAGACGGAGACGCTGGCCGGGATGCGGTCGAGCGGGGTTTCCCAGAGATCGGCCGTCACGCGCAGCGGCGCGAGACGGACGAGGTCGGGCGACGAGTCGCCTGCGGCGGGAGGAGCGGCCGGCGGCGCGTCCACGGGGCGCGGGGCGCCGGTCTGGGCGCGCGCGGCGGCGAGGGCCGTCAGCGCGAGCGTGATGGAGAGGATTCGTGTCGGGAGTTGCATCGTTGTTGGATGCCCGACCCAAATCGGACTCCCGTTGAAGGGGCGCCGCTCCGAAGCAACCCCTTGGCGCTCATCGCGGCGCCTGCTGTTTCCTTCGTCGGCATGATCCGTTCAGGTTCCAAGGGTCGAGCAGCCGGTCGTGCCGCAATCTCAGCCCTCCGCGGAGGACACCCCTACAGGCAGGGGCAGCCAAAGTCGCGGCGGGCGCGTCGTCAACCCCGCGTTGCGTCGTAAGGCACCGCCGCGGGCGATGGGCGGGCGAACCCCGTCACCGGCCGTCCGCGGTGTTGCCAAACGGCATCCGGGCGTTGTGGATACGGCAACCATGCCCCGCCGTGTCCTGATCGTCGACGATCTCGCCCCGCTTTGTCAGGAACTCCGCGCCGCCGTGCGACCAGTCTGCGAAAGCGTCGCGATCTGCACGAGCCCGCTGCGCGCCGTGCGGCTGTTGCGGACGAACCGCGCCGACTACGACCTCGTGATCACCGGCCTCGCGATGAAGGAACTGAGCGGCTTCGACGTCATCCGCCGCATCCGCGGCCAGGGCAACCCCGTGCCGATCCTGATGCTCACGGCCCGGGGCAACGAGACGACCGCCATCGAGGCCACGCGGCTCGGCGCCTCGGACTACATGGACCGGCCCGTCGCGCCGGCGGAGCTGCGCGCGCGCGTGCAGAAGATCTTCGCCGCGAGCGAGGCCCGCGTGGCCGAGCCGCTGCCCGCGCCGGCGACCTACATCACGCAGGCGCCGGAGATGAAAGCCATCTTCGACATGGTGGAGGCCGTGGCGCGCAGCGACAGCCGCGTGCTCATCCTCGGCGAGACGGGCACGGGCAAGCAGCTGATCGCGCAGGCGCTGCACGCCGCGAGCCCGCGCCACCGGGAGCCGTTCGTCGAGGTCAACTGCGCCGCCATCCCCGAGAACCTGCTCGAGAGCGAACTCTTCGGGCACGAGCGCGGTGCGTTCACCGGCGCGACCGAGCGCCGGCAGGGACGCTTCGAGGAGGCGGGCGCCGGCACGCTGTTCCTCGACGAGATCGGCGAGACCAGCTACGCCGTGCAGGCGAAGCTCCTGCGCGTGCTGCAAAGCGGACGCTTCAGCCGCGTCGGCGGCTCCGCCACGCTGCAATCCCGCGCGCGGGTCATCGCCGCCACCAACCGCGACCTGCAGAAGGAGGCCGAAGAGGGGCGCTTCCGCGAGGATCTCTTCTACCGGCTGCACGTGATCAGCATCACGCTGCCGCCGCTGCGCAAGCGCGCCGGCGACGTGCCGTTGCTCGCGGAGCATTTCCTCCGGCGCTTCGCCGCGCCGGGCGCCGCGCCGAAGCGCTTCACGGCGGAGGCGCTCGACTGGATGCAGCGTTACCCCTGGCCGGGCAACGTCCGCGAGTTGGAGCATTTCGTCGAGCGGCTCGCCGTGCTGCACGCAGGCGAGATCATCGACGTCGCCGCGCTGCCACCGAAGATTTTCCACACCACGCGGCCGTCGCTCGTCGGCGAGCACGCCCCGCTGCTGCCGCTGGTGGAAGCGCGCGCGGCGTTCGAGAAGGATTACCTCGAGCGCACCCTGCGCCAGGCCCGCGGCAACATGTCGCGGGCGGCCGCGCTCGCGGGCACGGACCGCTCGCACTATTTCCGCCTCGTGCGCCGCCACGGGCTCGATCCGCAGGCGTTTCGCTGAGCGGGCGCCGGTGCGCCCACGCGGCGCGAGGCATGAACGCATTGCGCCGTGGCATGCACATTGCTAAGCTTTCAACCGGTCACCCTCCCGCGCCTTTTCCCATGAGCCTCCTCGCCGTCCTGCCCCGCGTCGCCCTTGCCGGCGTTGTCATTTTCTCCACCACGCTGCCCGTGGCGCTCCGCGCCGCGGCCACGCACCGGCTGGAACCCGTCGATGCCGCGCACGGCATGGTCGTCGCCGGCCATCCGCAAGCGGCCGACGCCGGCGTGCAGATGCTGCGCGCGGGCGGCTCGGCGATGGATGCCGCCGTCGCCGTCTCGCTGGCGCTCGGGGTGGCGGAGCCCTACGGCTCGGGCCTCGGCGGCCGCATCGTCATCGTCTATTACGAGGCCGCGACGAAGCGCGTCTCGGTCGTGCACGGCGTCGAGGCGGTGAGCCGCGCGCTCGATGTCGACGCCTACCGCAAGCTCCCGAGCGCGGGCCGCTCCATCGGCGCCACCGCGGTCTGCGTGCCCGGCCTGCCCGCCGCGCTGCATGACGCGCATCAACGCTGGGGCCGGTTGCCGTGGGCCGACAACGCCCGCCCAGCCATCAAGCTCGCGCGCGAGGGCTTCCTCGTGCTGCCGCTCTCGGTCAAATTCTTCCAAACCCAGGAGAAGAAACTCCGGCGTTTCGCCGAGATCGGCCGGCTCTATCTCCCCGGCGGCAAACTGCCCGCCGCCGGCGCGCGCCTGCCCAACCCCGATCTCGCCGCCACGCTCGAGCTCTTCGCGCAAAAAGGTCCGGAAGGCTTCTACCGCGGCCCCGTGGCCGAAGCGATCGTCGCCTCCGTGCGCGCCGGCGGCGGCACGATGACGCTCGAGGACCTCGCGCAGTATCGCGCGACGTTCTCCGAGGCCGCGCGTTTCACATGGGGCGACGCGGAGATTTTCACCAGTCCCCCGCCCTTCAGCGGCGGCACGATCATCCAGCTCGCCATGCAGGCGCTCGAAGGCACGACCTGGCCCGGCGAGACGCTCCGCGATCCGCGCAACCTCGATCGCGTGGCCCGCGTCGTGCAACGCCTCTATCCGCTCGTGCAGGCCGAGATCGGCGACGTGCCCGACACCTGGGAGCGTTACCGCCGGCTCACCGGACCCGAGACGACCGCACTCCTGCGCGGCGCGCTCACCACGCCCGGCCGCCCGTTGGTCCACGTCTCCACCGCGATGGAAGACGAGGGGCAGGCCAGTTCCACGACGCACTTCGCCGTGGCCGACGCGGAGGGCAACATCGCCTGCATCACGCAGTCCACCGGCTACCATTTCGGCTCCGGCATCGTCGCTCACGGCACCGGCGTGGTGCTGAACAACTGGATGAACTCCCTCACCTACGGCGACCGCAAGTCGCCCAACTACGTGGCGCCCGGCCGGCGCGGACGCAGCACCACCTCGCCGACGCTCGTCCTGCGCGGCGGCGAGCCCGTCCTCGCCGTCGGCGTGCCCGGCGGGCAACGCATCCCGGTCGGTGTGCTGCAGGTGTTGCTCGATTACCTCGCGTTCAACCGCCCCTTGGGCGAGGCGATCGGCGACACGCGCTTCCACGTCGTGCGCCCCGCCTCCACCGACGACGCCCGCAACAAGCTCGAGTTCGAGTATTCCCTGCCCGTGTCCACAGCGGAAGCGCTGCGCCAGCTCGGTTGGAATCCACGCATCGAAGAAGACCCGGAGCACTTCGGCGGCGTCAACGCCATCGAGTTCCTCCCCGGCGGCGTGAAGCGCGGCTGGGCCGACCCCCGCCGCACCAACGCCGCCGCCGGCTACTGAACCGTCGCCCCAGCGGAAGGAGTAGGATGCAACGCCGCCCGCGCGCCGCATCCGTCAAACCACGTAAGCACCCTTGCGCATCTTTCGCCGCGCGGGTGAAAAACGTCGCGCGGCATCAGGGTTGCTGAAAAATTTTCCTATCATGCGCGTGCGTCGTCTGCTGCCTGCCCTGTTCTCCCTCGTAGTCGCCATCAGCGGCCAGGCCGCTCCTGCGGCCCCGGAATTCGACCTCATCATCCGCCACGGTCGTGTGCTCGACGGCAGCGGCGCACCGTGGTTCCGCGCCGACATCGGCATCCGCGACGGCCGCATCGTCGCCGTCGAGCCGCTCGCCGGCCGCACCGCCCACGAAGAGATCGACGCCACCGGCCTCTACGTCGCGCCGGGCTTCATTGACGGCCATTCGCACGCCGGCCCCGCGCTCGCGAAAGCGAGCCTCGCCGCCGCCGAGCCGCAGCTCGCGCAGGGCGTGACCACGATCTTCGTCAACCCCGATGGCGGCGGCCCCGTCGATCTCCGCGTGCAACGCACCGCGCTCGAACGCCACGGCCCGGGCGTCAATGTCGCGCAGCTGATCGGCCACAACGCCGTGCGCCTCGCGGTCATGGAGATGGAAAACCGCGCCCCGACCGACGCCGAGCTCGCCCGCATGACGCAGCTGGTGCGCGATGCGCTCGACGCCGGCGCCTTCGGTTTGTCCAGCGGCCCCTATTACACGCCCGGCAGCTACGCCACGACCGACGAACTCGTCGCGCTCGCCCGCCCCGTGGCCGAGGTCGATGGTTTTCACAGCAGCCACATCCGCGACGAGGGCAACTTCGGCATCGGCCTGCGCGCCGCCGTGGACGAATTGATCGAGGTGTCGCGCCAGTCCGGCGTCACCGGCGTCGTCACGCACCTCAAGGCGCTCGGCCCGGACGTCTGGGGCGCCTCCGCCGACATTGTCGCCCGCATCGACGCCGCCCGCGCCGCCGGATTGGAAATCTACGCCGACCAATATCCCTACGACGCCGGCTCCACCAGCATCACCGCCGCGCTCGTGCCGCCCGCCGCGCAGGCCGGCGGCCGGACGGCGTTGCTCCGCCGCCTCGACGACCCGGTGGAAGGCCCGGCCATCCGCGCCGGCATGGAGGCGAATCTCGCGAAGCGCAACGGCGCCGCGAACATGCAGATCCGCCGCTTCGAACCCGAGCCGCGCTTCGAGGGCCGCCGCCTCGACGACATCGCCGCCGAGGCCGGCGTGAGCCCCGTGGAGATGGCCGTGCGGATGATCCGCGGCGGCGGGGCCGCCGTCGTGATGTTCGCCATGGCCGAGGAGGACATCGCGCGCTTCATGCAACAGCCGTGGACGATGACCGCCTCCGACGGGTCGCTCGAAGCGCCCGGCGAAGGCGTGCCGCATCCACGCTCCTACGGCACGTTCCCGCGCAAGATCCGCCGCCACGTCTTCGAGCGCGGCACCATCACGCTCGAGCAGGCCATCCACTCGATGACCGGCCTGCCGGCGAACGCCTTCCGCCTGCGCGATCGCGGCCGCCTCCAACCCGGCCAGTGGGCGGACATCGTCGTGTTCGACGCCGCGCGCGTGCGCGACCTCGCCACTTACGAGAAACCGCAACAGCTGGCCGAGGGCATGGTGCACGTGCTGGTCAACGGCCGCCCCGCCATCCGCGACGGCCGGTTCACCGGCGAACGCGCCGGCCGCGTGCTCGTCCGTCCCGGCGCGCCGCGCACCGCGCCTTGACTTCACCTCTCCGGCCATGACCACGCCCCTGCGCCCGCCGCGTGCCGCCGACGTCCAGGCGGCCCTCGCCGCCATCCGGCACCAGGTGGTGCGGACACCGTTGCTCGAATCCGCCACGCTGAGCGAACGGTGCGGCGCGCGCCTGCTCGTGAAGGCTGAGACGCTGCAACACACGGGCTCCTACAAGTTCCGCGGCGCCGCCAACCGCCTGCGCTTGCTCGACCGCGAGGCGCGCCGGCGCGGCATCGTGGCGTATTCCACCGGCAATTTCGCGCAGGCCGTCGCCGCCGCGGCGCAGGCGCTGGGTGTGTCGGCCAAGATCATCGTGCCGCACGACACGCCGGCCGTGAAACGCGACCGCACCCGCGCGCTCGGGGCCGAGCTGCTATTCTACGACCGCACCGTGCCCGGCCGCCGCGAGGAGCTGGCCGCGGAGATCGCCCGCGCCGAACAACGCACGATCATCCCGCCCGGCAACGACACCGACGTGCTCGCCGGCTACGGCACCGTCGGCGCCGAGTTGCTGGAGCAATTTCCGGAACCCATCGGCGCGTTGGTCGTGCCCTGTGGCAGCGGTGGCCTGACCGCCGGCATCACCGCGGTCGTCGCCGAGACACGGCCGGCGACCCCGCTCTTCGCCGTGGAACCGGTCGGCTTCGACGACGTCACGCGCTCGCTCGCCGCCGGCGAACGCCTGCCCAACGCCCCCGGCGCGACCACGATCTGCGACGCCCTCACCGCGCTCTACCCGGCGGAACTCCCTTTCACCGTGATGCGCGGCCGCGTGCGCGGCTTGGTGGCGAGCGACGAGGAGGTGCGCACCGCGATGCGGCTCGCCTTCGACCACCTGCACCTCGTGCTCGAGCCCGGCGGCGCCATCGCGCTCGCCGCGGCGTTGCACGGCCGCGTGCCCGCCGGCGACGGCGCGATCGTGGCAATCGCCTCCGGCGCCAACGTGGACCGCACGCAGTTCGCCGACATCCTCCGCGGCGCGTGAAGCACCCGCGCGAGACGGCTCAGCCGGACTCATGCAGTTGGACGCGATTCCTGATTGATGAGTTCCTGACAATGGGGAGGGGCGCCGCTGTCCCAGCGGCGACAGGCGTCGGTCGGGACACCGACGCCCACCTCCTGCATGATCCCGGCTCAGGCCTCGATCCGCACGGGGCGAGTGAGGTCTTGTCCCGGGAAAGTCGCCTCGAGCAAGCGGTGCAATTGCTCCGCCGTCGCGGCGTCGATGCTGCCGGCCGGATGACGCACGCGGTTCGAGGCCAGCAAGCCGCGCCGCCGCAGGATCTCCTTGCGGATCGCCACGCCGGGCTGCTGCTCGAACACCATCAGCGGCAGGTAGCGCGTGAAGACGCGGCGGGCGCCCTCGGCGTCGCCCGCGCGCATGCGCGCAACCATCGCCTGCAACACTTCAGGGAAGGCGAAGCCGGTGTTGAAGCCGTCGGAGCCGCGCTCGAGATCGAAGAAACCGTAGAGCGCGCCGAGACCGGTCAGCACCGAGACCTCCTTGCGCACGAGGCCAGCCTTGAGCGCCGCGATCTTGTTCGGGCTCGGCGTCGCCTCGGCCTTGATGCAGGCCACCCGCGGAAACTCGTTGGCCAGCCGCAGCAGCAACGGCGCAGGCATGTGCACCTCCGTCGAGAGCGGATGATCCTGCACGACCACCGGCACAGGCGAGGCCTCGATGACGCGGCGATAATACTCGAAGACCACCGCGTCGTTCGGCACCGGCTGCTTCGATGGCGCCACCATCACCGCCGCGGCGCCGAGTTGCGCGGCCTCGCGGGTGAGCGCGATCGTCGCCGCCGTGCCCGTGTGGCTCGTGCCGACGATGACGGGCCGGCCGCCG
This sequence comes from Candidatus Didemnitutus sp., assembly GCA_023701285.1. Taxonomy (GTDB): domain Bacteria; phylum Verrucomicrobiota; class Verrucomicrobiia; order Opitutales; family Opitutaceae; genus Didemnitutus. Next base: position 11,699 of record JAMPXH010000010.1, read on the forward strand.
GCCGCGGCAACCGCGGTCTTGATCAGCGCCGTGCGCTCCGCGTCGGTGAGCCGGTTGGATTCGCCCAGCACGCCGAGCACGGTGAAACCGTCGACGCCGAGCTCGCCGAAGAAACGGATCAGGCGGTCGAGCGAGGCGTGGTCGGGCGACTCGTCATCGTGAAATGGCGTCGCCAGGATGGGGATGACGCCGGTGAAGGGAGCGGAGGCAGGCATGGGAGGAAGGGGGTCACGCCACCGCAAACGGAGGCGTGCGCCGGGGCAATTGCAGAATTGATGCCAGACCTGGAAACAGCGGCCGCTCCGGGCGCCGTGCCGCGACCGACGCCCGCCGCGCGTGCACACTGCTGCCGTTTTGCCACGCTCTGTTGCCGGATGCACAACGCCCGCCATCGCTCCAACGCGCCCGTCAGAGCGAGAGCCCGGGCCTCCGGCCGGTGGCACAAGGGGTGCTGAACCGTCCGGTGACGCGCGCCGGCCCATCCGGGTTTGCCGAACACGCCTCCGCGTGCGAGGCTCGCCGCGCTGTCGCCCTCCCGTCCTCCGTTCCCGTGAAAATCGCCACCCTCCGTCTCGCCACCTTTGAAGAAGCCTGCGTGCTGTTCGCCTCGGGCTTCGTGCCCGTGCGCGCCATCGCCCGGCACCTGCAACGCGACTGGCCCGCCGACCTCCTCGGTTTGCTGACCGCGCAGAAGCTCGACGAGCTGCAGGCCTGGCACGACGGCCTCGCCGGCGAGCTGCCCGCCGGGCTGCAGCTGGCCGCGATCGCGCCGTCCGCCGCGGTGTTCGCCCCGCTCTACCGCCACCCGCGCAAGATCTGGGGCATCGGCCTCAACTACCGCGCGCACGCCGCCGACCTCAACGAGACCTCGCCCACGCTCGAGCCCGCGAGCTTCATGAAGCCCGACACGAGCATCATCGGCCACGGCGACACGATCCTCATCCCGCATCTCTCGCAGAAAACCACGGGCGAGGCCGAGCTCGGCATCGTCTTCGGCCGCACCTGCCGCGACGTGCCGCGCGAGCGCTGGCGCGACGTCGTGGCGGGCTTCTGCACGATCATCGACATGACGGCCGAGGACATCCTCCGCCGCAACCCGCGCAACCTGACCCAGAGCAAATCGTTCGACACCTTCTTCAGCTTCGGCCCGCTCTTCGTGACGAAGGACGAGATCCCCGACGTGAACCAGGTGCGGGTGCGCACCGTCATCAACGGCCGCATCCACGCCGAGAACGTCGTCGCGAACATGACTTTCCCACCGGATTTCCTCGTGCATTATCACTCGCAGATCATGACGATGCTTCCCGGCGACCTCATCTCCTCCGGCACGCCCGGCGCGGCCCCGCTCGCGCACGGCGACACGGTGGAGTGCCATGTCGACGGCTTCCCGCCGCTCGTCAACCCCGTCAGCGACCTCAAAACCCTCAACGCCTGAACCATGGACCTCGGACTCACCGGCAAATCCGCCCTCGTGCTCGCCTCCAGCGGCGGCCTCGGCCGCGCCACTGCGCTCGCCTTCGCGCGCGAAGGCGCCGACGTGACGCTCTTCGCCCGCCGCGAGGCGGAGACGCGCGCCGCCCAGCAGGAAATCAAGACGCAGACCGGCCGCGACGCGCACGTCGTCCTCGGCGACCTCACCAAGGCCGCCGACATCCAGCGCGCGGTCGACGAGGCCGCCGCGAAGTTCGGCCGCCTCGACATCCTCGTGAACAACTGCGGCGGCCCGCCCGCGGGCACGTTCGACGCGTTCGACGACGCCACCTGGCAAGCCGCCTACGAGCTCACGCTCCTCAGCTACGTGCGCGCCACCCGCGCCGCGTTGCCGCACCTGCGCAAGGCCGGCCGCGGCTGGATCGTCAACTTCGTCTCCTCCTCCGTGAAGGCGCCGCTCGAGCTGCTGCTCCTCTCGAACACGTTCCGCATGGGCGTCATCGGCCTCACGAAGACGCTCGCCGGCGAAGTCGGCCCGCAGGGCATCCTCGTCAACGCGCTCGGGCCCGGTCGCGTCTACACCGACCGCATCGCCCAGCTCGACGGCGCCCGCGCCAAGAAGGCCGGCACCACGCCCGAGCAGGTGCGCGCCGACATGTCGAAGCAGATCCCGCTCGGCCGTTACGGCGAGCCGGAGGAGTTCGCCCGCACCGCCGTGTTCCTCTGTTCCCCCGCCAACACCTACATCAGCGGCCAGACGCTCCTCGTCGACGGCGGCATGGTGAAGGCCTACTGAACCCGCCCATGTTCGACGCCCTTTCCCTCGCCCCCGAAGATCCGATCCTCGGTCTCGCCGCCGCCTTCAACCGCGACCCGAGCCCCGCCAAGATCAACCTCGCCCAAGGCATCTACCTCGACGAGACCGGCCGCACGCCCACGCTCGCCTGCGTGCGGCGCGCGGAGGAGCTGCTGCTCCAGGCCGCGCCGCCGAAGACCTACCTGCCGATCGACGGCAGCGCCAAGTTCAACGACGCCGTCGCCGACTTCGTGCTCGGCCCCGCGCTCCGCGCCCAGCTCGGCCCGCGCGTCGCCGTGGTGCAGACGCCCGGCGGCACCGGCGCCGTGCGCCTCGCCGCCGAGATCGTGCACCTGCTGCACGGCGGCGCCACCGCGTGGATCAGCAATCCCACCTGGCCGAATCATCCCAACATCTGCCGCGCCGCCGGGCTGAAGCCCGCCGAGTATCGCTATTTCGACGCGCAGACCAAGCGCCGCGACCTCGACGCCGTGCTCGCCACCCTCGCCACCGCCGCCCGCGGAGACACCGTGCTGCTGCACGGTTGCTGCCACAATCCCACCGGCGACGATCCCTCCGAAAGCGAGTGGCGCACGCTGCTCACCGCGGTGCAGCAACGCGGACTCGTGCCGCTCTTCGACTCCGCTTATCAAGGGCTCGCCCGCGGGCCTGATCTGGATGCCTTCCCCATCCGCCTCGCCGCCGAGATGGGACTCAGCTTCCTCGCCGCCGTCTCGTTCTCCAAGAACCTCGGCCTCTACGGCGAACGCGTCGGCGCGCTGCTGCTCGTCGGCGCCGATGCCGAGGGCGTGCGCCGCGCACTCAGCCAGGCCAAGGCCGTCGTGCGCACCGCGTGGTCGAGCCCGTCCGCCCACGGCGCGCGCATCGCGGAGACCGTCATGACGCACGCCGAGCTGCGTCCGCTCTGGCTCGGCGAACTCGAGACGATGCGCCTCCGCCTCGTGCAGATGCGCCAGGATCTCGTGCGCCTCATGACCGAGCGGGGTTTCGGCTCCGCGTTCGCCCCGCTCGCGGAGCAGCACGGTATGTTCGCGCTCACCGAACTCTCCGGCGAACGCGCGCGCTGGCTGCGTCAGGAGCACAAGCTCTACTTGATCGAGAGCGGACGCATCAACGTCGCCGGCCTGAATCCCCGCAACCAGACCGCCGTCGCCGATCTCTTCGCCCGCGCGCTCGCGCTAGGCTGACGCTCCCGCCTCCCTCCTCCAGCCGGCGCCGCTTCGCGCGGCGAGGCGCATTCTCACGGGCTCCGGCAGGAGCCCGTTTTGTTTGGCCGGCCGGGACGCCTGCCAGCGTCGACTCCGATCCCATAAACATGAAGGGGCCGCCCTTTCAGGCGGCCCCTGCATGACCTAACACCAAGCAAACCGTAAGAACTACAAGCAATGTTTCGTGAAGAACGACGCACTGTTGTCACTCAGATAGACGTCACGTCCCCCGGAAACGTTGAAAGATTTTTGCAGAAATCTGCGCACTCCCCAACTCAGCCATTTTCAATATTTTGCGGAAATACGCCCCGCCGGAAGCCAAGGCCGATGCCCGTCTGTCGGCCGCAAAACCCGCACCGGCGAGGCGTCTCGCCGACGTGGCCGCGGCCGATACCTTGGTGCTGATGCAGGGGAGCCGCGGAGCACCCGCCGGATTCGCACTACGCCACTCCCGATCGCACGCCGGGAGATTTATCGCCGCCCGTAGAAACGTGAAGGGGCCGCCCTCGCGAGCGACCCCTTCATGACCTAACACCAAGCAAACCGTAAGAACTACAAGCAATGTTTCGTTAAGAACGACACACTGAACACACCCAGATAGACGCAGGCACCGGGCGAAACGTTGAAAGATTTCCGGAGATTTCTGCGGTGAATAACTTTCCCGGAAAATGTCTGGCCTTGTTCGCTGGCCTCCAGTGATTTGCGCGCGGGTTGATTTCCGGTTTCCAGGGCGCGGCAACGCGCCCCGCCTCGTCATAAACGCCTGAAATCATGCTCCCTGCCCGCCCCCATCTGTTCGGCATGCTCGCCGGACTTTTCCTCGCCACCGGTCTCGTCCTCGCCGCCTTCCTCGTCGCCCGTGCCTGGACGCGCCTGAGCGAGACCAACGTCGTCAACGTCACCGGCTCCGCCCGCAAAAACGTGCGCTCCGACCTGATCGTCTGGCGCACCTGTTTCCACGTCGACGCCGCCACGCTGCCCGCCGCGCAGCGGCAGCTCCAGGAACAGCTCGCCCAAGCCACCGCGCATCTGGCGCAGAGCGGCCTCACCGATGTCGCAGTCGCGCCCGTGGAAGTGCAGGAACTCACCGTGCGCGCGCGCGATGCCGACGGCGAGGAGGCCACCGTGCGCCGCGTGGGTTACCGGCTCCTCCAACGGCTCGAGATCCGCTCGACCGACGTGGAGCGCGTGCCGCGGCTGGCGGCCGACACGAGCGCGTTGATCGAGCAGGGCATCGTGTTCTCGGCACACGAATTCCAGTTCATCTACACGAAGGCCGGCGAGGCGAAGGTGGAGATGATGGCCGAGGCGACGAAGGATGCCCGCGCGCGCGCCGACCAGATCGCGCGACAGGGTGGCAGCGAGGTCGCCGCACTGCGCTCAGCCAAGATGGGCGTCGTGCAGATCAACCCGTTGCACTCGAACGCCACGAGTTGGGAGGGCAACAACGACACCAGCGCACTCGACAAGACCATCACCGCGACCGTGACCGCCGTGTTCTCCCTGCGCTGAACGCCGTCGCTACCGGAGCCGGGCGCACGGCGCTGAGTTGCTCGCCGGCTCGCGTCGCCGCGGGCGCGTTCACGGCGCGCCGGTCCACGTGACCTGCAGCCGCACGAACCGACGCCCCTCCGTTCCGAGCGGGATGACGATCACCTGCTCGCCGACTGCATCGGCGGCGAGTTCGCGCCACGTGATCCACTCCTGCAGATCCGCGCTGACCTGCACCGCGACGGCCGTGTCCGCCGCGGTGTCGGCGGCGCGATGAAAACGGAAGATCCAACCCTCCGCGCCCCACGCGAGGGCGGTCGCCGCACCGGCGTCGGCCCGCGCGGGATCGCTGCCCAGCGCATACTCGACGAGGTTTGTCCGGCCATCCGCATCCGGATCGGCATCCGGCGTCGCGGCCTGCCCAGCCAGCCCCGCGTTCTCGGCCCACCGCTCGAAGGGTCGCCGCACCGCCAGCACCGCGGGCTGGCTGAGCACGGTGCCGGAGGCATTCGTCACCACGACCGTGTAGCTGCCCGCCGCGGAGAAGGTCAGGTTCGAGAGCGTGAGACTCGCCGCCCTCTCACCCGGCAAAACGACTCCGTCCTTCTTCCACTGGTAAGTCGGCGCCGGAACACCCACCGCCTCGACGGCGAGCATCACGGTTTCCCCGACGACCGCGGCGCGGCTCTGCGGTTGTCCGAGAATCACCGGAGCCGCAGGCGCGTAGCCGGTGACCGCAAACGTCACGTGGTCGATGCCGACGCCCTGATCGACGCCCGACAGGTTGGCGACATACCAGCGAATCCAGAGATCGTTGCCGGGCGCCAAACTCAGACCGCCGATCGTCACCGGCTCGAACACCGTGTGGTTGCCCGGGAGATTGAAATTCACCGTCGTCCCGGATGGTTGGCCGTTGCCGTTCAACGGCGCGGTGTAGCTGAGCGCGGGAATCGTCGTCCACGTGCCGGTCGTGAGGCTCGTCGACTGGCTGAGACGCTGGTGGTTGTAGGCAACGACGATCGTGTTGTTGTTCGCGCCCGTGCTGCGGTAAAACTGCCCGGCGGTGTAGCCGAGCGAGAATTGCGTGATGATGAAGCCAGTCTGGTTGCGCAGACGCAGGCCAAAATAAATGCCGGCACCGGTGCCGACTGATCCGGCGGTGTTGTCGCTCGGCCGCACGCCGAGGAGAAAATTGTTCGGCATATCGGTGCTCGCGAGGAAGCCGAGAAAGCCGGAATCGGTGTTCGACAACGACGTCTGCACCGTCACGGCGGTCGGCGTGCCCAGCGCATTTTGATGCAAAAACCAGCCCGGCACGGTGACAGCGTCTTCCCACGCGAGACTTGCCGGCGCAGCGCTCGACGTGAACGCGTGATTGAAACTCGCCCGGTAGCTCGCGCTTTCGAGCGTGAGCACGGGGGAGTCGGGTTCCTCGATTTCCGCGTCGGGCGGGAAATACGGCTCCGCGGAAAACAGCAGCGCCGACGCATAAGGCGTCATGCGCGACGTGTCGTGACCGACACCCGGCGCGTAGCTGAGTTGCCAGTTGAAAGTCGTGCCGAGTCCCGGCGCCGCCGCCGTGGCGTGCGCGTGAAAATACTGGCCGCGCGCGAGTCGATGCGGTCCCTGCGCCTCCGCGCCGGCGCTGTGGTTGAGATCGGGCGAATGCGGATCGTCGTCGGCCGTGCCGAGCAAAATCGCGTGCGGTTGCGCCAGCCGCTCACGAAGCGTGGCCGGCGAGTAGCTGGGACCCGCGAGGCCGAACGGGAAATTTTCCGCCGTCTCGGGCACGGTATACCAGCCGGCGTTCGCCGCGACGGCCTTCGCTGCGCGCACGGTCGGCGCGAAGAGCAACATGCGGTGCACGAACTGCGCGCCCGCGGAGTGACCGTAGAGCAGATAAGTTTCGCGGGCGCCGGCACCGAGACCGGCGCGCACCTCATCGAAGATCGCTTCGATGGCGTTGAACGTCCACTCGGCCGGCGGACGCAGCGAACCGTCGGCACCCCGCATGCCGCCGATGCTGTAACTATTCGCGTCGGGAAACTCGGTCTCGTTGAACTCGGGCGCGACTATGATGCAGCCTCGCACATCCGCCTGCGAAATCCACGAGTCGCGGTAGAACGACGCGTTGCGATTCGTGCCGTGGCAGACAATCACGACGGGAGTGTTGGCCGCCGTGGCATTCGCCGGACGATACGTCCACACGGGAATGGTTTTGCCCGACCAGACGAACGTGAAGCTCGCCCGCCCGGGCGTGATCGTGACCGCGGTCAACGAACTGTTTAACAGCGCGAGGAAGACAAACACGAGCCACGCAACGCGGGCAAAGCGGCTTGAGGTCAGTCCACTCCACCGAGGCGGCATGGGGACATGCGAAAAGGGGATCACGAAAAGGCGCCCCTTTCATCCCGGCGCGCTCCGCGAAACGCAACCGCAGCCATCGGGCACCTCCAGCGATTCCTACTCACTCCTTCCGCGTAAGCCTACGCCAGCCATCGCGCATGTAACGTCGTCCATAACGGAAACCGTAAAGTTTCCGCCCAAACGACTCACAACAACCCGTCGGGCCCTTTGTGACGCCGGCCAGTCCTCGCCACCGCCCGCCTCAAAGATGCACTTCCGCCGGCAGCACCTTGCCGGCGTTTTGCTTCTCGACGATCGGCGTATTCTTGAGCGGGTAGCGGAATTCGCGGCCTTCGAAGTTTCGGAAGACCACCTCGTCGTCCGTGATTTTCTCCAGATACTCCGGATTGATCGGCACCTTGCCGCCGCCGCCGGGTGCATCGATCACGTATTGCGGCACGGCGTAGCCCGTCGTGTGCCCGCGGAGCGCTTGGATGATCTCAAGGCCCTTGCGAACGTCGGCCTTGAAGTGCGCGCCGCCCGTGATGAGGTCCATCTGATAAAGGTAATACGGCCGCACCCGCATGCGCAGCAGGCGGTGCACGAGCGCCTTCATGACCTCGGCGTCGTCGTTCACCCCACGGAGCAGCACGCTCTGGTTGCCCAGCGGCACGCCGGCGTAGGAGAGGCGCTCGCAGGCGTCCTTCAGCTCCCGCGTGGCTTCCTTCGGGTGGTTGACGTGGATGCTCATCCAGATCGGCCCGTGCTTCTTGAGCACCTCGCAGAGCTCCGGCGTGATGCGCTGCGGCAGGAACACCGGGATGCGCGACCCGATGCGGATGAACTCCACATGCGGGATCGCGCGCAGCCGGCCGAGCAGGTGGTCGAGCTTCTTGTCCGAGAGCAGCAGCGGATCGCCGCCCGAGAGAAGCACGTCGCGCACCTCCGGGTGAGACTCGATGTAGCGGAGCGCCTGCTCGTATTCCGGGTGGAAGTTGTAGTCCTGCGCGTTCGAGACCAGCCGGCTGCGCGTGCAATAGCGGCAATAGCTCGCGCAGCGGTCGGTCACGAGGAACAGCACGCGGTCCGGGTAACGGTGCACGAGACCGGGCACCGGCGAATGCTCGTCCTCGCCCAGCGAATCCAGCATCTCCTCGGCCGACACGATGCTCTCGTCGATCCGCGGGATGACCTGCTTGCGGATCGGGCATGCCGGATCGTCGCGGTCGATGAGGTTGAAGAAATAGGGCGTGATCGCCAGCGCCAGCTTGTGCGCCGCGAAGAGGCAGCCGGCCTTCTCCTCCGGCGTGAGCGTCATCAGGCGTTCGAGCTGCTCGACGGTGGTGATGCGGTTCTTGAGCTGCCACGTCCAGTCGCGCCAATCGGCTTCCGGGATGTGTTGCCAAAGGCCCTGGCCCTCAAACCAGGCGGCGCGGTCTTCAGAATAGGACATTGAAGTGGAAAACGGCTATCCGGTTGCCGCGGGGTGTCAAACGACGGTTCGCCGCCGGGCCCGGACAATTTCGGACGCACCGCGCCGGCACAGCTTGGGTTAAATTCCCGGCGCAACCGCGCCACGCCGGGCCACTTGCATCGCGCTGACGGAGGCTGGATTGACCGGCGGGGCAAGGCGGGGTTTTTTCGCGCCCACGTTCTTTGTCGGTGATTGCAGCCTAAGCACCCGTCGCTTCCTCGACGGGTGCGCGGGGGAACCAACTTCCCGGCGCGAGCCGGGACGGGGCGCACGTGACGGGGTAACCCGCCGCCAGGCCACTTCTCTGGCCGAGCCCGTCAGCTAACCTCGTCGGCCTCGGGAAGGGCGATCCTCTGAGCCTGCAAGTGCAGTGCCCATGGTCACTCCACCAACATCTCCCTCCTCCACGACGCGAGAGAAACGGTTCGCGCCGCCGGATGCGGGACTCAGGTCGATCTCCATGAATCCACTGCTTGCCGCTGTTCGCGCCCGGCTCGAACGGCTGTTTTCCGATCCGGTGCGGCTCGTGCCGCTCGGCTACGCCTTCTACGTCACCCTCGGCTGGGGCCTGTTGCTGCTGCCGATCTGCCAACGTGGGGAGGCGACCGCCACTTGGCTCGATCACCTCTTCACGACGGTTTCGGCCGTGTCGACGACCGGCCTCGTCACCGTGCCCACCGGGGCCACCTACACCGGGGCCGGGCAGCTCGTGATCCTCCTCCTCATGCAACTCGGCGGCTTGGGCTACATGACGCTCGGATCGTTCACGGTGCTGTCGGTCACCGGGCGCCTGCCGGCACTGCGCGAGAAAGTCGGAGCAACGGCGCTCAGCCTGCCGGCCGGTTTCGCCGTGGGGCCGTTCCTGCGCGTGGTGGTCCTGTTTACCCTCAGCATCGAAATCCTCGGCGCGCTGGCGCTCACGCCGGTGTTCGCGGCGCGCGGTGTCGAGCACCCGGTGTGGGAGGCGGTGTTCCACAGCGTGTCCGCGTTCTGCACCGCAGGCTTCGGGCTCTATGGCGACAGTTTCGAGAGCTTCCGCGGCGACCTCTGGCTCAACACCATCATCTCAATCCTGAGCTACCTCGGGGCCATCGGCTTCATCGTGGCCGCGGATTGTTGGGCGTTCGTGCGCGGGCGGAAGGCCTGGCTGACCCTCACGTCGAAGATCATCCTCGTCAGCACAGCGTGGATCGTCGTCCTCGGCACGCTGCTCTTCGCCACGACGGAACCGAGCATCGCGACGCTGCCTCTGGGCGAACGCTGGATGACCGCGTTTTTCCAAGTGATGAGCGCGAGCACGACGGTGGGCTTCAACACGGTGCCGGTCGGCGCGCTCTCCGCCAGCTCGGTGCTGCTGCTGACGATCGCCATGGTCATCGGCGCCTCTCCGTCCGGCACCGGCGGCGGCATCAAGACCACGAGCCTGACCGCGCTCTGGGCCGTGATGCTGGCCGTCGCACGGCGACGCTCGCAGGTGCGGTTTCTTCACCGCGAGGTGCCAGACGCCCGCGTGCGTGCGGCCGTGGCCAACGTCACGCTCTACAGCCTGACGCTCTGCGCCGGCATCTACGCGCTGACGCTCGTGGAAACGGCCCCCGTGGCCGATCTGGTCTTTGAGGGTGCCTCCGCCCTTGGCACGGTCGGCCTCAGCCGCGGCATCACCGGAGCGTTGTCCGCCGCGGGCAAGTCCATCCTCATTGCCCTGATGTTCCTCGGCCGCGTCGGCCCGCTGGCGCTCGGCATGGCCTTGGTCAGCCGCTCCAGCTTGGACGACACGAACCACCCGGAGGAAGATGTCGCCCTCTGAGCGACGACCGCCGCCACGCTCGCCTTCGTCTTGAGCCGATCGTCGGCTTGCAGCCGCAGGCGTCCGCGAGCGGATGCCCGCGGGCGCGGCGGAAGTCCCGCCGCGCCGCCCAGTTGGAATTATGCCCCGCAGTTTCTCGGAATCTCGCTAGACACCCCCGGCCGAACTGCTTTTCGTGCCTCTTTAATGTCCGCTCCCAAACCTGCGATTCTGGCCCTTGAAGATGGCAGTGTGTTCCGCGGCGCCGCTTTCGGCGCCGAGGCAACCATCGCCGGCGAGTGTGTCTTCAACACCTCGATGACCGGTTATCAGGAAATCCTGACCGACCCGTCCTATTTCGGTCAGATCGTCACGATGACCGCCGTGCAGATCGGCAACTACGGCATCAACGAGGAGGACGAGGAGCACTCCGGACCCAAGGCCTCCGGCTTCGTCGTGCGCGAGGTCTCCCCCATCGTCAGCAACTGGCGCAGCCAGATGTCGCTCGACGCCTACCTCGCCAAGCACGGCATCCCCGGCATCAGCGAGGTCGACACCCGCGCCCTGACCAAGAAGCTCCGCGTCACCGGCGCCATGAAGTGCTGCCTCAGCACGCAGCCCATTTCCGACGACGACGCCGTCGCGCGCGCCAAGAACTGGCAGGACATGGCCGGCTCCGACTACGTCAAGGACACCACCTGCAAGGCCCCCTACGTCTGGGGCGCCGACGATCCGCAGCGCTTCAACACGGCCTACCTCCCCGTCGGCACCACCCTCGGTGCCAAGCCCCCGCACGCGAAGCGCTTCAAGGTCGCCGCCTTCGACTACGGCGCGAAATACACCATCTTCCGCAAGCTCGTCCGCCACGGCTTCGACGTGCACGTCTTCCCCGCCACCGCCACCGCTGAGCAGGTGCGCGAGGCCGGCGTCGACTGCCTCTTCCTCTCCAACGGCCCGGGCGACCCGGCCGCGCTGCCCTACATCCACAAGACCGTCAGCGCGCTCCTGCCCGATTACCCGACCTTTGGCATCTGCCTCGGCCACCAGATGATCACGCACGCCCTCGGCGGCACGACCTTCAAGCTCAAGTTCGGCCACCGCGGCGGCAACCAGCCGGTGAAGAACCTCGAGACCGGCAAGGTCTCCATCACCGCCCAGAACCACGGCTTCGCCACCGACCCGAAATCCCTCGAAGCCCGCAGCGCGCTGGTCACGGAGATCAACCTCAACGACAACACCGTCGAAGGCCTCCGCCACAAGGAGCTGCCGGTCTTCTCCGTGCAGTATCACCCCGAGGCCGCCCCCGGCCCGAACGACGCCGACCCGCTCTTCGAGGACTTCTACGCCCTCGTTGCCAAGCGCAAGGCCGGCAAGATCTGAGCCGGGCGCGACGCGAGACGCGCCGCGCGAAGACACAAGCCGCAAGTAACAGGAGCCAAGTCAGGCCGGTCTCACGACCGGCCTTTTTGCGACAACGGCAGAGATCTGAAACCGAGCCGCGGAAACGCCTGCCCGAGCGCCACCTGGCGATGCGCAGCTCCAGCTTGCTCCCTGGGCGATTCTCGCGCCCCTCCGCGCATTGCCCCGCCGCGCGTCGTTCAGCGCAGATTGACTCAAGTCAACGACCCTTCGCCTTTGGACGTATCCGACTTGGCAGGTGGTCGCAGCCGTCCCGGCGACGACAAGCGTCGTCAGGAGAATTACGCCCACCTCCACAAGTCCAGAAGCTACGGGCGCCTGGTATTCGACTGCAACCACCCCTCGCTGGTAGAGGCGAGCGTCCCGCTCGCCACGCGCGCGGTGCCTGCCAAGGACGGCAGACACACCGTTTCTGCAACTGCTCCAGCCAGAAACGGCACCGCCCGGCTTGGCCCGCTAACGCGGACACGCATCGATTGTTGAATATATATTTCGAATGACTCAGTCGCAACTCTGCCCGAGTCTCGACACCAGCAAGATGCAACCGACCCCCTCCTTTTTCCTGCGGCTTTGGCTGCTCGTCGTCGCGCTGCCACTGGCCGTGGCGGCGCGCCCGGAACAGGCCGCTCCGCTCGCGCAACTGGTCGTCGTGCACACGAACGACATCCATGATCATGTGCGCCCCCGGGAGGACGGCGCCGGCGGCCTGCCATATGTGGCTGGGTTCGTCGCGCAACTGCGCCGGCAGCACGGCGACGTGCTGGTCGTGGACGCGGGTGACGTCACCGAGAAAGGCGACCTGATCGGCGCGCGCACCCATGGCCTGATCACTTACGAGGCGATGCGGCGCGTCGGGTATCACGCGGTGGCCATCGGCAATCACGATCTGGATCGCGTGCCGCTGGAGCGCCTGCGGCGGCACGAGAAGGCGCTCGGCCAGAGGTTGCTGTGCGCGAATCTCCTCGGCCCCGATGACCAGCCGCTGTTCGAACCGGCGCGGCTGGTGCGGATCGGCGAGGTGCAAGTCGGCCTGGTCGGGCTGACCTTGGCGGCGCACGAAGGCCGGACGCGCGAGGGCCTGCTCGATTTGCGAGCGAGCGGCCGCCGGCTGGCCCACGAAGCCCGTGCGCTGCGCGCCGCCGGAGCGGACGTGGTGGTGGCGGTCTGCCACGAGGGCACGAAGGCATGCGCGGAACTGTCGCAACTGGCTCCGGAAGTGGCTCTCTTCGTCTCCGCGCATACGCATGAGATCGTCCGCGCTCCGATCGTCGTGCCCGGCACCGGAGCCTTGGTCGTGCAGGCCAGCTCCTACGCTCGTTGGGCGGGCTTGCTCAAACTCGAGGTCGACCGCCGCACCGGGCGAATCGTGCGGTATGGCGGATCGCTGGTGGAGATGACGGGCGAGGCGTTCGCGCCGGACCCAGCCATCCAGGGACTCGTCGCGGCGGCGGAAGGCACGGCCGCCCCGGACGCCAGCGTCTTCGTGATCGAGAACGAGCGCTCCCTCACCGCGTCAGAAATCGGCCTGCTCGGCGCGGAGGCCCTGCGCACGCAGACCGGAGCCGAGATCGGCTTCTGCCTGCCGTCGCAAGTCGTCCGCGACGTGCTGCCCGCCGGCCGGCTGGACTACAATTCGTTCTACCGTGCGGTCGGCCTGATCGGCGCCAACCTCGTGGCCGCGGAACTCTCCGGCGCGGAGATCGCCGCCTACTTCACGGGCTGGCAGCGCAATGGGAAGGAAAGGCCGGAATGGGCCGGCTTCCGTGCGCAGCGCACCGGGCGCGGCGGCCTGCTCCAGCCCGAACTCGAGCCGACACGCCGATACCGCGTAGTGATGCCCAAGCGAGAGTGGGGTCTGGTGATGCGTCAGCTGAAGTCGGCCGGTGCCGACCGGACCGCACCCGCGCTCAAGGAACGCGCGCAACGCCTCGACGCGAGCCTCGCCGGCGCGCTGCGCGATTACCTCTCCGCGAGGCGGGAGCAGGGCCAATCGCTGCGCGAAGTTCTCGCCGAGTTGGAAGCGGCACGCTCGCCGACCGCGGCGTTGACCAATCATTGAGCCACGCTCGTGCCGTCATCTTTGGGCGCCGCGGAACCGCCGCCGCAGGCAGCGACCTCGATCGCGCCCCGAAAACAGCCTCGATGCCAGCACGCCTTCCAAGCACCGCACCAGCTCCGTAACCACAAACTACAAAGCCTGACCCCATCCGCTCGCCCGTTACCTCGCGCGCTACGTCAGCCGCACGGCGATCAGCGACGAGCGCATCATCGTGGCCGATGAGGAACGCGTGGTGTTCAACTATACCGACTCGAAGACGCAGCAGCGGAAGCGTTGCACGCTCAGCGCCGAGGAGTTCCTGCGGCGCTATCTGCAACACGTGCCACCGTCCGGTCAGCACCGCGTGCGCTACTTCGGCTGGATGCATCCCTCGTCCAAGGTGCGCCGCATGCAGATCGAGACGCTGCTGCAAAAACCGATCCTCGTCACCGCTCCACCGCCGGAGCGGCCGAAGTGGCACTTGCGCTGTCCGCATTGCGAGCGCTTCACGCTCGTGCGCGTCGGCGCGTTGCCACGGCAGGCGCGAGCACCGCCACGCTGCACGCGATGAGTGTTCCGCTGCCATCTTCCGCCCGCTCTGGGCGACGCGCCCCTCGCGCCGCCAGCGGGAGCTTTGCGCCGAGCGAGAAAATGCGGCCATTTGATATATCGAACCACTGTCGCCGAGCCTCACCGATGATAACTCCCTCCTCGCGTCGACACATCGCGGCATCCTCGCGCGCGCTCGACGCGCTTCGCCGCTCCGCCTCGCTCACCACGCGCCAAACACAAAGCGCATAAGCGCTCTCGTCGCGGCGGCCTTCAATCGTTCCCGGGCTTGTTCAACCCGCGTCCCGCTGCGCGCTCCGGCGCAGCAGAACGCTCAGAGTTAGGCCGATTTCTGTTCTTCATCTTCTAAACGAAGCCGCGTGATTTCGCCGTGCCCAATAATCTTCGCGCCCTCTCGGAGCGTGAACGCGGCTCCTGGCACGCAACCAGAATACATCTCGTGCGGATAATTCCAGAGATAAAGCGTCGCCTTGAACGGACGGCCGATCGGAATCGGATCATCGCCTGACCAAAACGCGACCGACACAAACGGATCAACGCAGCAGCGCAGTCCATCACGCATCTCGATCTTCGCTTCGCGCGTATTTCGTGGCTGAAGGACAATGTGCGGTCGGTAGCCGCCGCCATAAGCAACTGGCAGAATCGGCGTGCTGCGTCCGCCTTCTTCTTTCGAGAGGAGGACCAGCTCAGTGTCGATGAAAGCTCTCGTCGGCATGTTCGGCGCCTAACGATTACGATGAGCCATGGCCGGGCGCCAGCCCGGACATTGGCTCGGGCAACTGGTTCGCCCTCTTTCTTGCTTCAATGCAGACTTCAAGGGCCTCAGTCGGCTGGATGGGCTGCGCGGCAAGCTCGGCTGATCGCACCCACACATATGGCCTCCAAACAAGTCGACCGGGTTCGATCTGCGGGTCGGATGACGGGCCTCCAAACAATGAATGCCCCCGACCTGAAATCAGGAAATAGTGCATCCGACCGAGGCGGCCGACCTGATGGTCCCCAATCTTCTCTCTTACTTCGACTGCGAGGGATGCAACTTCAGAAGGCAGATATAGCTGCCGTGAGAACTCCTCGACAGCATGTCTTAACTCCTCGGTCACCAATCGCCGGCAGCACTCTTCAAGTGACTCGCTTGGCTCACGCTGCCATCCACCGGGGAGCCTAAGGTGCGTGCCCGCGTGAGCCATGTGGCGCAGGAAGAAAAAGGCGTCGTCACAGACTATGACTCCCGCAACCCAATCGGACGCCCCACCCATTTCCGGTAAAGGAGGAAAATCTGGTAGCGGCATGGTTTCTCCGGCGAACGTTTACGATGAGCCACGGCCGGGCGCCAGCCCGGACGTTGGCTCGGGCATCTGGTTCGCCTTCTTGGATTCAAGAAGTAAGTGCGACATTTCGGAGGAGTGTCCTATTCACAACTTCACTCCGAGGAAAGGTATTCCATCGCGTTGATGCGAGCCCGCAGATGCCCGGTCAGCGAGATGGCCCGGGCGCTCGGACGACATCGCAGCACCATCTACCGGGAAGTTAGGCGCAACGCCGCCAAGTTCGACGGCGCTTACCGGCCATACTTCGCAACGGAGAAGGCCCATGGCCGACGGCGGCGATCGCGACGCAACCGTCGCTACACCCCGGAACACTTCGTGGTGATCGAGCGGCTCCTGCGTGAGGATTACAGCCCGCAGCAGATCGTCGGACGGCTGCGGTTGGAGGGCGTCCAAGTGATGAGTCACGAGACAATCTACTTGCACGTCTGGGCGGATCGGGCGCACGGCGGCACGCTTTGGCGCCACCTGCGGCACCTGACCAAGGTCAACCGCAAGCGCTACGCCCGGCACGACAGCCGCGGCCGCCTGGCCGGCAAGCGGATGATCACCGAACGCCCAGCCATCGTTGAGCGGCGGGAGCGGCTCGGCGACTGGGAGATCGATACGGTGCACGGTCTGGGCAAACCCGCCGTCGTCACGGTGGTCGAGCGCAAGAGCGGCCTGGTGCGCCTCGGACCGATCCCGCGGGTCGGCGCCGAGGAGACGCTGCAGCGCACCACCGCGATCCTGCGCCACGAACCGCACCCCATCCGCACCATCACCGCCGACAACGGCTGCGAGTTCCACAGCTACAAGCGACTCGAGCGACGTCTCGGCACCACCGTCTATTTTGCCACGCCCCACCACGCGTGGGAGCGCGCCACCAACGAGAACACCAACGGCCTGCTGCGCCAATACCTGCCGAAGCGCACCTGCCTGCGCGATCTCACACAGCACCAGTGCAACGTCTTCGCCGCGCGCCTAAATGACCGGCCGAGACTGCGCCTCGGCTTCCTCACTCCCAACGAAGTATATTACAATCTCCCCGTGGAGCGACGGCCTTGGGTCGCTCCCTGCGGCAAGCTCTTGGGCTCCTGTCCTCGGGAGCGACCCAAGGCCTACCCATCTGCCAGCCGGGCTTACTATAAACGCCGCGACCGCTTCACCTCTGTCGCACTTCAAACCTGAAATTATTCTTCTTCTTGGTTCGAGCTACCTGCGAGGAGGCCAGCATTTCCTGATACTTCTCTTCGGTGCCGTGATAGAGAAAGACCTCGCGCATGCCCTCGATGACCGACTTCGGCAAGAAGCGGCCAATCTCTTTCCGGACTTCTCGATGGGTCGGCAGATGTTCGAAAAACGAGACGGTCACCATGGTCAGCAAATCGTCCGAAGCGTCTTTACCGCGTGGAGCCTCAAGGCACCACTGGGCATACTGGTATATCCGGCGGATGAGATCTTCGTCCTGCTGAAGGTGCGCCTGATAGAGCACCTCGCCCAACTCATGAAAAAAGAGATTAGGACTCTTCTCTTGCTGGAGCTGCTTCCGGCACTCCGGCAATCGATCAAATGCTTCTTTGCGCCAGCGGGACATTTTCTTCGGCGAACGTTAAAGGTGAGACACGCGCGGGCGAGCGTGGACTGAGCCCTTTTGAGCAACTGGAGATGCTGGGCGGAGCTGGGCCATGCGAATCACGGTCACTTCCCGCGCGTTGTCTCTAGTGGCTGGATCGGCTCTTCTTTCTTCTGCGGTTTACGGGACTGAAAGAATGAAAACCAGAGAAACGCGGTAGCGAGCGCTACGAGAATCACTCTTATCCAACTTTCGACCGACACCGGAAATCGCCCTACCAAGCCGTCGATCGTGAAGCCTAGCACAACGGCAAGCATCAGGCTCATGACGAGGGCTCCGGCATACAGGAGCTTTGATTGAGAGGTCATCTTCCGCCGATCGATCTCTGGTCAGCCACGCCGAGCTGGCGACTCGAAATTCGAAGCGGACCCCGTCGAGGCGTTGCGCTGTAGCGGCTGGTTGGGCTCTTCTTCAAATCGCGACATTTTCAATTTCATCATCCGAGATACCGACCAGCGCATCCATGACTTCTTGTGCTTCGTCGTCGGAGTAACCAGCGAGCTCCAAAATAGAAGGAGTAGAAACCCCGAGAAAGTCGATGAGCTCGGAATGCGACAAGCCGGCTAGATCGCCTCTCTTTAAGTAACGACAGCACGCCAGCTTCTTCTCTTGTTCGTTCTTGGCGTGGCGAAACTCTGCCGCAGCTTCCTTCGACACTTGGTCAACGAGAGCATCGTAAGCCTCCGGGGAAAGATCTTCGTCTGTGCTCATCTTCTGCCCAACGATCTCTGGTCAGCCACGCCGAGCTGGCGACTCCAAACTCGAAACGGACCTGGTCGAGGCGTTGCGCTGTAGCGGCTGGTTCGGCGCTTTCTTCATGGGCTACGATCAGCCAACGGGGGTGACATCTTCAGGAAATCGACTGAGCCGCTCCCAATCCTGCTCTGAAACCTCGTCGTGAAGGTCACGTGAATGCCATGCTCGGTTCAGATGTGCGTAGATGTGCCCCAAGCTCACGCGAAGCTCTTCTTCGTCTATAGACCCATCGGCCGTCATCTTACCGACGAGATCTTTCAGGTGCTCCTGCGCATCCTCCAAACCATAGACGAGCTGACTCCAAGGGACCGGATTTGTCTTTTCGTCGATCATCTTTCTTTGCCGAACGCCATCAGTCAGCCACGCGCGAAGCGCGTTGCGCTGTGATGATCTGGTTAGGCGTTCTTTCTTTTTTCATGCTCATCTATCTCTTTCTTCTCATCTGCGATGAGACTGAGATATGTCTCGCGCAGTTTAGCATCACGCATCAACTGCGCTTCGCGCTGGGCGACTCGTAGAAGATCATAATCATCTTCGACCACGCCGAGGTAGCCGACTGGAAGCTCGTGGGTGGAATAGCCGACAAAACCGAGAATCCTCAAAATCAGGCGTCGACGCGTGTGGTCACACGAAGGATCGAGCTCAACTGCTCGAATAAGGTCATTCAAATCGCCGGTCCAACGGAACGGCTCGGGATTGCTGGGTTCAGCGCTCTTCCAGGCGTCGATAACTGGAGCGATGAAACGACGACTCAGTGGCTCTGGGAGGAGCCGATGGCCGGTCCCACCTTCAGTCTCGCGGCATAACAAGCTGGCGAGGTAGCGCTGCCGCTCGTGCGGGAGCGCACGCAGAGTCGAGAGCAAATCTTCGATATGCTTTAGAGCCTCTTTTCTTAACCCGCGCGCAAGAAGCTCAGTATAGCTGACGTAATCCGACAGCTCAGGAACGCCGGCTAAGCGCTCCTTAAGCGACGCGAGCTTATCGAATGAGTCTTTGCGCCAAGAATACATGCTTCTTTGCCTAACGTTCAGTGATGAGCCATGGCAGTGCGCAGCACGGCCATTGGCTCTGGCCGCTTGTTGGCCCTTCTATTCATAGCGCTTGGCAATCTCGACCAGGTCGCGATGGGCGGCCGAAATCAGCGCATCGGCACTTGCCGAATCTTTCCCGGCCTTGAGCAACGCAAGGCCCTCCTCGAAACCGCGAACATAGGCTTCGAAGGCGGGCCTCAGCTCCTTCTTTGTGTAGTCCACGTCTATGGCGCGCAAAGCGACGACATAGGCTTCGGCAGCCTCCAAGCTCTCTCCTTTCTTCTTTCTTTCGTCGTTCGCTTTGCCGATGGCCGAGAACACATCACGTGTGCGCTGGGTCTGGATGAAATCGACGAAGCCGAAACCGACCAAAACGGCGAAGCAGACGCTGATCACCGCGAAAATGCCCTGAGCGCGCTTTGATGAGAGATCGATCTTCATGCTTCCGGCCAACAGTATATTCAACTTAACTGAGTTGATGATAACAACAACATGGCCCGCGAAGGGATGAGGCCCGATAAGTTCCTGAAAATCAACACTCGACTTGGCTGGGTTGAGCTTTTTGCGCGTTGATTTTTACCGGCGTAAAGCTCAACTCGGGGACGCACTGGGGCCGGTGCGTGTAAGATGGACAATCAGCCCCTATCTTTTCCCGAGTGGAAGGACGCCTTGGCAAACGCCGGCTTGAATCCGGCCGACGAAACGGCCTATCGGCGGGAAATCATCACCTTGCTCAAGCACTGCAAAACGCAGCATGTGCCGGTGACGGTGGAACTGGCCAAACAGTATGTTGAGCAGCACGAGCCTGCGCGCTCCGGTCCGGTGCGGGAGGCATTGCGCTGGTTTGTGCGGGCAGCGCGGGGCAACGCGGGGGAAAGAAAGATTGATGCGCCGCAAGGTGGCGCGCGGAGCGGAGCGGCGGCGAGTCCGTCGCCTCCGGCCCGCCCGCCCAAGCGCGCGGTGATCTTGCGTCCGATGGAGCCGAAGCCTGCGGCGACGGATTTGGGCGGGCCGGATTGGGAGCAGGCGCTGGTGAAGACGATGCGATTGCGCGGTCTGCTCTGGCGCACGGAATACAGCTACCGCGCTTGGGCGCGGCGTTTTGCCGCCTACCTCGCGCCGCGCTCGCCCTATGCGGCGAGCGGGAAGGAGGTGCAGGCATTCCTGACCGATCTGGCCGTGCAGGGGCGCGCCAGCGCTTCGGGCCAGCGACAGGCGCTGTGTGCGATCGTGTTTCTGATGCAGGAGGCGCTGGGCCGGGATCTCGGCGAAATGGATTTCCAACGAGCGACCCCGCGGGTGCGCGTGCCAGTTTTCCTGACGCAGGACGAGTGTCGGCGCTTGTTTGCCCAGTTGAGCGGCACGCACCGGCTGATGGCTGAGCTGGCCTACGGCGCGGGGCTGCGACTCATGGAATTGCTCCGCTTGCGGGTGCACCACTTGGATCTGGAGCGGTGCCAGCTCCATGTGAAAGGGGGCAAAGGCGACAAAGACCGCATTACGGTGATCCCGGAAGTGCTGCTGCCCCGCCTGCAGGAGCAGTTGGAGCGGCTGCGCCCGCTCCATGCGGAAGATCGAAAGGTTGGGCTGGCCGGCGTCTGGTTGCCCGATGGTCTGGAGAAGAAATTCCGCCGGGCAGGAGAGCGATGGGAATGGCAGTGGCTGTTTCCTTCGCGCGAGGCCAGTCGCGATCCATCAAGCGGCATCGTCCGTCGCCACCACACGCTCGATGGGGCGTTTCAAAGTGCGGTGCGAAAAGCGGCGGCCGCGGCGGGAATCAACAAGCGGGTCACGCCGCATGTGTTTCGGCACTCGTTTGCGACGCACTTGCTGGAGGGAGGCGCCGACATCCGGACCGTGCAGGAGCTGCTGGGGCATGCCGATATCCGCACGACGCAGATTTATCTGCACTGCATCAAAAAGCCGGGGCTCGGTGTGCGGAGTCCGCTGGATCGGACGTGAGGCCGGGGGGGCGGCGGACAGTTAACGGTGAGCAGTTAAAGGTAAGTGCTGAGCGGGGGGCGGTAGGCGGGGGGCGTGAATTCGGCTCAGCCGGAGGATTCGCCCTACCCTCCGTCCCGCGGTCGCGGCGGGATTGCCGATGCGCGCGAGCAAGCGCGAGCGGGTGCGCCGGGGGACGCGTTGGAAAAGAGGATTGTCGCCGCAGGCCTTCAGCCGAGCGGTTGCACGCCGAGCGTGCCGACCAGCGAGGCGCGGTAGGCGGGCGAGGCGGCGCGGGCGGACTCGGTGCGCGCGGCTTCGAGCCGGGCGCGCAGGCCGAGGCGCTCCACGATGTCGGCGTTGGCCGGCACGGCGACGTAGGCCTCGAGCGTCTGCACGTGGCGCTGCCAGGTGCGGATGTCGAGCGCCTGCTTGGCGTCGAGCCGCGCGCGATACCAGTCGCTGGCGAGCAGGTTTTCGCGGGTGAAGAGCGCCCGGAAGGCGGGCGAGTCGAGCGTCCAGCCCTCGGCGGTGACGCCCTTCGTCATGATCTCGAGCAGGGCGCGGAGCGGCGGGCAGGCGAGCGCGACGGTGCCGTCGTCGAAGTAACTCTGCGCCACGCGCTGGTGGGTGGAGCAGATGTTGTCCATGCCGTCGGCGAAGAGGGCGGCGTCCTGCGTCTCGGGGCGCAGCATGGCGTCGGTGAAGACCGAGTGCGGGTGCGTGAACATGCGGGCGAGGAATTCGCGGGCGAATTTCTCGGTGATGCGGTAGCCGAGGCGGCTGGCCTGGACGGGGCGGCCGGCGTGGACGAAATCCCCGCACTTCTCGAGGTAGCCCTCGCGGATGAGGTAGGCGGGCTCGCGGACCTCGGGCTTCAGGCGCGACCAGATTTCGGGGATGAGGAGGCTGATGTCGTGATCGACGCGGCAGTGCGGACCGACGTAGCCGGCGGCGGAGACGAACGAGGGCAGGCCGGTGAGGATGTTGGAGACGAGCGCGGCGTTGAGGTCGATGATCGCGGGCAGGGCGTTGAACGGCCCCTTGGTCAACGCGCCTTCGGAGCCGGCACCCGTGGTGGAGGGCGACTTGCCAGTCATGGAGCTGATGAACTCCATGAAGAGTTCGGGCAGCTCGAAGTAGTGCAGCGGGTTGAAGACGGCGAGCGAACGGATGGCGGCCTGCGGCTCAGGCGGATTGTTGCGGCGGCCGGGCACCTGCGCATCGACCGGCATCAGCACCGGCACATCGACAGGGAGGCGGCGGTAGAGGCGGGAGCACATCTCGGCGAGGTGCACGCTGCGCGCGTCGGCGAGATCGGAGCGGAGCTGGAGATAGCGCGGGTTCTTCGAGGGCTTGCCGTCGACGAGCCGCGGGTGCGCGGACGAGACAAAGTAGGCCGGGCCGGACGCCTCGGTGGCGGCGCGACGCACGAGGTCCTGCATGGGCGCGGTGTATTGGGTGAAGCCGATGGCGTCGTCCATCAGCTGCTGCGCGTCGGTGCGGGTGAGGGGCTCGAAGTTGGAGATGAAGTTGCCGGGCTCGGAGAGCTGGCTCTCGGTGAAGCGGTCGTAGCCGCGGTGGATGGCCTCGTCGGGGCGCTGGAAGAGACGTTGCTCGCAGTTTTCCACGAATTTCTGCGAGAGCTCGCCGCGGGCGGGCGCGCTGCGGCCGAGGGCCGGCGCGGGCACCACAACGGAGGCGGTGATGTCGTCCTCCATCTGGACCTTGGCGGCGGGATGGAAGTCCTCGCGGAGGCCGAAGACGCGCCAGGTGCCGTCGGCCTCGTAGCCGACGCGGAGGTAGCTGGCGACGAGCTTGCGGTTGTCGCATTTCAGCTCGTTGCCGGGGTTGCCGTTGATGACGTCGGCGGAGAAGTGCTCGCGCCAGCGGTCGCCCCAGGCGGGGACGTAGTGGCGTTTCACGACGAAGACGATCTCGCGCAGGTAGTGCGGGATGGAGCGGAGCCACTCGTTGTAGGCGTCGCTGTAGTCGTCGGAGGGCGTGAGGAGCTTGATGACGGAGCCGAGGGAGCGCTCGGTGCTGAGGATGGGGCGGCTGTCGGTGCCGCGGCGGGCGGGATCGCGGAAGCGGTCGGAGTAATCGCGGGCGATGAGGTCGGCGACGCGCTGCATGTCGCGCTCGAAGTCGGCGATGAAGACCGGGCCGGGCAGGATCGCGTCGGAGATGGCCTTGGAGATCTCGGATTTGCCGCCGCCGGAGACGGTGCAGGGCTTGTGGCAGAGCGTGACCTCGGCGAGCGTGCCGATGAGGCGCCAGGTGTTCTGCGCGGGCTGGCGCTCGAGGGCGATCTTGTAGCCCGAGGGGCGCACGTAGGTGCAACCGGCGCGCAGCGGCAGGCTGTAGTCCCGGCCGGCGTGCTGCCAGGTGAGGCGCTGGGCAGCGAGGTCGAACTGGGTGTGCTCGGCGACGTAGAAAATGTCGGGATACTTGCGGTCGATGCCGTAGCCTTCGGGTTGGACGTCGACGAGCGAGGTGTAGTCGCGGGCGACATCGGCGAAGGAGTAGCCCTTCTGCTTCACGTAACGGTTGCCCGAGACGCCGTCGCCCTGGTCGTAGGACGGGAACACGAGCGCGCCGCCGGCGTGTTCCTCCTCGGCGAGGCCGAAGAGGTTGGCCGAATAGCTGATCTGGGTCTTCACCTCCTTCTTGCAGTAACCGAAATAGTTGTCGGCGATGAGGGTGAGGACGACGCCGCTGGAGTCGCGGGTGCAGACCTTGAAGGCGGAGCCGCCGTTGTAGCGCTCGTCCTCCTTGCGCCAGCACATGCCGTCGCGGCGCTGGCGGGGCGTGGCCTGGTCGTAGTGCGGGAGGCCGAGTTCGCGCTTGGTGACGGCGGTGAGGTGCGGGGCGAGGATGACGCAGCCGGTGTGGCCGGTCCAGCCGGCGGGGTTCAGCGCGGCATCGTTGTCGGGCAGGTAGGGATCGCCGCCGTTGCCGAAGATGGACTCGACGAAATCGAGGTTGGCCACGAGCGAGCCCGGGGCGAAGAACCGGGTCTCCATGCGCTTCTCGCCGATGAAGCCGGGCACGGCGGGCACAACGAGGGGACGGAGCAGGAGCGACACGAAGCAGTGCGCCTCGTGGCCGGAGCCGGCGGTGAAGGGCAGTTCCTGCAGCGCCGGCGGCGGGCGCAGCGCGCGGTCGAGCAAGCCGAGAAAGGCCTGGGGCGGCACTTCGAGTTTGTCGTCCGGCACGGCGAGGTCGCTGCCGCCGGCGATGTGGAAGACGCCCTGCGTGGTGCGGCGGTCGTTGACGGGATTGTGGAGCACGCCGTTGCGCAGGCGGTAGCTCTTGAGCAGCGGGGTCGTGTGCTCGTCGCGGTCGAACGGCAGGGAGAGCTCGCGGGCCAGGCCGCGTTGATCGAGCACGAGGGTCTGGGCCGGCAGGCGCGGCACAGGGCCGTGGGCGGCGAACACGCGGTCGAGGTAGGCCTGGAGGCGGGTGTCGGCCGGACAGGGCTGGGCGGGCTGGGCGCGGGTGCGCTCGTGCTGGCGGGCGATCAGGGGCGCGGCGAGGTGGGCCCATTCCACACTGCTCGGGTCGCCGACGGGGACGTGGCCGAGCATCGTGAGACGCAGGTTGATCGCTTGGTGGAGGGTGGCGCGTTGATCGGACATGGGACGGGGGGAAGAAGACATCGGGGACCGGAAGCTGACGGAGTGAACCAGCAGCATGAAAGCGTGGGCGAGTCTCCCGCGACGCCTTTTGCAGTCATCAAGTCGACCGCGCGGCCTTTTGCATTAATTGTTATTCGGGCGCAGCGGTTTCTACTAAACGCCCGGCGTGGCACGCGCCCGGGAACATGTTTCGACCGCGTTTCTCGCGGGCGCTGCGGGGCTTAACGCATCTCGGCGCGCGAACGAGCGGGCGAGCCGGGGGACTTTGTGTGTGTCAACTGCGCGCGCCGAGCGGTGTCGATCTGCCGCCCGCTGCCGCTGCCCGCCCGGCGGAGCCGCGCGCTCAATGGCCTTCGAGCGCCTGCTCGAAGCGCACGGCGTCCTCCGCGGTGTCGACGCCGATGGTCGGATCCTCGGTCACGTCGATCGCGATGGGGTAGCCGTTCTCCAGCACGCGCAGCTGTTCGAGCCGCTCGATCTGCTCCAGTTTGCCCGGGGCCAGGCGGACGAATTGTTCGAGAAAGTCGCCCTTGTAGGCGTAGAGCCCGAGGTGCTTGTAGCAGCCGTGGGCAGCGAGCCAGGCCTCGTCGACCTTGCCGCCGAGGTCGCGCGCGTAGGGCATGGGCGAACGCGAGAAGTAGAGGGCGCGGTTCGTGTTCGTGCGGACGACCTTCACTTGGTTCGGGTTGTGGAAATCCTCCACGCGCTTGAACGGCGTGCACAGGGTCGCCATCGGGGCGTCGCCTTGGATGAGCTTGGCCAGCGCGTGGAGCTGGGCGCCGGACACGAGCGGCTCGTCGGCTTGGACGTTGATGACGTAGCTGGCGCGCACGGTGCGGTTGGCCTCGGCCAGCCGGTCGGTGCCGCTGGGATGCCGGGCATCGGTGGCAATCGTCCGGAAGCCTGCCGACTCGAGGCACTCGGCGAGCTGCGGATGGTCGACGGCGAACCAGAGCGGAAAATCCGGCGCTTCGGCCGTGATCCGCTCCGCCACCCAAATCACAAGCGGCTTTCCCTTAATGACATGGAGCAATTTACGCGGAAAACGAGTCGACTCCAACCGACAGGGCACGATCACTGCTAGGGCGGGCATAAGGGGAATGTGATTGCAAGCCCGGGCGCTTAGGGCTTTTTGCATTACCCTTTATTTTCAGCCGATAACGACCCGCAATGGAAAAGAGTGACACCAATACCGCCGCCACCCACGTCCGGGAACTTCTTGTGCAAAACAAGATGGGCATCCACGCCCGCCCGGCCGCGATGATCGTGCGTGTCACCAACAAGTTCAAAGCCGAGGTCTTCGTGGAGAAGGACGACGAGCAGGTGAACGGCAAGAGCATCATGGGGCTCATGATGCTGGCCGCCGCCAAGGGTTCGAAAATCAAGTTCGTGGCCACCGGCGAGGACGCCGAAGGCATGCTGAACGAGCTCGAGGCGCTCTTCGCCAAGAAATTCGACGAGGCCTGAGATGGCTGCGGCGCCGTGGCGCGGCGCCAGGAACAAGGGTCCAGTCACCTCCGCCAAACCGGGCCGGCCTGAAGCCGGCCTTTTTCATGCACGGATGACGTCGCTGGGACCGGACAGGCGCCGGTGTGCGCGCTCCGGGGGCGCCTCAAGCGAGGCCGTAGAACCGCCGCGCGTTGGCGGTCATGATCTCAGCCAGCCGTTCGAGGCTCACGCCGAACAGCCCTGCGCAAAAATCCGCCGTGTGGCTCAGGTAGGCGGGCTCGTTGGGCTTCCCGCGGTGCGGCACGGGCGTGAGGTAGGGCGCATCCGTCTCCAGCATCAGCCGCTCCAAGCCTTGGGCCTTGGCCGCCTGCCGCAGATTCTCCGCCGTCTTGTAGGTGATGATGCCGGTGAAAGACCCCCAGCCTCCCCGGCGCTGCAGCTCGGCCATCTCGGCCACGCCCTCGGTGAAGCAGTGGAACACCACCTTGCGCCAGTCGACGCCGCTCGCATCGACCATCTCCACGCACTCGGCAAAGGCGCCGCGCGAGTGCACCACGACCGCACAACCCAGCTCCTTGGCCAGTGCCAGGCCCGCGGCGAAGGCCTCGCGCTGATGGGCAAAAATCCGGGCCGCCGCCTCCTCGTCGTCCTTTGGCAGATGGAAGCGATCGAGCCCGATTTCTCCCAGCCCGACCGGCTTGGGCCCGGCCGATCCGGTCCAGAACGCCGCCAGCGTGGCGAACCGCTCCCTCCAGCGCTCGTCGACGCTGCACGGATGGAGGCCGGCGGTGTAGTGGACGAAGCCGGGGTGCGCCGTGGCGAGTTCCCGGTAAAGCCCCCAATCGTCCACATCGGTGCCGATGGTCACCAAGGCCTCCAACCCGGCCGCGCGCGCACGTTGCAGGATCGCGTCCGCCTCGCCGCGGCGCGCGAAGGATTCCAAGTGCGTGTGGGTGTCGATCAGGCCCATGAGACGCAGTTGAAGCCCCGAAAAACGCGGAAGCCAGCGCTTTCGCGCCGGCTTTTTCTGGTATGACCGCCGGCTGACGGCGGCGAAAGGGTCACTCGGTCTTCAGCGTGATGTCGCCGCCCGACGTGCGGAGTTTCAGCACCGGTCCGCCACCGTTCACCGCGCCGGCGAGGCGGCTCTTGCCCACGCCGCCCTCTGAAATCTTCAACGTGATGCCCGCAGCCTTGACGTCGCCGCCCGACGTGCGGGCGTCGAGTTGGAAGCCCGCCGCGGCGGGCACGCGCACCACGACGTTGCCGCCGGAAGTGCTCACGAAGGCATCGCGCTGGAGCGGCCCGGCGAGCGAGACGCGCACGTTGCCCCCGGAAGTCGTCGCGCTGACAAGCTCCGTGGCGGCCTCGATGCGGATGTTGCCACCGGACGTGGAGACTTCGGTCGGTCCGCCGGCACGCTCGACGTCAATGTCGCCGCCGGACGTGGTCAGTTTCGCGCGGGCCGTGCCCTCCTTCAGGTAAATGTCGCCACCGGAGGTCCGGGCCTCCAACTCGCCATCGATCCGGGCAAAGTTCAGGTCGCCGCCCGACGTGCGGGCCTTCACCTGCCCTTGCAGGGATTCGACGCCGATGTCGCCGCCCGATGTCGTCAGGCCGAGGTTGTAGCTGCGCGGCACGGTGACCGTGAAATCCACGGTGACCGGCGGCCAACTCTTCCACACCAAGCCCGATTTCGACCGCTCATACTTGGCCTCCGCGACCACGTCGTTGCCCTGTTGTTCGATGCGGAGGCTCTGGTCGGCGAGCAGTTTGTCCGCCTCGGCATCGGTGTTGGCGCGCACGGTCTGCCGGGCCACGACGCGCACCTCGGGGGTGTCGGCGGTGTGCACGACGATGTCGCCGCCCTGGGTGACGACGGTGAGGTTACCGCCCGGCTGCACGGTGAAGCTGCGCTCGACGGTGCGGACGATCTTCGCGGACAGGGCGAGGGGCGCGAGCGCCAGCAGGCCAGTCGCCAACAGGGAAGGAAGGATTTTCATGGTCAGTTCTCCCGATAACCCCGCCACGGCGGCCGAAGTTACAGTTTTCCCGGCGATTCCTGCGGGCTTGGCTGCACCCGCACCGGCATGCGCGCCAGCAGTCGCAGCAATTTCAGGTCCGCGCGCACCGGCCACCAATCGTAGAGGTAAATCTCCACCGGACGCCACATCGCCACCCAGCCGACGATGTGCAGGCCGAGTTCGACGAATTCGCCCCAGGGATCGGGCGCCGCATCGCGCACCAGCACGCCCAGGCCGAAGCAGAAACCGAGGAACAGCAACCCGATCACCAGATTGGCCCGCCCCCGGCGCAGCAGCAGACGCAGCTCGCTCCGCTTCAGGTCGGCCCGGTTCGCGAAGTAGTGCTGCACCGCATGCTCGAGGCCCGCGAGGGTGCGCTCGGAGGGCGGCGTCGCGACATGAACCAGCAGTTCGAATCCACCATGATGGGGCAACTCGCGCGCCCAGCCGACGATGAAGCTCTCAACCGCCGCGTCCAAGTCGCGATCGATGAGGGGCGAAGGGTCGAGCGAGTTGAAGAGTTGCGGCAATTCCCGCAACCGCACCTCGATGCGCGAGGGTTTCATGCCACCAGCAAAACGGCCCGCCGCGAAAGCGCAACGCCGCCGGCACACCCGCCACCAACCGCGGGCGCGGCGCCCTCAGGCGCTCATTCGCGGCGCACGGGCAGCCACTGGCGGAGGCAGGTCCGCAGCTCCTCCAAGCGCACCGGCTTGGTCAGGAACGCGTCCATGCCCGCGGCGAGGCAGGCCTCGCGGTCTTCCGCGCGCGCATTGGCGGTCAAGGCCACGATCGGCAGCGCCCGTCCGCCCAATTGCTGGCGGATCTTCCGCACCGCCTCCATGCCGTCCATGCCGGGCATCTGCATGTCCATGAGCACGAGCGAGAGTCCGGGCGCGAGCGCGCGCTTCAGGGCGTCGGCGCCGTTGTCGACGATCTCCACGTCGAGGCCCATGCGCCGCAACATCACCTCGATGACGCGCTGGTTGCCCCAGTCATCCTCGGCCACAAGCACGCGACCCCTGAACTGGACGCGCCCGGTCGCGGAGGCCTCCGGCGCGGCCGCCGGTCGCTGACCGCCCACCGGCAGCGGCAGTTCGAACCAGAACTCGCTCCCCTGCCCCGGCGTGCTGCGCAAATGAACCTCGCCACCCATGCGCCGCACCAAGCTCCGCGAAATGGCCAAACCCAGACCGGAACCGCCGTAGCGCCGCGTCGTGGAGCTGTCGCCTTGGGTGAACTTCTCGAACAGCCGCTGCTGCGTCGCGTTGTCGATGCCGATGCCGGTGTCCGCCACGCGGAAAGCGAGCGTCGCCACGCCGTCCGTCACCCGCAGCAGTTCCACCCGCAGGTCGACGCGGCCGGCCTCGGTGAACTTCACCGCGTTGCCGAGCAGGTTGAGCAGCACCTGGCGCAGCCGCATCGAGTCGCCGCGCACGGTGGGCGGCAGATCCGGCCCGGTGTGCAGGGAGAGTGTCACGCCCTTGGCCGACGCGCGGGTCTGGAAAAGCGCCACCACTTCCTCCGCCACTTCCGCGGGCGAGAAATCGATCTCCTCGAACACCAGCTTGCCGCTCTCGATCTTCGAGAGGTCGAGAATGTCGTTGAGCAGGTGCAGCAATGTGTCGGCCGATTTGCCCGCGATGGCGATGTGCTGCCGCTGGTCCGGCGTGAGCGGGGAATCGCCGAGCAGCTGGAGCATGCCGATGATGCCGTTCATCGGCGTGCGGATCTCGTGGCTCATCGTGGCGAGGAACTCGCTCTTCGCCTGGTTCGCGGCCTCGGCGCGCCGCTTGGCGTCGCTCAGGGTGCCGACGAGTTCGTCGTTCTCATAGATGAGCCGGTAGAGCTTGCGCAGGTCGGCGTGGTGGAGCTTGGCCGTGTTTAGCAGGAACAGCGCATACGTCACCGTGATCGCGGCGAGCGTCCACGAACCGGTCTCGTCGAGCTGCAGGAAGCGCGCGACCGCCGGCGCCAGCGTCACCACCAGGTAGAATCCGTAACAATAGCGCACGGACGCGAGCGAGCGCGCCGCGCCGGCGTTCATGCCGCCGACGATGAACACCGCGAGACAGCGCGGCAGCAGCGCGTCGGTGTCGAGGAACATCCAGGCGCCCGCGCCCCAGACGAGGCCGGCCGCCACGAGCTCGAGGAAAAAGATCCGGCGCCAGAACGGCAGTTCGCCGTCGCTGCGCGCCCGCCGGGCGAAGGTCAGGTTCGTGCCCAGCCGCAGGCAGGAGACGACGACCACCGCCGCCAGCCACCACGCGCATTGCGCCGCGGGAAAGTAGCTCCACACGCCCGCCGTCATCACGGTCGCGAGCACGAAATTCGAAAACAACCCGAAGCCCGCCGAACGGTAGAGCAACCGCGTCATCTCCGCCTCGACGCGCGCATCGATTTCACGCGCGACGTCGGCGGCATTGCGGGGCGGGATGGCTTGCACTGGAAGAGTCAAAGGAATGTCACGCCGCGGCGCAATGAGTTCATCGCCGCATCTTGTTCCGGAACTCGATCACGTCACCCGCGGCGAGCTTGAGGTCGTCGCGGCCCTTGCGCACACGCTTCAGGTCCAGCTCCACGCGCCGTCCGCCGCGGAAAATCGCCGCGATATCCGCCGCCCGTCCCACCGGATCGGAACGCGCCAGCGTGTAAAGGCGCAACCCTTCGCGCCACGGCAGCTCGCTGATCGCCCCCGTCTGGCCGTCGACCACGACGACCATGCCGGCCCGCGCCAGCGCGGCGGCGGACTCCATCGTCAAGGCCGTGACATCGCCGGACGAGGTCACGGCGGACGACACCACCTTGCCCGAGGTCTTCACCGTGGCGACGGTGACCTGCCCGGCGGCCTTGACGCTCGCCGCCGTCATCGAGCTCGCCACTCCGGCCGTCGCGACGACGGCCGCGCAACCGCTCCCGGAGACCGCCAGCACCAACATCAGTCCTGCTCCCACCCAGCGGCAACTCACGGGGACAGTCCGCCCCCGATGTATTGCCGCAGCGATTCCGCCTCGGCGCGATGCATGCTGGCCACCCAGCGCGACACGTCGCCGATCGAGATCAGGCCGAGCAACCGCCCCTCCTTGAGCACGGGCAGGTGGCGGCAGCGCCGTTCCGTGAAAAGCTCCATCGCCTGCTGCATCGTCGTCTCCGGCCCGATCGTGAACAGATTCCCCGTCATGACCGCCGTCACCGGCGTCGTCTTCGGATCGAGCTCCGCCGCCACGACGCGCGTGAGCACATCGCGCTCGGTGAAGATGCCGGCGAGACGCTCGCCCTCCATCACGAGCACGGAGCCGATCTTGTGCCGGTTCATCTCCTTGACCGCATCGGAAACGGAAACGGTGGAGGCCACCGTTTTCACCGCTCCCCCTTTGTGTTCCAGCAACGTGGAAATCGAGGTGTTCATGGGGTAGTTTGGGGTTGGCCGGGAAGCTACCGTCGCATCGAGGCGCAGCAATCCCAAAGCCTGCGCAACGACCTCAGCGCGGCAGATTGCCGAGAGCATCGAGACTCTTGAGCACGGTCCGCCCCTTCACCGGCAGCGCCGCGGCCGGGGGCTTCGGCGAAGGCGCTGCCGCCGGCACCTCGCCCGCAATCTCGCGGCCCGCCGCCAGATCGCGCAAGGCCCGCTCGAGCCGCACCGCAGAGACCGGCCCGTCCGTGCCCAGCTCCTGCGCGAACAGGCTCACGCGCAACTCCTCCACCAGCCAGCGGAACTCGCCCGCGCGCTCGCCGAGCCGCGCTGCCGCCTGCACGAAAGGCTGCAGCTCGCGCGCCCGCGCCGAATCTTTCGCCGGGTCGCGTTTCCAGCGCTCGGCGCGCGCCTGCATGCCCTTGAGGTAGCGCGGCAGATGCTTCAACCGCGCGAACGGGATGCGCGCCACGAAATCGGGCGGCACCAGCGCCGCGAGATCGTTCTCCAATCCCGGATACGGAGTTTTGTGCGTCTGCAGCGCGAGCCGCAGCGTCAAGATCTCCCGCAGCAGATCGGTCAGGCGCGACACGAGGCCGCGGCCGTCGGCCTTCGCCTCCTCCACCACCGCCGCGAAACGCGCCGCCGTGAGCGGCCGCACCTCGCGCCCGGTCAGCCAGCGCTCGATCGAGACCAGCGCCTGCTGCTGCAATTTTTCCAGCGGGGCCAGCCCCGCCGCCAGCACGCCGAGCGCGCGGAGGCCGCGCAGATCCTTCTCCAGCCAGCCGATGTCGTGGCGCAAATGCGACGCGAGCAGCCGCCGCACGCCTTCGCGCGTCGCGGCCTGCGCCTGCTCGGGCGCAGCAAACAAGCGCACCGCGACGCCGGCCGGCACCGCCTGCAAGCCCGGGAACGCGCGCACCGGCACGCCCGCCTGCGCGCTGATGACGATGTCCTCCGGCAGATCGCCGAATTTCCACTCGAGCACGGGCTCGCGTTCCCATTGGGCGCGCGCCGCGCGCCAGGCGGCGTTGTCCGTGGTGGCGGCCTGCCGGCTCACTTCGCGCTCCTTCGAGCCGAGTTGCTGCTGGAGCTCGGCGAGATCGCGGCTGGCCCCGAGCACGGCGCCGCGCTGGTCGACGACTTCCACGCGCACGCGCAAATGCTCAGGTAGTGTCCGCTCGCTCCAGCCCTGCGGATCGATGCGCACGCCGAGCTTGTCCGTGAGCACCTCCGCGAGGGCGCGCACCAACGTGGGTCGGGGCGAACGCCCGGAGATGAGCCGGAGCTCGCCGAGGATACGGCGCGCCGTCTCGGCCAGCGGGATCAGCGCGCGGCGCTGGTCCTTCGGCAACGCCTTGAGGAGGATTTCCACTTTCTCCTCCAGATGCCCCGGCACCGCCCAGTCGAGCGTGGCTTGGTCGAGCTCGGCCGCCTCGGCGAGGCTCACGCGCAACGTCACGCCGTCGTCGTCCGCGCCGGGCTTGTAGGCGTAGTTGAGCGGCAGCGCCCGGTTCTCCAGCGGCACGGCATCGGGAAACACGGCGGGATCGTGCGGCTCCTCGTCCGGTTTGAGGTCGTCCTCGCCGAGAAAAAGGAACTTCGGCTCCGTCATCTGGCGGTGCCGCACGAAGTCGACCAGTTCCGGCACGCTGCTGATGCTTTGGTAGGGCGAGTTCTCGGAACGAGCCTCAACCGGGCGCGCAGCGCTTGGCGGCTCGTGCGGAGAACTCGCCCTACCTTGGTCCGTCCTGCCTTCCGGCATCAACCGCCGCGCGTAGAAGCGATACACCGCCTCGTCGAGGTTCATGTAACCGGCCGCGCGCAGGCGCGTGAGGACGCTCTCGGCTTTTTCGCGCAGCTGGCGGTTGTGCCGGATGAAGTCGAAGGGCCACGTGACAGTGTCGCCGACCAAGCCTTCGCGGATGAATATCTGCGTCGCGTGCACCGGGTCGATCTTGCCGTAGCCGACGGAGCGGGTCTCGAGCTCGAGATTGTAGAGCCGGCGGCGCTCCTTCACGAGGACGCGGCCGCTCTCAACGCTCCAGAACGGCTCGCTGTGCGACACGCGCAGCAGGTGCGCGCCGAGATCGAGCGCCCACGAGGGATCGATGCGCGCGCAGGTGCGCGCGTAAACGCGGCCCGTCTCCATGATCTCCGACGCCATCAGCCAGCGCGCCACCTTCGGTTTGGCCGGAGCCTGCTTGCGGGGCGCAACCGGCTTCTCGCGCACGGCGCGCTCGAACAGCGCCGAGCCGGGGAAGACCGCGACCTTGCGGTCGTGCGCGGCGTGGTAGGTGCCGTCGTCGGTGCGCGTGGCGATGTTGCCGAGCAGGCCGGCGAGGATGGAACGGTGGATCGCCCGGTAACCCGGCGTGCCGAGGGCGAGATCGCGCACCGACTCGGGCGTGGCGGCGGCCTTGCGCCGCGCGGCCCGGCCGGCGTCGCGGGGGTCGGCCCCGGCGCCGTCGAACACCGAGGTGTCGTCGAAACCCTCGCCGCCCTCGATCGTGTCGATCAGTTGCGCGTGCACGTCGCGCCACTCGCGCATGCGCATGAAGGAGAGGAAGTGCGCCGTGCAGAACTTCCGCAGCTTGCCCAGCGTCATCGCCTCGAACTCGTCGTGATACGCCTCCCAGATCGAAAGCAGCGTGAGAAAATCCGAGTCGGGATGCGTGAAGCGCCGGTGCGCCGCATCGGCCTTCTGCTGGGCATCGAGCGGACGCTCGCGGGGGTCCTGGATGCTGAGCGCGGCGGCGATGACGAGCGCCTCGCGCATGCATTTTTCCGCCCGCGCCTGCAGCACCATGCGCCCGACGGTCGGGTCGACCGGCAGGTGCGCGAGATCGCGGCCGAGCTCGGTGAGCACGCCGGCCTCGTCGATCGCGCCGAGTTCGTGGAGCAGCGCATAGCCCGCGCGGATGCCCTTCGCCGGCGGGGCGTTGAGAAACGGGAATTCCTCGATGTCGCCGAGGCCGAAGGCCTTCATGCGCAGGATGACGTCGGCGAGATTAGCGCGCTGGATCTCGGGCTGGGCGAAGCGCGGACGGTCGTTGTAGTCCTGCTCCGAGTAGAGGCGGATGCAGACGCCGTTGCTCACGCGGCCGCAACGGCCCTTGCGCTGATCGGCGCTGCTCTGCGCGACCGGCTCCACCGGCAGGCGCCGCGTGCGGCTCTGCGGCACGTAGCGGCTGATGCGCGCGAGGCCGGTGTCGATCACGAAGCGGATGCCGGGGATGGTGAGCGAGGTCTCGGCGATGTTCGTCGCGACGACGACCTTGCGCTTCTGGGTCGGCGCGAACACGCGCTGCTGTTCGGCGTTGGTCAGACGGCCGAAGAGCGGCACGACCTCGACGTCGCGGCTGCGGCGGCCCTCGAGCAGGTCGCGCATCTCGCGGATGTCGCGCTCGGTGGGCAGGAAGACGAGCACGTCGCCGCCCGAGCTCTCGCGCAGCACGCGCTCGACCGCCTCCACGGCGCCGTCGATGTAGGTGAACTCGTCGTTGCGGTTGGACTGGTAAGGCGAGTTCTCCGAACGAGCCGCTTCGCGCCGCGTGGATCCATTCGGCTCGTTCGGAGAACTCGCCCTACCCTGCGGATCGGCCATTTCCTCCAACGGCGCGTAAATCACCTCCACCGGATACGTGCGGCCGGAGACCTCGACGATCGGCGCACCGTCGAAGGCGTCGGAAAAGGCCTGGGTGTCGATCGTGGCCGAGGTGATGACGATCTTCAGGTCCGGCCGGCGATGGCGCAGCCGGCGGAGGTGACCGAGGATGAAGTCAATGTTGAGCGAGCGCTCGTGCGCCTCGTCGACGATGATGGCATCGTATTCGCGCAGCTCAGGGTCGCCTTGCAGCTCGGCGAGGAGCATGCCGTCGGTCATGAACTTGACGACGGTCTGCGGCGAGGTCTGGTCGGCGAAGCGGATCTTGCAGCCGACCTCGCGCCCGTGGTCGACGTTGAGTTCCTCGGCCACGCGGCGGGAGACCGAGGCGGCGGCCACGCGGCGTGGCTGGGTGCAGGCGATGCGCCCGCGGGTGCCGCCACCGGCGGCGAGCACCATCTTGGGGATCTGCGTGGTCTTGCCCGAACCGGTCTCGCCGGCGAGGACGATGACTTGGTGTTTCAGCAGCAGGCCGATGATCTCGTCCGCGCGCGCGCTGATCGGCAGTTCCGGCGGGAACTCGATGCGGAATTGAGGCGTTGGTTTGGGACGTGACGACATCGCGCTTGGCGTGGCAGCGTAAGCAAGCCAATCAGGCTGATTCGGAAATGACAAAATCCCCGCCGACCCTCCCGGAACGCAAGCTGCAACGTGTGTTGACCATCTCCCGCGCCGACAGCATCGGCGTGCTGGTGTGCTCCGGCAGCAGCCTGTTGCTCAGCTTGCTGGCCGGCGATGCGACCTTCGCCCTGTTCTCCGCGCTGGCCCTGGCGGCCGGCGGGATGGAGGCGCACGGGAACCGCCGCCTGCGCGAAGGTGGGCCGGACGGGTTGCAATGGCTGACGGGGGCGCAGGGCTGCCTTTACACCGTCGTGGTGGGGTATGCGCTGTGGCGGCTGAATTTCTTCGACGCCGCGGCGTATTGGGAACAGGTGCCCGCGCCCGCGCGCGAGCAATTCGAGGCCAAGATGCGCGAGGCGGGGCTCGATCCCGTCGCCGACCGCGCGCAACTCCTCGCGTTCGTGAACTTCCTTGTCTGCTCGGTCCTGCTGGTCGTGAGCACGCTCTATCAGGGCGGTCTCGCCTTCTGGTATTCGCGCCAGCGGGCGGCGGTGCTCGCCGCGCTGGGCTACGAAGCGCCCCGCGCCTGAGCCGGCCGGTCCGACCTTGCGCCCCGCCCGCGCAGGGAATTGAGTCGGGGCCGCATGAGCTCCCCTTCCTTCTTCCCCCAGGACATCATCATCAAGAAGCGCGACGGCGGCGCGCTCGCGAAGGAGGAGATCGAGTTCTTCGCCCGGGGCGTGGTGAACGGCCAGTTTGCCGACTACCAAGCGACC
This sequence comes from Candidatus Didemnitutus sp., assembly GCA_023701285.1. Taxonomy (GTDB): domain Bacteria; phylum Verrucomicrobiota; class Verrucomicrobiia; order Opitutales; family Opitutaceae; genus Didemnitutus. The sequence goes on from JAMPXH010000010.1 coordinate 48,480, forward strand.
GCCCTGCTCATGGCCATCTTCTGGCGCGGCATGACGGCGCAGGAAGTCGCCTGGCTGACCGACGCGATGATGCGCTCCGGCGACGTCATCGACCTGCGCGACCTGCCCGGCGCCAAGGTGGACAAACACTCGACCGGCGGCGTGGGCGACAAGGTCTCGCTCATCCTCGCCCCACTCGCCGCCGCCTGCGGCGTGATGGTCCCCATGATGAGCGGCCGCGGCCTCGGCCACACCGGCGGCACGCTCGACAAGCTCGAGTCCATTCCCGGCTTCCGCGTGATGCTCGACGTGCCGGAGTTCCGCGCGATCCTGCAACAGGTCGGCATGGCCATGATCGGCCAGACGCCGAAAGTCGTGCCCGCCGACCGCAAGCTTTACTCGCTCCGTGACGTCACCGGCACCGTCGAGTGCATCCCGCTCATCTGCGCCAGCATCATGTCCAAGAAACTGGCCGAAGGCATCGACTCGCTCGTGCTCGACGTGAAGTTCGGCAAGGGCGCGTTCATGAAGAAAAAGGACGACGCGCTCGCGCTCGCCCGCGCGATGGTCGCCGTCGGCAAGGCCGGCGGAAAACCGGTCCGCGCGCTCCTCACCGCGATGAATCAACCGCTCGGACGCTGCGCCGGCCACACGACCGAGGTCATCGAATCCATCGAATGTCTCAAAGGCCGCGGGCCGGCCGATCTCATGGAGGTTACCTACGCCCTCACCGGCCACATGCTCATTCTCGGCGGCGCCGCGACGGACGAAGCCGATGCCCGCGCGAAGATGGCGACCGCCATCGCCAACGGCAGCGCACTCCAAAAATTCCGTGAGATGTGCGTCGCCCAAGGCGGCGACCCGCGCGTGGTGGACGATTATTCGCTCCTGCCCGCCGCGAAACAGATCCGCGCTCTCGCCGCACCGGCGGGCGCGAGCGGTTTCGTCAGCGCAGTCGACGCCCTCAAGTGCGGCCACGCCATCATGGCGCTCGGCGGCGGACGCGCCGCGGTCACTGACAAGGTCGACCACGCCGTGGGTCTCTCGGACCTGATCAAGATCGGCGAGCGCGTCGAGCCCGGCACCCGCCTCTGCACCCTCCATGCGAACGACGAGGCGAAGGCCGCACGGGCGGAGGAATTGATCCGTGCCGCCATCACGCTCTCGCCGGAGCCGCCCGCTCCGGAGTCGCTGATCCAGGATTTGGTGGCCTGATTTTGCCGGGATTTCCGCTCCGGCGGAGCCTCCGGGCGACCCGGCCAATCCGCCCTCTCGCCGGGTTAACAAAAGCCTTGCGCCGACCCGTGCCGGACGTATCCCTAGCCGTTCCGTTGTTTGCTCAGGTGGTGGAATTGGTAGACACGCAGGTCTCAGAAGCCTGTGCCTAACCGCATGGGGGTTCGAGTCCCCCCCTGAGCACCAACTTCGTCAACTTGCCGGCGTATACTGGCGCTCGAGATCGAGCAGGCGCTGCTTGCGCCACAGGCCACCAGCGTAGCCGCAGAGCGAGCCGTCCGCTTGGATCACCCGGTGACAAGGGATGACGATCGCGATCATGTTGGAGCCGTTCGCGCGGCCGATGGCCCGCGCGGCCTTGGGCACGCCAACCGCGCGCGCCATCTCAAGGTAACTCCGCGTGCACCCGGACGGGATGCACTGCAATTCCGCCCAGACCTTCAACTGGAAGGCCGAGCCGACCGGGGCCAGCGGCAACTCGAACCGCGTCAAACGCCCGGCAAAATAGCGCTCCAATTGCGTCGCGACGGCGTCGAGCGTGGCGTGGTTGCCCGGCACCACCGAGCATTTAAGGCGGCGGCGCAGACCGGCGATCTCGCGCTCCAGACCGCGCCGATCCACGAACTCAAGCAGCCGCAGGCCCGCATCGTCGGCCAAGGCGAGCATGGTGCCGAGCGGCGTCTCGATCCGGCGGGCGAGGAGGCAGGTGCGTTGCTTGGCGCCGAGCGGCGGCTGGCCGAAGATGCGCGCGAACGCTTCGCGAAAACCGCTGGTCGACTCGTAGCCGCGATCGAGCTGCACCTCGATGACCGGCTTGCCGGCTTTCACGTCGCGCAAGGCCAGCCCCATGCGCCGGGCGCGCTGGAAGGCGTGGAACGTCATGCCGTGATAGGCCTTGAATTGCCGGCGCGCGGTGGAGGGATCGATGCCCATGGCGACGAGCTCCTTGTCGCTTACGCGCCCGTCCTCGGCGTCTTCCGCGGCGCGGCGCAGGCGCTCGACCAAAGGCGGCACGGGCTTGGTGGCGTCCATCGGCCGGCAGAGCCGGCACGGGCGGTAGCCACCGTGCAAGGCCTCGCTCACCGTGGCGAAGAACTCGACGTTCTCCACCTTGGGTTTCTTCGCTTTGCAGGTGGGCCGGCAGAACACGCCGGTGGTCTTCACGCCGGTGAAAAACACGCCTTCATAGGCGGCGTCGCGCTGCGAGAGCGCCCGATACATCGTGCGGAATTGCGGCAGGCGCGGACGGGCGGCGGACATGGAGAATTCGGGCTGGATCATGCTGACAGTCTATCCGAGTCCGGCGCAAGGATTCCGCCGATTTCCGGGCAGGGAATTTCCGCCGCGCCATTGACCGCGCTGCCCGAGCCGGGTTGTATCGCAATCATGCAGCGTCCGACTCCCCGTCCTGTCGCCTGGCAACGCGCACTCACTCGCTTCCCCGCCCCGGCGCGCCGGGAGCTCGACCGGATGTGGGAGACCGGTGGCATGCTGCCCGCCGAGACCGTGGCGCGGCTCCTCACGGAGCTGAAGATCGACACGGGCACGCTGATGCTGCGGTTGCTGCCGGTGGCCCAGGCCTACGCACAGGTGCCCGTCTCGCACTATCCGGTCGGCGCCGTCGCCGCCGGACTCCTCGCGCGCGGCGAGCGCTGTCCCAATCTCTATCTGGGTGCCAACCTCGAGATCGCGGGCGTGGCGCTGAGCTTCACCGTGCACGCCGAGCAATCGGCGACGAACCACGCCTGGCTGCACGGCGAACCGGGCCTGTCTGCCCTCGCGGTGAGTGCAGCGCCCTGCGGTTACTGCCGGCAATTCCTGCACGAGTTGAGCACGGCTCACACCCTGTCGCTGCTGCTGCCGTCGGGCAACAAGGCCGGCTACACGGTGACGCCGCTCGCGCACCTGCTGCCCCAAGCCTTCGGTCCCGTGGACCTCGGCGTGCAAGGCGGCCTGATGGACCCGGCGCTGGCCGCGCCTCGCCTCGCCATCGACGCCGCCGCGGCGAAGGACGAGCTCGCCGCCGCCGCGCTCGCGGCGGCGCGGCGGAGCTACGCGCCCTACCCCACCGACCGGACCGGACAATTTTCAGGCGTCGCGTTGCAGGCCGCGAGCGGCCGGATTTTTGAGGGACGCTATGCGGGCAACGCCGCCTACAATCCGAGCCTGTCGCCGCTGGAGTCGGCCCTGGCTTTCATGCGCATGAGCGGGCCGCCCGACCGCGCGACGGAGATCCGGCGGTGCGCTCTCGTCGAGGTGCCGACCTTGGCCAGCCAGCGCAGCGCGACGGAAGCGGTGCTGGCCGCCTGCGCCCCGGGCGTGAAGCTGGAATATCATGCCGCGCGTCCCGGGCGGACGGCGCGACGCTGATCAGTCCGCCAGGAAGGGCCGGATGTCGGGCAGCTCCTTCACGCGGCGCCCGCTGCGGTTGCGCTCGAAGTAGGGTTCCGGCTGCACGGCGTCCTCGTCCTCTTCGCCGTCTTCTTCGTCATCGGTCTCGATCGGCACGGGCGGGAGCTCCTGATCCTCGTCGAAATACTGCGACACCCGGCGCGGCTGCGGATCGAGCACCAACGCAGGATTTTGCAGCCCGGTTTTCTTCACTTGGATGAAATGGCAGGGGAAAAACTGATCCTCGTAGCGGCGGATGAAGGTGCTGAGCCATTTGTTGGCCACGCCATCGCGCTTGGTGAGGAAGACCACATCGGAGAAATGGATGCACGCATCGAGCCACTGCACGAGCGGGGCGTGTTTCTCGGCCAGCTGGCAATCCACGACGCAGAACACGCGGGCCAGCTCCGCCTGATGTTGCCCGAGCCAACCTTTGAGCGCCTCGAGCTGGGTCATCGTATCGCCGTGCGTGTCGGCCACGAAGAAGATGGTGCCACCCGGCGGCAGTTCTTGGGCGGGCAGATTGGTTCCATCCCAAGTCCAACGGCGCACCTCGACCTGGGGACGCTGCGCCAAGGTCTGTTCGGCGGCATCCTCGTGCTCGCTCGTCGCGACCAACACGAGCACGGGCTGGCCCGGAGCGATCCCGTTCTCCACCAGATCGAGCACCAACGCTCGGCGGCCGGAGCGCGGGGTGCCGAGCACGAAGTAAACGGAAGGAGCCGATGGATTCATGACGTGCCAAAGAAGTCCGGCCCGGCGGCCGGACAAGTCAGAACTTGAAGGTCTGGTTCTGCGCGGCGTGGCGCATCCAGTGGTCGACGAGGACGAGCGCGGCCATCGCCTCGACGATCACGACGGCGCGGGGCACCACGCAGGGATCGTGGCGGCCGCGCCCTTTCAGCTCCGTGGGCACGCCCTGCAAGTCGACGGTCGGCTGGGGTTGCATGATGGTTGCCGTGGGCTTGAAGCCGACGCGGAAGACGATCTCGGCACCGTTGCTGATGCCGCCCTGCACGCCACCGGATTTGTTGGTGGCGGTCGTCACGCGTCCGTCGGCGGCGACGAAAGCGTCGTTGTGCTGCGAGCCCTTCAAGAGCGTGCCGGCGAAACCGCTCCCCAGCTCGAACGCCTTCGTGGCCGGGAGGGAGAGCATCGCCTTGGCCAGATCGGCGTCGAGGCGGTCGAAGACCGGCTCGCCCAGGCCCGGCGGGACATTGCGGATGCGGCACTCGATGGCGCCGCCGACCGAGTCGCCCTCGCTGCGGACCTGCTTGATGCATTCGATCATCTTCTCGGCCGTAGGCCCGTGCGGACAGCGCACGGCGTTGGCCTCCACCTCGGCGAGGGTCGGGAAATGATCGAGCCACGGCGCGGCAATCTGATGGATGCGCGTCACGAAGGCGCGGATCTCGATCCCGGCCGCCTGCGCGAGGATCTTGCGGGCCACGGCGCCGGCCGCGACGCGGCCGATGGTCTCACGGGCAGAGGAGCGGCCGCCGCCGCGATGGTCGCGGATGCCAAACTTGGCCTGATAGGTGAAATCGGCGTGGGAGGGACGGAATTTATCCTTCATCTCCGCGTAAGCCTCGGGCCGCGCATCGGCATTGCGGACGAGCATGGCCAGCGGCTGGCCCGTGGTGTGGCCCTCGAAGAGGCCCGAGAGAAACTCAACGCGATCTTCTTCTTGGCGCGGCGTGGTGATGTCGCTCTGTCCGGGACGGCGGCGGTCCAGCTCGGCTTGGATCTCCGTGGCGGTCAAAGGCAGCCGCGGCGGGCAACCATCGATGACGACGCCGACGCTCGGGCCATGACTCTCGCCCCAGGTGGAAATGGTGAACAGTTTGCCGAACGAATTGGCCACGGTCGCATGGTTGGGCGAAGGTCGCTTGCAAGCAAGCTTGGCCTCCGCATCGTCCGTCACATGAAATTCTTCGTGCTCAGCGGGAGTCATCGCGCCGAGGCGCAGTCGCTGAAAGTGGCCCGCTATGTGGCGCAGTCCCTGCCGCAAGAGGTCCCCGGTGCGGAAGCGCTGGTCCACAGCTTGAGCGGCAATCCGCTGCCGCTCTGGGAGGAGGCCAATGGCGGCGCGCCCGATGAGATCTGGGAGCCGCTCTCGCGCGATTTGCAGGCCGCGGACGCGTTGATCGTCATCAGCCCGGAATGGAGCGGCATGGCCACGCCGGGGGTGAAGAACTTCCTGCTGAATTGCACGGCGCAGGAAGTCGGGCACAAGCCTGGTCTCATCGTGACGGTATCGGCCGGACGCGGCGGCGCCTACCCGGTGGCCGAGCTGCGCATGAGCGGCACCAAGAACAACCGCCTCGCGTGGCTGCCCGAGCACGTGATCGTGCAACATGTCGAAGGCAGTCTGAACGCACCTGACAACGCACCCGATCTGGCGAAGGAAGACGCAGCCATCCGGCAACGACTGCGCTACGCGCTGCGGCTGCTCGCAGAATACGCCAAGGCCCTGCGCTCCGTCCGCGCGAGCGGAGTGGTGGACCACCGGCAGTTCCGCAACGGCATGTGAGCGAAGCCAACTGGCGCCCCCGCCCGGACTTGAACCGGGATGCGCGGTTTAGGAAACCGCTGCTCTATCCAGTTGAGCTACGGGGACTAACCTTCTCCGCCAATCACCGCCGGCCTCCGATGGGACGCAAACTAAAAATGCCCGTTGACAGGGCTTGGCCCGGAAGCAACATCTCGTCCCCTTTTCCAATTCTAATGAGCACCGAACAGAAGCAACAGAGCCTCAAGCCGGAAGAAATTCCGATGACCCAACCCCAGCTGATGTCCCGCTACATCACGGACACGGGCAAGATTCTCCCGCGCAAATACACCGGCATGTCGGCCAAGCAGCAGCGCTCCGTCACCAAGCAGATCAAGCGCGCGCGCACCATGCTGGTGATGCAGTAAGCCGGAGCTCGACCTCCTTTCTCATTGAGCCGGAGCCAACGCTCCGGCTTTTTGTTTTTCCGCATGAAGACCCGCGTCCACGCGCCCTCCGCAACGAGCCTGCGCCGGCTGGCAGCAGCCCTGCGGCGGGGTGAATTGGTGGCAATGCCGACCGAGACCGTCTACGGGCTGGCGGCAAACGCACTCGATGCCCGCGCGTGCCGGCGGATTTTCACGGCAAAGAGGCGTCCGGCGAACGATCCCTTGATCGTGCACATCCTCAATGTGACCGCGGCGCGGCGACTGGCCGATTTTCCCGCTCCGGCTCGCGCGTTGGCCCGAGCCTTCTGGCCGGGGCCGTTGACACTGGTGCTGACGAAGAAGTCGGTGGTGCCTGACATCGTCACCTCCCGGCAGTCCACGGTCGCGCTGCGCTCCCCCGCCCACCCGCTCGCCCGCCAGTTGATTGCGCTGGCCGGAGTGCCGCTCGCGGCGCCCAGCGCGAATCCCTTCGGTTATGTCAGCCCGACCACGGCGGCGCATGTGCTGGACGGATTGGAAGGCCGCATTGCCCATGTGCTGGACGGCGGAGAATGCGGAGTCGGACTGGAATCGACGATTGTCGATGTCTCGCAGCCCGGGCGGGCGATCATCTTGCGACCCGGTGCAATTTCGGCCGGCGATTTGCGCCGAGCCTTGGCCAAGCAAGGGCTGCGGCTCCGTATCTCCACCGCACGCCGGCACGCGGTGTTGGCGCCGGGGATGCTGCCGCATCACTACAGCCCGCGCACGCCGCTGACTTTGGGCCGGGCACCGCGGAGCGCGCGCGTGGCGCAGAGCAAGAGCGGGGTGATCCACTGGCGTAAACCGGCGTGCCCGCGACCCACCGATGCGTGGTTGAGCCCACGTGGAGACGTCTCCGAGGCGGCGCACTCACTCTATGCCGTGCTGCGCCGCATGGATGTGGCGGGATTTGATCGCCTCTACTGCGAACGCGCTCCAGTCAGCGCGGGGCCGCTGGGTGAAGCGATCAACGATCGCCTCACCCGCGCAGCGGCAAAGACGCGTCGCTGACCTCAGCGGGCCGGCTCCTCGCCGTCCTTGCGGGCCATCGTGATGTAATAGTCCTTGTAGGACTTGTCGTAATACTGGGCGTAGTAGTAGCCGGAGACGGCGAGATTCAGGCCGTTCAATACCGCGCCGAAGCAGGGCACGTTGACCTCAAGGAGGCGACGGGCCGCGAACTGCGCCGCTTTGCGACGCACGCGGTTGAAGTAGATCGTGAATACCGAACCATCGACCAGCGGCAGGATGATCAACGAATCGCTCACCGCTGCGAGCGGCGGTGTGTCGATGAAGATGCGGTCGTAGCGCTTCCGGAGATCGGCAATCATGACCTCGAAGCCCTTGCTGTTGAGGATCTGCGTGGGATTCTTGGCCCGCCCACCGGCCGGGATGACATCGAGGTTGGGGTGCATGCCCTTCACCAAGGCTTCCTCGATCGAGGCGGACCCGGCGCAGATATCGATGACACCCTTCAGATTCTCGATGCGGAACGATTTGTGGATATTCGGTTTGCGGAGGTCGCAATCGATGATCACGACGCGTTCGCCGTGCGCCGCGAAGGTCAGCGCGAGATTTGTGGAAACGAAGGATTTGCCTTCACCGGGGACGGTGGAAGTCACCAAGAGGGCCTGTGCATTCTTGCTCTCGTCCTTCAGACGCAAGCTGGAGTGCAGCGCCAGAAAGGCCTCGGCGACCTGCTTGTCCTGATTGTTGACGACGATCTGGGCCTTCTCGGGTTGTTCCAAGCGCTTGATTTCCGGGATGATGCCGACGAGCGGCAGGCCAATCACGCCTTCGATGTCGTAGGAGCTCTTCACGCGGTCATCGATGTAGGCGACGAAGAAGGCGAAGGCCGTGCCGAGGGCCAAGCCGCCCAAGATGCCGAGCGCAAGGTTGAGCGGGATGTTCGGGGAATAGTGCCGCAGTGCCGGCGTGGCGCGGTCGACCCAGCGGGCGTTCTGGGTTTCGATCGTGCTCGTGACGGAGGTTTCCTTCATACGGGCCAAGGTGGCCTGCAGGAGCTGCTCGCTGATGCGGAGGTCGCGATCGAGATTGGTGTATTCGACGGCAGCGCGATCAAGTTCGAGCGACTCGGCTTCCTGCTTCGCAAGGAGACCGCGGGCTTCCTGATCATTGCGCAAGGCGGTCTGGTATTCCGCCTCGATGGTCGCGGCGGCGGTATTCAACGCGCGCGTCAGTTCCATTTCCGTCTGCGTGAGCGAATTCACCGCCTCGATCATCTTGGGGTGCTTGTCGCGGTAGCGCTCACGGAGCTGGGCGAGCAGGATCTTCTGCGAGGAGACCTGTTGCACCAATTGAGCGATCAACTGCTGGCTGGAGATGAAGGGAAGATCGATCAAGGCCGCCAAGGATGACCGGCGCTCCTGGACCTGTTTCCAGCGCACCTCGGCGTCATTCAGTCTCGCCGTCGTCTGCGTAACATAGGTGCTCAGGGCCTTAAGTTTTTCGGTGACGATGTCCTTGCGCTGATCGAGTGAGACCAAATTATTCTTTTCACGATAGCTCTGCAGGCTGATCGCGATTTCCTCGACTCGACGGCGCTGCTGGTCGGCCCGGACTTTGAGCTCATCGACGGCCTTCATCGACTCCTCGATCCGCAGGCGGGAATTGTGGGCGATGAATTCATCGATGAAAAGGTTGGCCACCTTGGCGGCGATGAATTTGTCCGGATGGCGATACTGGACCTGGATAATCAGCGACAACCGAATCGGAACGACCTTGCGGTTTTCATAGATGACCGTGGCCGGGGTGATCGGCTCGTCTCCCTCCATTTCACCGGCATAAGGCGCCATGAACTGACGCAAGTCTTCACCTGTGAGCCGGTCGGCGACGGCCTGGACGATCGCCAAACTCTCCAACACCTTGACCTGCGTGTTCAAATCCTCCGCGGAGCGGATTTCATTATCCATCACGCCTTGCACCTGCATGATCACCGGATCGCGCCGGAAGACCTGCACGCTCGAGACCGACATGTAATCCTTGGTCTTCGTGAAGGTGTAAATCAGCGCGGAGCTGAAAACCAACAGGAACACGACCACGATATACCAAACACGCTCCCGCAGAATCAGCACATAGTCCTGAAAGCCGCGCTGGACCGCGGTATCCGCAGAGCCCGGGTTTGCACCATACGCGCCGTAGTTGTTGCCGTAGTAGGTATAGGGATAGGCACCCGATCCGGAGCCTTTTTCAAATTTGGTGGTTTCCATTGCTTACCTTAAAGGATGCGTTCCGGCACGAAGATGATGTCGCCTTTGCGCAAAAGCCATTGTTCCGGGGAGTTCCCTTGAATGAGGTCGTCGGCGTTGATGGTCTCGTTTTTCGTCTGCCCGTCCTCCGTCGTGCGCGTCAAACGGACGCGGCGACGATCCGCCAGTCGATTGAAGCTACCGGCACGGGCGATTGCCTCCAGCAGGTTCATGCTCTGCTCCGGAGTGAAGGGAATCGCACCGGGCTGATTGACTGCTCCCATGACCTGCACCGTGCGGGGAGTATACTCGGCTACAGTGATGGTGATTTGCGGGTTCTTAAGATAGTCGCGATCGTATAGTTCCCGAATCATCTCCTCAGTCTGCCGGACCGTCTTGCCCTTGAGATCAAGCGTGCCAATCAAGGGCAAATTGATGGTCGATTCCTGGGAGATACGCACTTCCCGGAATAAATCCGGCTCTTGGAAGACAACCACCCGAAGCAGATCGGAGGGCTGCAAAACGTAATCGGTGGGCACCTGCGCGCGTAGGCAAGACACGGCACCGAGGGCCACCGTCAGGCACGCCAGCAACACGGAACGAGAGCGAAACAAATTCATGGACGGAAAATAAAAACGGAAGAAGATCGCTCGCGACCTTCTTCCGTCAAATGGAACACCGCGGGCTCAGTAACGGAAGTTAGCCGTCAGACCGAACACGTTGTTGCTGAACGTCGGGAGCAAGGCGGCAGGAATGACAGGAGCCCCATTAGTATCGACAGCGCTCTCCGAACCATTGTTGCGGTAGGTGTAGCTGGCCGAGAAGCTCAGGTATTCGTTATGACGATAGGAAAGGCCGACCCCACCTTGGAAATAATCGTCTTCGCGGCTGGGATACTCGGAAACGCGGTAGCCAAGCTGGACATTCCAACTCCACTGATCGTCAAAGCGGGAATTGAGGCCAATATTGGCGGTCATTTCTTCAGTCGAATCGCCGAGGGCGGAAGTGCCATAGTCGTTGCTGAGGCCGATGTAGACGGAAGTCTTGGCCGAGTGGGCGTAATTGAGGCTGGCATCCATGCCGAAGCTGCCGTCGGAACCCGCCCCATCAATGTCACGGCTGGTGTAACCCACGCGAATTTGTCCGCTCAGCTTGGGGGTAAACTCACCACGGGCGCCAATGTTGAAGAAATGATCCTCATTGTCCACGGTGCCAACACCACGGACATCCGTGCTACGATAACGGTAACCCAAACTGACCTGCATCTTGGGAGAATATTCGAAGTAAACATCCAGAGGGACGGTCCACGTGTCACTGTCGCGCAGCGTGGTTTGCACATAGTCATTATCGTCGTAGCGGACGCCGAAGCTGACCGTGCTCTTTTCAGTCATGCCGACCTCCATGATACCGCGGGCACGCAGCGTATCACGCTCGACAATCAGACCTGCCACCGACGGCTCGTTCTGGGCGGTCTCGACGAACGAGGCACCGAAATCCACCTTCGTCTTGCCGTTGCTGTAGAGCGTATTCAACCCGAGGTTAGCCAAATCGGTGTCTTGGGAGGAATTGTCCGAGTAACGCAGGATGTCGTGACGATAGTAGAGGTTGCCCGTCGTCATCGAATTGCGACCGAACACCATGTCCACGCCCGGGGAGAACGTGAGAATCATGTCATCCACGCGATTCGCCCCGTTGCGGAGATAAATGTTATCGTCAATCGTGACGCCAACGGCGGCCGTCAGGAACAGTTCGGCATTGTCGCCCATGGCCAAAGAAGGCGCGGCGGTGAGTTGGTGCGCACCAAGCAATGCGGTCAGCGCGAGGATTCGTCCGTAGGATTTCATACGTGAATAGGGGGCAAGGTATAATAGGTCAGTTCGGCGGCTACAGCCCGAGAGCAAGATGCAAAGGATTAACGTGAGCAAGCACTTTTACCGGCACCTGACAAAGGTTCTTATCCGGACTTCTACGTAGACAACCGCCCCGACTCGGACTATCTGCGCCCCGA
>JAMPXH010000209.1 GCA_023701285.1 Candidatus Didemnitutus sp.
CGTAGGCGTCGACCTTGCGGAGGTCGTAGTTGACCCCCGAGGCGCGGAGCATCGGGCCGGTGACGCCGGCGCTGACCGCGAGGGCGGACGAGAGCGTGCCGATGCCCTGCGTGCGGGCCATGATGATCTCGTTACCCGTGAGCAGGGCCTCGAACTCGTCGAGAAACGCGCCGTAGTTGTCCGAGACCCGGCGGGCGGCGGCGAGCCACTCGGCGGACGGATCGACGCGGCAGCCGCCGAAGCGCTGGTAATTGCACATCATGCGCGAGCCGCTCAGCGCCTCGAAGAGATCGAGGAACTTCTCGCGTTCGCGGAAGCCGTAGAGCAGCGGCGTGAAGGACGTGCCGAGGTCGTTGAAGAGGAAGCCGACGAGGCAGGTGTGGTTCACCAGGCGCGTCATTTCCGCCAGGATGATGCGGAGGTATTGCGCGCGATCGGGCACGGGCTGCCCGGCGAGCTTTTCGACGGCGAGCGCGTAGGCCCAGTTCGTCGACATCGAGCACAGGTAGTCGAGCCGATCCGTGTAGGGCATCGACGCCAGGTAGCTCGTGCCCTCGGCGATCTTCTCGTGATTGCGGTGCAGGTAGCCGAAGACGGGCTTCAGCTTCACGATCTGCTCGCCATCGAGGGTCACGACCATGCGGAACACGCCGTGCGTCGACGGATGCTGCGGCCCCATCGAGACCTCGAGCAGGTCGCCGTGGAACGGATCGTTGACGGCGCGGACCGTCGGGCCGGTGATCCCGCCGAGCCCGGCGGGAGTTGAGAGTTGAGGGTTGAAAGTTGAGAGACCGGAATCGCTCATGGCTTTGCCTCCGGAGCCGGCGTGGCCGGGTAATGCGCCCTGGCCCGCGCGAGCACCTGGTCGTGCGGCGTGGGCTCCCATTCGTAATCGTCGGGGGCGACGTAGTCCTTGCGCATCGGGTGGTCCTTGAACTCGTCCCACATTAGAAGGCGCCGGAGGTCCGGGTGGCCCTCGAACACGATGCCGTAGAGGTCGAAGATTTCGCGCTCCTGGAAATCGCACGAGCGCCAGACGGGCGTGAGCGAGGGAAGCTTCACCTCGTCGGTGCGGTTGCCGGTCCGCATCCGGATCACGACCGGTCCCTGCTTCAGCGCCATCGAGTAGAGATGGTAGACGGCCTCGAGGTAACCGGGCTCGAGGCGCTCGGATTTCTCCTCGACGACCTTGCCCGGACCGCCGGCCGGATCGGGCACGGTGGTTTTCTTCACGTCGGTGATTTTCTTGTCGAGCCAGTCGACGCCGGTGGCGTTCGAGCAGTAGTCGAGCTGCAGCGCCGCGTCGTCGCGCAGAAAGAGCGCGATCTCGCGGCCGAACTTCGGATCGATGATCAGCGAGTGCTCGGCCGCCGCGCCGGGATTCGGCAGGATGACCAGCTGGGCGCCGGGAAAGCGGGCGAGGAGGCGGTCGCGGATCTGTTCGAGGGATTCCATGGCTCAGGCCTTTCGCGGGAGCGACGGCGGCGACCACACGTCGGGGTTCTTCGTGGGCACGAGATCGTGCGCGCCGTAGGCGGGGACCGGAAACTCGCTCTGGACGTCGCTGCGCAGGTGCTTGGCCGTATCGGGACCGGCGACGCGCTCGGCCTGGATCTTCTTCTGCAGCTCCATCAGCCCGTTGAGCAGGGCCTCGGGGCGCGGCGGGCAGCCGGGGATGTAGATGTCGACGGGGATGAAGCGGTCGACGCCCTTGAGCACGTTGTAGCCCTGCTTGAACGGCCCGCCGGAGATCGCGCATGCGCCCATGGCGAGGCAGTATTTCGGCTCCGGCATCTGGGTCCAGAGCCGCACGACCTGCGGCGCCATCTTCTTGGTCACCGTGCCGGAGACGATCATCAGGTCGGCCTGGCGCGGGGACGGGCGGAAAATTTCCGCGCCGAAGCGCGCGATGTCGAAACGCGCGGTGGCGGCGGCGATCATCTCGATCGCGCAGCAGGCGAGGCCGAACTGGAGGGGCCAGATCGAGTTCGCGCGGCCCCAGTTGTAGAGTTCCTCCAGGCTGGTGAGGAGGATGCCGTGCCGGCGCAGTTCTTCGCGCTCGGCGTCGGAGATGTTGCCCGCGGCCGGGAACGGCTGGGGGGTCGGCGTGGAGGGGGTTGCGCTCATTTCCAGTGGAGGTGGCCGCGGGCCCAGGCCCACACGAGGCCTTCGGCGAGCAGGAGAATGAAGACCAGCATCGCGAACAGCGCGCCGGCCGGCAGGCCGGTGAGGGCGACGGCGAACGGCAGGAGGAACAGCACCTCGACGTCGAAGATCAGAAACAGGATCGCGTAGAGATAATAGTGCGCCTTGAACTGGATCCAGGACTCGCCCTGGGGCGGCAGGCCGCACTCGTAGACGGCGTTCTTCAACGCGTTGGGTTTCGCCGGCTGGAAGAAGCGCACCCAGAGCTGCGCGACGCCCAGGAGGATCAGCGGGAACGCGACGGCGACGCCGAGGAAGAGGGCCAGAAATGCGTGGGGATGGCCATTCATGTTTATTTGAGTAGAACGAGCTTCGAAACCTGCCAATCCCTATTCAACGCCGAAGCCGTTTCACGGGTTGTCAGAAGCTCATCATCCATTGCTCTGCGCGCAAAATCAGCCGGCGTGATTCGGCCAAGATATGGCACGTGCTCGTCAAGAAGTGGCGAGTGACCCGCGCCGCGCTCCGCTAAGGTGGCGGCGCAATCCACTCCCTCCACCATGGCCACCGTCTCTGATCGTCTGCCCTACAACGTCGCGGGTCGCTTCTATGTCGACTCGTCCTGCATCGATTGCGACCAATGTCGCGTCATCGCGCC
>JAMPXH010000210.1 GCA_023701285.1 Candidatus Didemnitutus sp.
GCGGTCGGAAGGTCGACGTCGGTGGTCATGCGCGGCGGCGTGGGATCAGGCGGCGCTGAACTGTTTCTTGAGCGCAGGTTCGCGACGAACCTTCGTCTGGAGCTTCATGAGGGCGTCGAGCAGGGCCTCGGGACGGGGCGGGCAGCCGCTGATATAGACGTCCACCGGCACGATGCGGTCCACGCCCTGCAGGGTGGCGTAGCTCCGATACATGCCGCCCGAGCTGGCGCAGGCGCCCATGGCGATGACCCACTTCGGCGCGGCCATCTGGTCGTAGATGCGGCGGACCTGCGGAGCCATCTTGTAGGTCACGGTGCCGGCCACGATCATGCAGTCGGACTGGCGCGGGGAAAAACGCATCACCTCCGCGCCGAAACGCGCGATGTCGAACTTCGCGCCGCCCACCGCCATCAGCTCGATCGCGCAGCACGCCAGGCCCATCGGCATCGGCCACATCGAGTTGTTCCGGATCCAATTGATGGCCGAATCGAGCTTCGTGACGACGACGTCACCCTCGATCTTGCTGTCGTAGGCCAAGTCTGTGTTCGGAGAAACCATTGGGTGCGGGTGCCAAAAGAAAAATGCGCTGCACCCTACCACCCGCTCCGAGTCGCGCAAGGGCGTTTTGGTAAAAACCCCTCTGCATAAGGCGCACGCGTTGGGATTCGCTGCGCACGTTTTGATGCGGGGAAAATTTCGCGGGCTTGGCCGGTCGAAACCGCCCGCGTTCGCCCCGGTTCAGCGGCCAGCTTTTTTCGGCCCCCGAAAGAAAGCTGGCGGAGAGGGGGGGATTCGAACCCCCGATAGCCTTGCGACTATACGTGCTTTCCAAGCACGCGCATTCGACCACTCTGCCACCTCTCCAGTGACCAAGCGAAGGGGCAATAAGCGGAGTGCCCACGCCGCGGTCAACGGAAAATCCCGCCCCGTGAATTCCCCGGTGGCACGCTCGGGAACGCCGCATTGCCATCGCCGCGGTCTTTGCCAACCTCCCGGCAACCCCACGCGCCATGGCTCGCACTCGCATCGTCATCATCGGCGGAGGCTTTGGCGGCGTGAAGTGCGCGCGCACGCTCTGCGACGAGCTCCGGCGCAACGACGCCGAACTCGTGCTCTTCAACAAGGAGAACCACCTCGTCTTCAGCCCCCTGCTGGCCGACGCCGTGGGCTCGTCGCTGAACCTCCAGGACGTCATCGTGCCGCTCCGTCAGCTGCTGCCGGGCGTGGTGTGCCGCACGGAGGAAGTCCACCACGTCGACCTCGACGCGAACGAGATCGAATTCGAAGGACCGGACGGCCTGCCGCGCCAGATGAGCTACGACCACGTCGTGGTCGCGTGCGGCGCGGTGTCGAACCTCAACGTCGTGCCCGGCATGGCCGACCACGCCTTCCCGCTCAAGACCGTCGGCGACGCCGCGGTCCTGCGCACCCAGGTGCTGCAGCAACTCGAGCGCGCCGAAGTGTGCGAGGACCCGGAACGCAAACGCTGGTTCTGCTCGTTCATCGTCGTCGGCGGCGGCTACAGCGGCGTCGAGGCCGCGGGCGAAATCAACGACCTCGTCCGCGGCAGCCTGCGCTTCTACCATCACATCCGGCCCGAGGACGTGAGCGTCACGCTGCTGCATTCGCGCGCCCAGTTGCTGCCGGAGATCAGCCCGCAGCTGCGCGAGTTCGCGCGCGAGCGGATGCAGGCGGCCGGCGTGAAGATGCACCTCAACTGCCGCGTGCAGCTCGCCACCGGCGAGGGAGTGGGCACGTGCGACGGCTTCGTGCGCGGCGGCACGATCGTCTGCACCATCGGCAGCACCACCGCGCCGATCGTGGGCCGGATGAACGCGCCGCGCGAAAAAGGCCGCCTCCTCACCGAGCCCGACCTGCGCGTGCGCGGCCGGACGAACGCGTGGGCCGTCGGCGATTGCGCGGTCGTCCTCAACGCGCACGACGGCCAGCCCTCCCCGCCCACGGGCCAGTTCGCCGAGCGGCAGGGCCGCCAATGCGCGCAGAACATCCTGCGCACGCTGCGCGCGGCCCCGACGCGCCCGTTCTCGTTTCGCGTGCTCGGGCAGCTCTGCTCCATCGGCGGGCACCGCGCGGTGGCCGAGATGTTCGGTCTGCGCCTGAGCGGGTTCATCGCGTGGTTCGTCTGGCGCGGCGTCTATCTCTTCAAGCTGCCGTCGTGGGGCCGGCGCATCCAGGTCGGCGCCGACTGGGCGTGGCTGCTGCTGTTTCCGCGCGACCTGGCGCACATCCGCACCGACACCACCGAGCGCGTGACGCACGCGTTCTTCGCGCCGGGCGATTTCATCATGCGCCAGGGCGATCCGCCGGCGAACTTCTACGTGATCGAAGCGGGCGAAGTCGAAGTGCTCCGCGCCAACGAGACCCATCCCGAGGGCGAGATCATCGCGACGCTCGGTCCCGGCAGCTTTTTCGGCGAGCAGGCGCTGCTCAACAACCAGCCGCGCACCGCCTCGATCCGCGCGCGCAGCGCCGTCCAGGTCGTGGTGATGGGCCGCAACGTCTTCACGACGATCTCGAAGTCGCTCGCGCCGCTGCGCGCGGCGCTCACCGCCGCGATCACGCGGCGCTCGGGCACGTTCTGGCAGGAGCGACCGCACGCGCTGGCCGCGCTGCGTTCCTTCGCGCTGGCGGATTTCATCGAGCCGGCGCCGCGGCCGCTGCTCGCGCCCGCCGCCACGCTGCGCGAAGTCACGCGCCAGTTTGCGGACTCCACCAACGACGTCTTCTACGTCGCCGGCGAAGGCGACCGGCTCGAGGGACTCGTCACGCTCACCGAC
>JAMPXH010000100.1 GCA_023701285.1 Candidatus Didemnitutus sp.
AAGGCCTGCAGTTCCTTCCGGAACACGAGAAAGTAAACCAGGTTGGACAGCACGATGCCGGCGGCCGCGTGCCAGCCGAAGTTCATGAACATGTATTTCATGTCCCAGCCCCAGGTCGCGGCCACCATCAAGACGGGCGGAGCGGCGAAGTGCGTGAGCGTGCCGCCGATAGAGATGTTCACAAAAAGCAGTCCGATGGTCGCGTATTTCAGACGCGTGCTCAGATTGAGCACGTAGAACTGCTTGGCCAGCAGGAGGGCTGCGATCGTCATCGCGGCCGGCTCCGTGATGAGCGAACCGAGCAACGGGGCCACAGTCAGGATCGAGAGCCACCAAGCCACGGGACGGCCGCCGCCGAGCGAGGCCACCACGCGCAGGCATTGCTCCGCCAGCTTCAGCACGGGGCGCGTCGAGGCGAGCGCCATAATGATGACAACGAACATCGGCTCCGTGAAGTTCACCTTGTGCGCGATGTAGTGGATGCCCGTGTCCAAGCCTTTGAACCAGACAACCGCTCCGAGCAGGACCACCACCCAGATGCCGAACACGGCTTCCACCTCGCCGAAAAAGTGCAGGATCTGGCCCCAAAAACTGACCTCGTCGGGCCGGCCATCGCCGTCGCGATCCTGGGTTGGGCGTTTCGCCTTCAGCCGCTGCAGGTGGCGCTCTTCCACGAGGTGGGCGAGATGACGGATGCGTGCGCTGAGGAAGGTGTGCAGGACCGCGAGGATGAAGATGACGGTCGCCGCGACGTTGAAGGGCTCAGCGGCTGCGCGTTCGCGCACGATTTCCCACACGCCGCGGCCGGCCGCCGCCGGATAGGCGTCGAGCGGAAGCGGAAAAACCGTCGTCGCAGCTGGCGCGGCACCGGAAGCCGCGGCACACACACCGAAAACAGCAAGGAGGCAAAGGATGCGAGTGAAGGATTTCATGGGGCGAGAATCCCAGGCAGTTGATCGAGATGGTAAAGGTAGGCGGCAGCACCCTCCTTGACGGCACGTCGCTCGGCATAGCGGCCAAAGCCGACAAAAAGGTCAACCACATCACGCGTCTCCAAATCGCTCGCGCCGTCGCCGACCATCACGAGTCGCTCCGGGGCGAATTCCGTTCGCAGCGCGCGCATGATCTCGGGCTTGCCGCCGCGTCGCGCCGCGGGGTGCGTCGCATCGTAGCCCGCGTAGTTCCCGTCTGCATCGAACTGCAGCCCGACGGCTTCGATGCGCTCGATGCCCAGCCATGCGGCCAGCGGCTCGATCGCCTGTGTGTAGCCGCCGCTCACGATCAGCGGCGTCCAGCCGCCCGCCCGCAGCGCCGCGATCGTGGCGCGCGCTCCGGGCTCGACGTGCTGGATGTAGAGTTGGCCGATCGCGACGGCTTCTGCACGAGTCGGCCGGATCAAGTCGAGACGCAGGCGGAAGATGTCATCCAGCGAGATCCGGCCGTCCATTGCATCGGCCGTCATCCGCTCCACTTGGCGGAAGCAGTCCGCGCCGCGGAGGCGCGCCATTTCGTCGATGCCTTCGATGGCGCTGAGCGTGGAGTCGCAGTCGAAGCAGATCAGCTTGGTCCGGGGTGACGGCATGCGGCGCCACCCAAACGACGAATCCCGCGCGTGCAAAGCATATTGGCGGCGCTGTGACGCGCTCGCGCTCCCCGGTAAGCGGGCACAAAAAAGCCCTCCGTAGCGGGAGGGCTTGGGAAAGTCGCTTCGTTGCGGCGCTTATTTCTTCGCGGCGCCGCGCTTGAACTTCGTGGTGAACTTCTCGACGCGGCCGGCGGTGTCGACGAGGCGCTTCTCACCGGTGTAGGCGGGATGCGAATCCATCGTGACGTCGCGCACGACGACGAAGTAGTCCTGGCCGTCGATCTTCTCGACGCGAGCGGACTTCATGGTGGACTTCGTCAGGAAGCGTTTGCCGGTGGCAACGTCCAAGAAGCACACATTGTTGAGAGCGGGATGGCCTTGTTCTTTCACGGCGGAAAATGCGGAGGTTGATCAGCCCTGGCGCGCCTTGTAGCGCGGGTCGGTCTTGTTGATGACGTAGATGCGGCCCTTGCGGCGGACGACTTGGCAGTCAGGATGACGCAACTTGGCGGATTTGATGGAGGAAACGACTTTCATAAAAGCGATGAAAGAAGAGACCCGGCGCGGGGGCTGTCAAAGGAAATCTCCAGGTTCTGCGGTCATCGGCCCACTCGCCTCGATCCATGCAAGCCCCGATAGCGCAACGAGCAAGGCCGGAAACGCAAACGCCCGGGCGGCGGAGCCGGCCCGGGCGAAGCGTTGGTTCGTCAGGTCAGTGCAGGGTATCTGATCAGATGGCGGTGCCGCCGCGCTCGCCGGTGCGGATGCGGATGCACTCCTTCAGTTCTTGGATGAAGATCTTGCCGTCGCCGACCTCGCCGTCTTTGCCGGTCTTGGCGGCCTTGAGGATGGCGTTGACGGTGATGTCTTCGAACGCGTCGTTGCACGCGATCTTGATCTCCACGCGGGGAATCAGGTTCGGGATGACCTTCTGACCGCGGTGGAACTCCACCTCGGTCTGCTGGCCGTGGCCCGAGACGCGGTTGACGGTGATGCGCTCGATCTCGGCGTCGATGAGTGCCTGGCGCACCTCGTCGAGTTTTTCTTCGCGGATGATGGCGGTGATAAGCTTCATGGTCGGTGCTCCTTAGTTGAGGTTGTTCAGGCCGTAGCCGCGCTCGCCGTGGAGGTCGTGGTCCATGCCTGCGCGCTCGGACTTCTCGCAGAGGCGGAGACCGATGGTCTTCTGCACGATGAAGCCGATGATGAGGGTCATGACCGTGGCGAACACGACCGTGGCCCCCACCGCCTTGACCTGCACGAGCAGCTGGTCGACGAGGCCCCAGCCAGCCGAGGCCTCCTGCGCGGAGGTCCACCAGGCGTCGCGAATGAAGAAGGTCAGGCCGATGGCACCGATGATGCCGCCCGCGCCGTGCACGCCGAACGCGTCGAGCGTGTCGTCGTAACCGAGCTTGCCCTTGAGCGAGATGACGAGGTAGCAGCCGATCGCGGCGATGGCACCGAGGGCGATGGCGCCCTTCACGCCGACGACACCCGCGGCGGGCGTGATGGCGACGAGACCGGCGAGGATGCCGGAGGCGAGACCGAGCGAGGTCGGCTTGCCGTGCATGATGGCTTCGATGAGCACCCAGACCAGCGCACCGGTGGCGGCGGCGACCTGCGTGACGGTCAGCGCGCGGGCCGTGTCCATGTTGGACGCGACCGCGGAGCCGGCGTTGAAGCCGAACCAGCCGACCCAGAGCAGACCGGCGCCGAGGAGCACCAGCGTGAGGTTGTTCGGCGAGGTCGAGAGTTTCGGGTGGCCGAGGCGCGGGCCGACGAAGAGCGCGAGCACGAGGCCCGAGATGCCCGAGGAGATGTGCACCACGGTGCCGCCGGCGAAGTCGATCGCGCCCTTGGCTCCCATGTTGAAGAAGTAACCGTCACCCGCCCACACCCAGTGGCAGAGCGGCGCATAGACGAGGAGCACCCAGAGCGTGATGAACGCGATCCAGCCCTTGAAGCTGATGCGCTCCGCCACCGCGCCGGCGATGAGCGCCGGAGTGATGATGGCGAATTTGCCCTGGAACATCGCGAACACGTATTCCGGCACGCCGGCGGACATGACCACGTCGTCGATTCCCTTCAGGAAAAGGAAGTCGGGGTTCCAACCCACGAAGCCGCCGAGCACATTCGGCCCGAAGGCCAGCGCGTAGCCGCACACGGCCCAGAGCACGCCGACCACCGCCATGGCGATGAACGAGTGCATCATCGTGCCGAGCACGTTCTTGGTGCGCACCAAGCCGCCGTAGAACAGCGCGAGGCCGGGCACCATCAGGAGGACGAGGGTCGTGGAGACGAGCATCCAGGCAGTGATGCCGGAGTCGATCACAGGAGGCGGCGGGGGAGCCGCTTCCTGGGCTAACGCGAGGGAGGGAAGGAGGACCGCGGCCAGTGCCGCGAGTCCGCGAACGCGGGTAGTATTTGTCATGTGTGCGGGTTCAGAGGAACTCGCACACATACGCATGACCCGTGCCAACTGCGCAGCCGCGCGTGTGTCATGGCTGAGCCGCGCGCTTCGTCTTCACCCGCGCGCCGGGCGAAGATCAATTCCGCGCCGGATCGTCCGGCTCGTCGGCGAGCAATTTCAATTCGGGATCGAGCGAGCCGAGGATCATGCGCCAGAGCGCCGGCCCTTCCTGCGCGCCGAGGTTGTAGTCCGCCGGTCCGGCCACGAACCACGTGTGCTGCCGCATCTCGTTTTCCAACTGCCCGCTCCCCCAGCCTGCATAACCCAGGAACGCCCGCACCGTCACGCCCGGTTCCGCGACCAGCTCCGCGGCGCGATCCAGCTCGAGGCCGAAGTGCAGCTCGAAATCCCCCGCCGGAGCCAGCCAGCGCCACGCCGCGAGGATCAGCTTCTCCTCCTCCACGGGGCCGCCGCGATAGACCGGCACCGCCGCCAACGGCCCCAACGCGAAATCCGGACTCACCTCGGCGAGTGTGCGCGAGAGCGGCCGGTTGATGACGACACCGAACGCGCCCTCGTCGTCATGCGCCGACAGCAACACGACGCTGCGGCTGAAGTTCCCGTCGCGCAGCACCGGATGAGCGAGCAGCAACTGACCGGCGAGGCGCGCAGGCGGAGTGCGACGACGTTTCGTCATGACGATTGGGACCGGGCGGTGCGACGCAGGCGCGCCATCGGCACCCGCGCCGACGCGCTCAGAGCTTCGTGATGCGGACCTGCGCATCCGTGAGGATCGGAAGCACCAGCGGGTCGTTGTGGTAATCCTCGTGATACTTGATCTCCGCGATGCCCGCGGCCGCGAGGATCTTGGCGCAATTGATGCAGGGGAAATGCGTCACGTAGGCGGTGCAGCCCTCGACGCTGGAGCCGCGGCGCGCCGCATCGGCGACGGCGTTCTGCTCCGCGTGCACGGTGGCGAGTTCGTGGTTGTCGCGCACGCGCGAGACGTGCGGCGTGCCCGGCAGCCAGCCGTTGTAGCCCGCCGCGACGAGGCGGTTGCGCCGGTCGCCGCCGGTGACGATCACGCAGCCGACGTTGAGCCGTTCGCAATTCGAGCGCGAGGCGATGAGTGTCGCCGTCGCCATGAAATACTCGTCCCAGCTCGGGCGGTGCGAAAATTGCTCCGTCGCCGCGGCGATCAAGTCGATGGGATTGCGCGCGTCCGCGTCGGCCGGGGCCGGATCGGACGACGGGAAATTGTGACCTGCCTCCATGTCCGGCACGCTGCGTCAGCGTCCGGAGGCTGGCAAGGGGGAACACCGTCGCCGCGTTGCGCGTCCCGCGCCGCACGACGCTTGCGCGTCCGGTCCGCGCGCGCCAACCTCGTTGCATGGCCTCCCTTGCCCAACTCGTCGACTACTGCGACCGCCGCACGCGCCGCTCCGCGTTCAAGGATTATCCGGGCGCCCAGAACGGTCTCCAGGTCGGCAACGACGGGCGCGTCACCAAGATCGGTGCCGCCGTCGACGCGGGGCTCGTGCCCTTCGAGAAGGCGGTCGAGTGCGGCATCGACTTCCTCATCGTGCACCACGGCCTCTTCTGGGGCGGCGTGCAGCCGCTCACCGGCGTCGTCTACGATCGCTACGCCACGCTGATTCGCGGCAACTGCGCCGTCTATTCCTCGCACCTGCCGCTCGACGCCCACGCGGAGCTGGGCAACAACGTCCTGCTCGCCCGCCAGCTCGGCCTGAAGCCGAAGACCCGTTTCCTCCCGCACGACGACGAGTTCGTCGGCTGGATCGCACCCTCGAAATACCGGCGCCAGCAGCTGCACAACCGCATCGAGGAGCTCTTTCCGCATGTCACCGCCCTCGCGTTCGGCTCGGCCCAACCCAAGCAGGTCGCGTTCTGCAGCGGCTCGGGCAACAGCGCCATCGCCGCACTTGTCGCCACCGGCGTCGACACACTCGTGACCGGCGAACTACGCGAGGAGTGGTTCAACTTCGCGCAGGAGCACCGCCTGAATGTCTTCTGCTGCGGCCACTACGCCACCGAGACGCTCGCCGTGAAGGCGCTCGCCGCGGAGCTCGCCCGGAAATTCCGCCTGCCCTGGGAGTTCATCGACACCGAGAACCCGCTCTGACCCTCTCCCCTCTTTCCCTGTGAAAACCTTCGCCGTCCTGCACGGTCCCAACCTCAACCGCCTCGGCAAACGCGAGCCGCACATCTACGGCACCGCGACGCTCAAGGATCTCGAGCGACTCATCCGCGCCGAGGCGAAAAGTCTCGGCGTGCGCGTCGTGTTCTTCCAGTCGAATCACGAGGGCGCGCTGATCGACCGCATCCACGCGCTCGCCGATCGCGGCGTGGCCGGCTTCATCGTCAACTTCGGCGCCTACACGCACACCAGCATCGCGCTGCACGACGCGCTGAAGAGTGTGGCGCCGCTGCCCGCGATCGAGGTGCACATCTCCGACATCAAAAAGCGGGAGAAATTCCGCCGCCACTCCTACACCGCCGCCGCCTGCATCGGCATGATCAGCGGCCGCGGTTTCCCCGGCTACGTCGAGGCGCTGCAACGCCTGGCGCAGGCCTGAGCGCCGGTCCGCACGTTCCTTTCCCTTTCCTGCTTACATGGGACAACATCTCCCCGACTTCGCCGAGCCGCGCTGGTTCGTCTGCCACACCAAGCCGCGCTGCGAAAAAAAATTCGCCGCCCTGCTGGGACGCGAAGGCTTCGACCACTACGTGCCGCTGATCGAGAGCGTGCGCCGCTACGGCGCCGAGCGGAAGGTCTTCACCAAGCCGCTCTTCGCCGGTTACGTCTTCGCCCAGATCACGCCGGAAAAGAAGACGCGCATCTACCAGCAGGACCTGCTCGTCCGCGCGTTGCTCGTGGAGAACGAGCCCCTCTTTCTCCGCCAGCTCGCCGACGTGAAGGCCGTATGCGCCTCCGGCTTCGAGGCGGCGCTGCATCCGTTGATGCGCAAGGGCACGCGCGTGCGCGTCTCCGGCGGCCCGCTGCACGGCCTCGAAGGCTACGTCGACGACCCGGCGAACCCGCAGGGCATCGTGGTGTCCGTGGATGTGTTGCAACAAGGCCTGCTCGTCCGCCTGCCGCTCGAGAGCCTCCAACCCCTGCCCTGATCTCCTTCCCCATGTCCCGCCTGCTCCAAGCCCTTTTCGCGGTCGCCTGGACCGCCTGCGGCGCATGCGTCCTCGCCCAGGAATCGCCACCCGCCACCGCGCCGGCGACGGAAACGTCACCCGCCGCCACCAAGCCCCCGCGCCTGCGCGGCCTCTTCGACATCGACCTGCCGCGCTTCGACCCGCCCGGCACCTTCAGCCTGCACTTCAACCCGCGCTTCCGCGATCTGCTGAACCGCGACTACCTCCGCATCCCGACCGGCGTGCGCTGGACGCTCGACGAGCTGACCGAGCTCGAACTCGAAACCGAAGCCTACCTCACACACGGGCTGAAGGACTCCGCCGGCAACGGTCTCGGCGAGCTCCGCTTCGGCGCCCGCCGTCTCATCCGCCGCTGGCCGCAACCGCGCTTCGACACCAGTTTCGGCGTGAATCTCGAATTCCCCGTCGGCAACCCGCCGCTCGACATGACGGACGGGCTGAACCACGTGAAACCCTACTTCGTCACGGAATACCGTCCGCCGGCGCACCCGCGCCTGACGCACTTCGCCGGCCTCACGCTCGATTTCGTGTCGGACTCGTCCGTTGCCGGCCTGATTGGTCCGAACACTCCGGAAGACGACTCCGTCGCCCTCACCGGCGGCGTGGTCTACACCCGCACGCCGCTCGTCTGGACGCTTCAGGCCACCTACACGACCACGCTGCTCAGCGGCCGCGACGAACATTTCTTCACGCTGAACCCCAGCGTGCTCTGGTTCGTGCCGCGCCGCTACACGCTCATTTCCCGCACGCAGTGGATGATCGGCTTCGGCCTGCGCAGCACCTGGGGGCCGGACGGACACGATTTCTCCACCAGCACGCGCGTGCGCGCCGAGATCACCTTCCGTCAGGCTCTGCAACGCCTGCGCGACGCCACCGACCGCAAGCGCTGAGCCAGCGCCGCGTGGGCCTCAGAGCCACGCCCACAGCCACGCGCCGACGTGCAACGTCGCGCACGCCGCCAGTGCCGCCGCGAAATCGTCCGCCACCACGCCCCAGCCGCCCGGCCAATCCTGCAGCCGCGCGATGCCAAAGGGCTTGAGGATGTCGAACAGCCGGAACAGCGCGAAACCCGCCAGCAACACCGCCCACTCCGGTGCGAGCCCGGCCCAAGCCCAGCGCGCGCCGAGGAACACGAGCGGCAGCACCACGAATTCATCCAGCACGATCTCGCCCGGATCCTGCTTGCCGAGCCGCCGGCCGGCTTCACCGCAGAAGACCACCGCCAACAGGCTCGCGAGCACGCTCCAGACCAGCGTGATCTCCCAGCTCGCGGTGCGGAAGAAGAGCAGCGCGTAGAGCAACCCTGCCGCCGAGCCCCACGTGCCCGGCGCCGGCAAGCGCCGCCCGAGCGGGCCGAGCGTGGCGACACCGACGACCCAACGGGTCGGCAAATGCGCCGCCCAACGCGGTTCCGGCAGTTTCATCTCAACTCAGCACCACGTGACCGTGACGCCGGAAATAGGACCAGCCCGATGTGATCGTGAGCACAGCCGACAAAACATAGAGGCCGAGCCCGATCCCGTGCACCGTCGTGATGATGAAACTCTGGTCCGGCGGCACCCAGTCGCTGTGCAGCATCCGCGCACCGAGGATCCAGCCGATGGCGTTGAGCTGCACGAAAGTCTTCACCTTCCCGCTCGTGTCCGCCTCGATCGTGATGCCGCGCACCGCCGCCGCCATGCGCATGCCGGAGATCGCGAATTCGCGCGAGAGGATGCACATCCACAGCAGCATGGCCACGAGCGCGAAATTATGCCCGAGGAACGAAAAGTAGCCGCCGTTGATCAGCGCCACCATCAGCCCCAGCACCATCACCTTGTCGATCACCGCGTCCATGAAACGCCCGAAGTGCGACACCTGATTCGCGTGCCGGGCCAGCATGCCGTCGAACCAGTCCGTCAACGCCGCCGCGATGTAGAGCCAGAACGCGAACGTCGCCGCCCAGGCGAACTCGGCATACATCAGGCCGACGACGACGAACATCAACGGCACACGGGAAATCGTCAGGAGATTGGGGAGCGTAAACACCGCCCGGAGTGGAGCCGCCCGCCCGCGGCTTGGCAACTATGGAGATGCCCGCGCGCGTCTGTGTGTCGCCGGAGCTTTGTCCTCGCCAACCCTCCGGCGCTGGATTTGGCTCCGGCGCTCGCCGCATGAGACTCTGCATCTATCCCGGCACCTTCGATCCCTTCACCAACGGGCACCTTGACGTGCTGTTGCGCGCGGCGAAATTGTTCGACCGGGTCACCGTCGCGGTGGCCCTCAGCTCGACCAAGTCCCCGCTTTTCACCGCCGAGCAGCGCGTCGCGCTCATCCGCGCCACCATCGGCAACATGCCCAGCATCGACGTCGTCAGTTTCGACGGCCTGCTGGTCGAGTTCGCCCACCAGCAACGAGCCAGCGCCATCATCCGCGGCCTGCGCGCGCTGTCGGACTTCGAGTTCGAGTTCAACATGGCGCTGATGAACCGCCACCTCGAGCCGCAGGTCGAAACCATCTTCGTGATGCCGAACGAGTCCTACAGCTACACCAGCTCGACCCTCGTGAAGCAGATCGCCCGCCTCGGCGGCGACGTCACGAAGTTCGTCCCCGCGCCCGTCGCGGAGGCCCTGCACGACGTCTTCATCAAACCCACGAAACGCGTCCGCACCGCCAGCGCCAAAAGCGAATGGCACCGGCACGAGACCTGAGCCCGCCCGAGCGGGTTTCACGGCACCCGCCCGCCGCTTGACCGCTGTCTGCCGCACGTTGGTCGCGCCCGACTCGCGCGCCCCGCCATTCCCGTTCACTCCGCCTGACTTTCCCCGCATGTTCCACCGCATCCTCGCCCTCCTCGGCGCGACCCTGGCGCTCGCCACCGTCTCCGCCCAAACCGAAGCCGGCTACTACCGCTTCCCCTCGATCCACCAGGACACGATCGTCTTCACCGCCGAGGGCGACCTGTGGCGCGTCGCGGCCACCGGAGGCACGGCGCAGCGCCTCACGACCCATCCCGGCTTCGAACTCCTGCCCGCCATCTCGCCCGACGGCCGCTGGATCGCCTTCAGCGCCCAATACGAGGGCCCGCAGGAAATCTACCTCATGCCCCTCGCCGGCGGCCTGCCCAAGCGCCTGACCTACGAAGGCGAGGCCGCGCTCGTCCGCGGCTGGACGCCCGACGGCCGCATCCTCTACGCAACGCGCCACTACTCGACGCTTCCCGACAACCAACTCATAGCGCTCGACCCGCAGACCGGTCAGCGCACCTTCGTGCCGCTGGCGCAAGCCGATGAAGGCGCCTACGACCCCGCCGGACGCACGCTCGTCTTCACGCGCTACGCTTTCCAAGGCTCGCACGCCAAACGCTACATCGGCGGCACAGCGCAGAATCTCTGGCGCCTCGACCCCGGTGCGGAGCAGGCGTTGCCCTATCATCCCGATTTCAAGGGCGTCAGCCGCTGGCCCATGTGGGCGGGCGACCGCATCTTCTTCGCCAGCGAACGCGACGGCACGAGCAACCTCTGGTCCATGCGCCCCGACGGCACCGACCTGTGCCAGCACACACACCACGCCGATTTCGGCATCAAGAGCCCGCAACACCACGCCGGCCGCATCGTCTATCAGAACGGCGCCGACCTCTGGATCTACGACATTCGCAAGGACGAGACGCGCCGGCTCGACATCGCGCTCGCGTCGGATTTCGACCAATTGCGCGAGACTTGGATCACCAAGCCCGGCGAATACACCACCGGTTTCTCCCTCTCGCCCGACGGCGACCGTCTCGCCCTCGTCGTGCGCGGCCAGGTCTTCGTCGCCCCGGCCCAGCAAGGCCGCCTCATCGAGGTGACGCGCCGGCCCGGCGTGCGCTACCGCAGCGCCTCTTTCACGCCCGACGGCAAGTCGCTCCTCGTCCTCTCCGACGAGTCGGGCGAGGTCGAATTCTGGAAATTCCCCGCCAACGGCGTCGGCGCCGGCACGCAACTGACCGAGGGCGGCGAGACGCTGCGCATGGCCGGCCAGCTTTCCCCCGACGGCAAGTGGATCGCCTACACGGAGCGCGACGACGATCTCCTGCTCTACAACCTCGAGACGAAACAGACCAAGCTCATCGCGCACTCGAAGTCCCGCGACTTCATCACGCCCGAGCTCGACTGGTCGCCCGACAGCCAGTGGCTCGCCTACGCGTTCACCGGCGACAGCGGCAACACGCAGATCATGCTCTACAGCCTCGCCACCGGCAGCATCACGCCCGTGACGAGCGACCGCGTCATCAGCGGCAGCCCCGCGTTCAGTCCGGACGGCAAGTGGCTCTATTTCCTCTCCGATCGCTCCTTCCGCTCGCTCGTCGGCTCGCCCTGGGGCCCGCGCCAATCCGAGCCGTTCCTCGACAAGCCCACCAAGATCTACCTCCTCGCCCTCGGCGAAGCCACCCGCTCGCCCTTCCAACCGAACGACGAATTGGCCAAGGATGAGAAATCCGCCGCCAAGGAAACCAAACAGCCGGAGCCCGCGGAAAAATCCGAGCCCGCCACCGAGGAGAAGAAACCCGAGCCGACCACCCTGGCTGGCAAGCTTGTCGAAGAAAAACCGGCCGACGCCACGCCGCCCGTTGAGGCGAAGCCCGAAGGCAAACGCGCCGACGCCAAGCCGAAGGACAAGAAGTCCGTCGAGGTGA
Organism: Candidatus Didemnitutus sp.; assembly: GCA_023701285.1. GTDB lineage: Bacteria > Verrucomicrobiota > Verrucomicrobiia > Opitutales > Opitutaceae > Didemnitutus. The sequence goes on from JAMPXH010000100.1 coordinate 11,839, forward strand.
AGGTCGTGCTCGACGGCATCATGGATCGCCTCTGGGAAGTGCCCGTCGCCTCCGGCAATTACAGCGCTCTCAACGTAGGCGAGCGCGCGCTCTTTGTCCTCGACCGCGACGCCGGCGCCACCGGCCCCGGCGCCAGCCGCCTGCTCGCCGTGGAGATCAAGAATCGCGACATCGAAACCACCACCGTGCTGTCCGGCCTCTCCGGCTATCGCCTCTCCGCCGACGGCAAGAAACTGCTTGTCCGTCAGGGCGAAAACTTCGCGATCATCGATGCCGCCGCCAAGGCCGCCGGCGACACCTCCAAGCAGCGCGTCAACCTTTCCGCCCTGCGCTTCCCCTACTCGCCCCGCGAAAGCTGGCGCCAGATGTTCACCGACGCGTGGCGCCTGCACCGCGATTATTTCTATGACCGCGCCATGCACGGCGTCGACTGGAAGGCCAACCTCGCCAAGCACCTCCCGCTCGTCGAGCGCGTCACCGACCGCGCCGAGCTGAACGACGCGCTGAACTACCTGATCAGCGAACTCTCCGCGCTCCACACCGACGCCAACGGCGGCGACTACCGCGACGTCGAGCCGCAGATCCCCGTCGCCACGCTCGGTGCCCGCTGGGCCCGCGACGAGGCCGCCGGCGGTTACCGCCTCGATCGCATCTACCAAAGCGACCCCGAGTTCCTCGAGCGCCGCGGTCCGCTTCTGCGCCCCGGCCTCGGCATCCGCGACGGCGACGTCATCACCGAGATCAACGGCACGCCCACGCTCTCCGTGCCCGATGCCGCCGCGTTGCTCCGCAATCAGGCCAATCGCCAGGTGCTGCTGAAGATCGCACCCGCCAACGGCGGCGAGCCCTTCCAGCGCATCGTCACGCCGCTGCCCGCCAACGAGGCCGCCGGCCTGCGTTACACGGATTGGGAATACACCCGCCGCCTGCGCGTCGACGAGCAATCCTCCGGCCAGATCGGCTACGTGCACATCCGCGCCATGGGCACGGATAATTTCTACGAATTCGTGCGCGGCTACTACGCCGCCGCCAACAAAGGAGGCCTGATTCTCGATCTGCGCCACAACCGCGGCGGCAACATCGACAGCTGGATGGTCTCGCGGCTCATGCGTCAGGCTTGGATGTGGTGGAGCCAGCGCGACGGCGACGCCTACCCGCACCTCCAGCACGCGTTCCGCGGTCACCTCGTCGTCCTCGTCGACGCTTGGAGCGCTTCCGACGGCGAGACGATGCCCAACGCACTCCGTCACCTCAAAATCGGCACCAGCATCGGTGTGCGCACCTGGGGCGGCGGCATCTGGCTCACCGGCTCGAACGCGCTCGTCGACCGCGGCATCGCCCGCGCCGCCGAGTTCGGCTCCTTCATCCCCGGCGAAGGCTGGGTCATCGAAGGCGAAGGCTTCACGCCCGACATCATCGTCGACAACAATCCCGTCCCGGCCTTCCGCGGCGAGGACGCGCAGCTCGACGCCGCGATCAAGCACCTGCAGGAGCGCATCGCCCAGGACCCGCGCCACCTCATCCCCACGCCGCCGCCCGGCCCGGTGAAAACGGGCCTGCCGTGGACGAAGGAAGACGCGTTGAAAGTCACGCCGCTGCCGCCGCTGAAATCCTGATGCGCGGCAATCACGCGCGTCGCCACGTGGAGCAACGCGCGTGATTGCATTGGCGGGAACGGGCTTCGTTGGGCGCGAGTCAATTCGCGCCTCCACGAC
>JAMPXH010000211.1 GCA_023701285.1 Candidatus Didemnitutus sp.
CCGTAGAGGATGCTCATCTGGCGCTCGGTCTTCAGCGCGTTGATGCGCTGGCGGTATGTCTTGCCGTCGCGCGACGGCTGCGACAGCGCAGCATCGAGCGCCATCTTCGGAATCAGGTAGCGCTTGCGGCGTGTCTCGATCTCTCGCCACACGATGCGCGACAGGCCCGGCACCCCCGGATCCGCCTGGAAGCTCGATTCCTGCTCGATGACCGCGATCGACGCGCAGAAGTTTTCCGCGCTTGGCGCGAGGCGCAGCGCCATGAAGGCCGCAACGATGTCCGCCGCCCACTCGTCGCGCTCACGCATCACGCCGGGCGGAAGCAGCGCATATACGAACCTGCGTGCATCCTGCTCCTGCACCCGCGGCGGAAATCCCGGCACAAATCGCCCCTCGGCCGGCGCCGGCGGCATTGCGCCCTGCGGCGGTGGTGCGGACGGGAGGGCGTCGGCCGTTCGCGTTTCAACCGGCGCGGGCGCCTGGACGGCTGGCGATGGGGGAACGGCCGCGCAGCCGCCGAGAACTGCGGCGAGGAAGGAGAGGACGGGAACGAGTCGGAGAATGCGCTGCGTATTCATCAGGCGGTACATGAGGGAAACAGGCCGCGCCATTCGGCGGATTCCGGATGCGACGGCACGCGGGGAACGCCGGCTCCCGCCGGGGCGCTCCGCGCGGAGCGCAACAGTATCAGATTGCGCACCCCGGATTCGCCCTTTTTCGCCCCCGCCGCGGACGGCGCGCGGGACGAAAAAAAACAGGCTTCGCAATCGCGAAGCCTGCCAAGGGAATGACGGGGGCGGCGTCCGCCGCAGCCCAAACGAATGACGGCGGCCGCCCTCCCCGTCGGGAGAGTCGGTGTCAGCGACGGATGAACGGATTCGGCACGTCCAGATCGGTCGAGATCCACACGCACTTGGTCTCGAGGTATTCCTTGATCGCGTCGGCACCGGACTCACGGCCGATGCCCGAGCGCTTGTAGCCGCCGAAGGGCGAGGTGTAGCTGGTCGCACGGTAGTTGTTCACCCACACCGTGCCGGCCTTGAGCTTGTCGGTGACGTACATCGCGCGGTGCAGGCTCTTGGTCCACACGGCGCCGGCGAGGCCGTACAGCACGTCGTTGCCGATGCGCACGGCGTCTTCCTCGTCCTTGAACGGGATCACGCACAGCACCGGGCCGAACACCTCTTCCTGCGCGATGCGCATCTTGTTGTTCACGCCGGTGAAGATCGTCGGCTCGACGAACTGGCCCGCGCCGAGGTCGGGGCGCGACTTGCCGCCGAGCACGCACTTCGCGCCTTCATCCTTGGCGATCTGGATGTAGCTCATGATCTTGTCGAACTGCGGACGGGTCGCGATCGGGCCGACCTGGGTATCCATCTGCGAGGGGTCGCCGATCTTGGCGGTGCTGACGAACTCGACCAGGCGACGCACGACTTCGTCGTGGATGCTTTCCTGCACCAGCAGGCGCGAACCGGCCTGGCAGGTCTGGCCCGAAGCGGCGAAGACGCCCGACACGATGCCCTTCACGGCCTGATCGAGATCCGCGTCATCGAAGACGATGTTGGGCGACTTGCCGCCGAGTTCCAGCGTCACGGTCTTCAGGCCGCGCGCGGCCGCTTCGTAGATCTTCTGGCCGGCGATCTCGCCGCCGGTGAAGCCGATGTGGGCGGTATCGGGATGCTCGACGAGGGGCGCGCCGACTTCATGACCGAAGCCGGTGACGACGTTGACGACCCCAGGCGGAAAACCGGCCTGCGCAAAGAGCTTGGCGAACTCGATCGCCGAGGCCGAGGTGAACTCCGAGGGCTTGATGACGACGGTGCAGCCCGCCGCGAGCGCCGGCGCGAGCTTCCAGCTCGTCAGCGTCAGCGGCGAGTTCCACGGCGTGATGATCACGACCACGCCCTTGGCCTCGTACTTCGTGTAGCAGAACACGCCCTTCTTGTCGGTCGGGATCACGTGGCTTTCGATCTTGTCGGCGAGGCCCGCGTAGTAGTGGAAGTAGTCGCCCATGTACTTCACCTGCGCAACGACCTCGGCGGCGAGCTTGCCGTTGTCGCGGCGCTCGATCTCCGCGAGATGCTCGGCGTTGGCGACGATCAGGTCGGCCAGCTTGCGCATCAGTTTGCCGCGCTGGCTCGCAGTCAGCGACGGCCATTCACCCTGCTCGAAGGCGGCGTGCGCGGCGGCAACCGCGGCGGCGGCATCCGCCTTGCCGCCCCGGCCAATCAGCGCCCAGGCTTCGCCGCTATAGGGATTCTCGGTCGGGAAGTATTCACCGGACGCGGGCGGCACCTCGGCACCGTTGATGTACTGGCCGTACTTGGGGAGGGAATCGAGATTCGACATCGTGAGCTCCGTAAAGGAATTCCAAAGCGGCGCGCGGCCGGTGCAGCGGGTGCCGGAGATGTCTTGCACGCTCCGTCTCGTTGCACTAAACAAAACATGATTCTATTTTAACCAAAGACTCGTCGAATTCAAGAACATTTTTAGAACAAAATTCTGTTTTCGCGCGTGAACTCTCGAGGCGCCCAAAATGCGCATCGCGCGGGCAAAAAAAAAAACGGCAAGACCCGTGTCTCGCCGCTCCTTTGCAGACCGGGGACGACACGCGGCCGCCCCCGGAAAGAATCGCCCGATCAGAAATTGTGGGCCATGCCGACCACGATGCCGCTCTGCTTCTCCGAGGCGATCGTCCAGTCGTTGAGCGCGGGGTTGCTCGACGTCGGGTTCACGCGCGCTGGGCTGCCGCCCAGGTTGTAGGCGCCGGCGTCGTCGTTCTTCAG
>JAMPXH010000101.1 GCA_023701285.1 Candidatus Didemnitutus sp.
CGTGAAGCTCGTCTCGTCCTCCGGCGTCGGCACCATCGCCGCCGGCGTCGCGAAGGCCTACGCCGACGTCGTGCTCGTCTCCGGCCACGAAGGCGGCACGGGCGCCTCGCCGCTCGGCTCGATCAAGAATGCCGGCTCCGACTGGGTCCTCGGCCTGGCCGAGGCGCACCAGGTTCTGATGATGAACGGCCTCCGCAACCGCGTCACGCTGCGCACCGACGGCGGCATGAAGACCGGTCGCGACATCGTCATCGCCGCGATCCTCGGCGCGGAGGAGTTCAACTTCGGCACCGCCGCGCTCATCGCGGCCGGTTGCGCGATGTTCCGCGTCTGCCACCTCAACACGTGCCCGGTCGGCGTCGCGACGCAACGCGAAGACCTGCGCGCGAAGTTCCGCGGCCGCCCCGAGAACGTCATCGCCTACTTCAACGCCGTCGCCGAGGAAGTCCGCCACTACCTCGCCCGCCTCGGCGCGCACACGCTGAACGACGTCATCGGCCGCCCCGAGCTGCTCGAGCAAATCGACGACCCGGCGAATCCGAAGACGCGTTTCCTCAACCTCTCCGGCGTGCTGCACAACGTCGATCCGACGGGTCAGCTCGACCGCTTCCACACCCGCGAGCGCAACGAGCGCTTCGGCGGCGAGGGTTCGCTCGACGAGTTGATCGTCCAGGAAGCGCGCCACGTCATCGCCGGCCGCGCCGGGCGTTTCAGCGGCACCTACAAGGTCACCAACGAATCGCGCTGCCTCGGCACGCATCTCTCCGGCCAGATCGCGTATCTGCGCGGCAGCCAGAGCCCGCTCGCGCCCCGCACGATCGACTTGCAGTTCAACGGCACCGCCGGCCAGAGCTTCGGCACCTTCCTCGTGCCCGGCGTGCGCCTCACGCTCACCGGTGAAGGCAACGACTACGTCGGCAAGGGCATGAGCGGCGGCGAGATCGTCATCCGCCCGCGTGGCGACGAGCTCTTCGCGTGGGAGACGAACGTCCTCATCGGCAACACCTGCCTCTACGGCGCGACGGGCGGCACGCTCTTCGCGGCCGGCTGGGCCGGCGAGCGCTTCGCGGTGCGCAACTCCGGCGCCACCGCCGTCGTCGAGGGCGTGGGCGACCACGGCTGCGAATACATGACGCGCGGCACCGTCGTCGTGCTCGGCCGCACCGGCCTGAACTTCGGCGCCGGCATGAGCGGTGGTCTCGCCTTCGTGTTCGACGAGCGCGACGTCTTCCCGCAGCGCACCAACAACCAGATGATCTCCCTGGAGCGGCTGGAAAACGCCGCCGAGATCGAGTCGCTGCGCCAGCTGATCGCCGCGCACGCCGAGTCCACCGGCAGCCCGCACGCGCAACGCATCCTCGCCCAGTGGAGCGAGAGCGTGAAGAAGTTCTGGAAGGTCGTCCCGCATCCGCCGACCCCGGATGCGCCGAAGGCCTGCTACCAGTTCACCGAGCTGGCGCCGGCCGTGCGCGACGGCGCGAAGGCCCCGGCCTGAGCCATCGTAGATCTGATCGTTTTCCCTTCGAGGGGCGTCCTGACGGGCGCCCCTTTTTCGTGGCTAGGCGCGGCGCCAATTTCGGCGCCAAAGTGTCATAGTGGGCGGGTTGGCCGATGGTGTGCTGAGGGTGGACCCGTTGGGTGAGTCCACCGACTGCGCCCACGCCAACCCAACCCACAAGCAAACCATGAAGAAAACATTGCTGGCCCTCGCCGCCCTCCTTTCGGTCGCAGGCCTTCGCGCGGAGGAGGCTGCGGCCCCTTCCTATTCCGTCGTCACCGACTTCACCTACGTCTCGAAATATGTCTTCCGCGGCGTCCAGGCGTCGGAGCAGTCCTTCCAGCCCTCCGTCACCGTGTCCGGCAACGGCTTCACGCTCGGCGTCTGGTCGGCGCAGGCCCTCGAGGAACAGGACGCGGCTTGGGCGCAGGGCAACGAGATCGACATCTTCGGCAGCTACGCCTTCACCTTCGAAGGTGGCTACGCGCTGACGCTCGGCGCGACGTCCTACCAATACCCGTCGGCCCGCGCCTCGCTCGGCGAGCTCGATTCGACCTTCGAGACCAGCCTCGGCTTCTCGGCCCCGCTCGGCCCGGTGACGGCCTCGCTCACCTACTTCCATGACTTCGACCTCGATGCCGACACCTTCGAGGGCACCGTCAGCTACAGCGGCACGATCAACGACGCCGCCTCGTATGGCGTCGCCGGCTCCTACGGCCTGGCGAACTTCGATGCGGGTGGCGATTACGACTACTACAGCCTCAAGGCCACCCTCAGCTACAAGGTCACCAAGGGCGCCACGCTCACGGTCGGCCTGAACTGGGCGGACACGGACATCGCCGGCCTTGACGACAATGCCTGGGTTTCAGTCGGCGTCAGCGCCGGCTTTTAACAGCAATAGGAACGCATAGCAGAATGGGAACCGGCCGCATCCTTCGCGGGGTGCGGCCGGTTTTCGCGTCTCTGCGGGACGCGCGGACGCGAAAATATCTTATTTGCCCAAGAAGAAGCTGGAATCGCCGCGGTGTTTCACTTCGGTTGACCCTTTGCCATGAAACCACGCAAGGTTGCCATCCTCACCGCCGGAGGGCTCGCGCCCTGTCTGAGCGCCGCCGTCGGTGAACTCATCCAGCAATACACCGAGGCCTCGCCCGACACGGAGATCATCTGCTACCGCTCGGGCTACAAGGGCCTGCTGCTCGGCGACTCCATCCAGGTGACCGAGGACATGCGCGCCCAGGCCGGCATCCTCCGCCGCTACGGCGGCAGCCCCATCGGCAACAGCCGCGTCCGCCTCACCAACATCGACGACTGCGTGAAACGCGGCCTCGTCAAGCCCGGCCAGGACCCCCGCGCCGTCGCGGCCAAGCAGCTCAAGAAGGACAAGGTCGACGTCCTCCACACCATCGGCGGCGACGACACCAACACCGCCGCGGCCGACCTCGCCGCCTACCTGAAGAAGAACGGCTACAACCTCTGCGTCATCGGCCTGCCCAAGACGATCGACAACGACATCGTCCCCGTCCGCCAGAGCCTCGGTGCGTGGACCGCCGCCGAGCAGGGCGCGCGCTATTTCCAGAACGTCGTCAGCGAGCACGGCGCCAGCTCGCGCATGCTCATCGTGCACGAGATCATGGGCCGCCACTCCGGCTGGCTCACGGCCGCCACCACGCGCGATTACCTGCGCTTCGTCGAGGGCGGCCTGTTCATCCCCGGCCTCGGGCACCATGAGGAGCGCTGGAGCGTGCACGGCGTCTATCTGCCCGAGATGGAGCTCGATCTCTCCGCCGAGGCCGACCGCCTCTGCGGCGTGATGGACCGCCTCGGCAACGTGAACCTCTTCATCAGCGAGGGCGCCTGCGTCGAATCCGTCATCGCCGAGATGACCGCCCGCGGCGACCCGGTCGAGCGCGACCCCTTCGGCCACGTGAAGCTCGACAAGGTCAACGTCGGCGCCTGGTTCGGCAAGCGCTTCGCCGCCATGCTCGGCGCCGACAAGGTGCTCGTGCAGAAGAGCGGTTATTTCGCCCGTTCCGCGCCCGCGAACGACGCCGACCTCGTGCTCATCGGCCGTTGCGTCGAGCACGCCATCGAGTGCGCGTTCCGCGGCGCCTCCGGCCTCATCGCCGAGGACGAGGAGGAGAGCGGTCGCCTGCGCCCGATCGAGTTCAGCCGCGTGAAGGGCGGCAAGGAGTTCGACGTGCGCACGCGCTGGTTCCAGGAGATCCTCGTGCGCACCGGCCAGAAGGCCGGCCGCAAGCGCACCGACGCCTGAGCGCGCGCGGGCCTGTGCCGCGCCCGCGCGGACGCGGGGATTTTTTTCGGGAAATTATGAACGCGGGCCTTGTCGCGCGGTCCAACGAGCGTTCACTTATTTCGTCCCGATGTTCTGCCCACACCGTTCCCTCGTCCCTGTCGCGCTTGCCGCGGTCTTCCTCTTCACCTCTCCGCTCCTGCACGCTGCGTCCTGGGCCCTGGCCAACGGTGACCGCCTGAGCGGCAAGCTCCTCGGCGAGACCGAGACCCACATCGAGATTGAGCACGCCGCGCTCGGCCGCCTCACCATCGCGCGCACCGCTCTCCAACCGGAGGCGGTGGAGGAGAAACCCGCCGAGGAAATCTCCCTCGCCGTCGCCGAGGAGGTGGACATCCCACCCGCGACCGAGTCCGCCGCCGTCGCGGTGGAAAAGCCGCGCCTGAAGTGGATGACCCGCCGCATCGAGGTCGGTTACACGCGTCAGGACGGCGCCCGCGACAAGGAGGACATCACCGCCCGCGTGCAGACCGAGGCCCGCCTCGGCTCCAACACTTTCCGCGCCACCGCCCAGATCATCCGCTCCGCCAGCAACGACCAGATCGTCACCGACCGCCAGGAGGCCAACTTCCGCTGGCGGCACGATTTCGACAAACGCCGCTTCGCTCAGGCCCTCACCACCTACGCCTCCGACGACGTCCGCAACATCAACCTCAGCGTCGAGCAGCAGATCGGTGGCGGCTACCGCCTCTACGACGCGCCCCGCCAGCAGATCAACGTCGGCCTCGGCGCCGTCGTCCAGTGGCTCGATCGCGACGGTAACCCGCAGAACACCGCGCTGCTCGGTTCGGCGTTTCAGGATTATTCCCTGCGCTTCAACGACCGCGTGCGCCTCACGCAGGAGGCCACCGTGCTCTTCGCCGACGGCGACAGCCTCAGCGGCACGCCCAGCGTCGGCGCGGCGCCCAGCGACGGCAATTACCGCGTGAAGTTCAACGCCGCGCTCCAGACGAAGATGACGCCCAAGGCCTCGCTCAATCTCCGCTACGAATACGATTACGACACCTCCGTCACCGACACCTCGTTGCGCGCCGACTCCCGCCTCACCACCTCGCTTGGCTATTCCTGGTGAGCCAGCCGCCGGCCCGCGGGTGCAACCGCCCGGGCCCGGTGGACGTCCTCTCGACTTGCCCGGGCCCGATTCGGCCCTAACGTAGCCGGACTCCTCTCTCCCATGCGGCCCCTGTTCTCCCTCGCAGCTCTTCTGGCCCCGCTCGCGCTCGCCGCGCAGCCCGCCGCACCGTCGCTGCAGTCGCTGGTCGGAAATTCGCCCTTTGGCGTGGCCAACCAGCCGGGCGGCACGCCGGCGGCCTCGGGGGCGCCGCTCGAGTTTCGCGGCACCTTCGTCGACGGCGGCGAGCGTTTCTTCAGCCTCGTCGACACCGCCAGCCGGCGCGCCGAGTGGGTCAGCCTGAACGAGGCGGACCGCCCCTACGTCGTCCGCAGCTACGATCCCGATCAGGAAACCATCGCGGTCGAGCACCAGGGCCGCACGCTCAACCTCAAGCTGCACGCCGCCAAGATCGGCGCCCTGCCGCCGATGCAGGCCGCGGCCCAGCCAGCGGCGCCGTCCGGCGCTCCCGGCACGCCCGGTCAGGTCGCCCCGCCGTCCGCCACGGAGGCCCAGCGCCTCGCGCAGGTCGCCGAGGAGATTCGCCGCCGCCGCGCCCTGCGGCAGCAATCGGCCAATCCGCAGAACGCCCAGCCCGCCGGGCAACCGCCTCCCCAACCGCCCCGTCAACCATGACCGTCTCCCGTTCCCTCCGCCGCGCCCGTCGCGGCTTCACGCTCCTCGAGATCCTCCTCGCCCTCGCGCTGCTCGGCCTGCTCGCCGGCGTGTTGATCACCAATACCGGCAACATCTTCGGCCAGGGCCAGGAGGCGACCGCCCGCATCTTCGTGCGCGATTCGATGAAGACCGCGCTCACGCGCTACCGGCTCGATCTCGGCGATTACCCGAGCACGGCCGAGGGCCTTGCGGCGCTGATCACCGCTCCCGGCAGCAAGGCCGACCGCTGGCGCGGCCCGTATGTCGACGCGCCCGGCGGCAAGATGCCGCTCGATCCGTGGGGCGAGCCCTACCGCTACCGCAACCCCGGCACGAAGAACAAGGGCAACTACGATCTCTACTCGACCGGGCCGGACAAGGCCGACGGCACCGAGGACGACATCGGCAACTGGTGAACGCCGTCCCGGCGGGCGCCGCAGCGTGCACGCATCCGACGGCATGATTTTTCCCCGACACGGTCGCTCCGGCGGTGGGGGCGCTTGTCCCCAAGCGCCTTCGTGGGATGGGCGTGCGCTGGAACCCAGGGCGGCTGGGGACAGCCGCCCCCACCGGGGGCGCGGCGGCTTTGGCGATTCGCGCGGCTTCACGCTGATCGAGATCCTGCTCGTTCTCGCGCTGCTCGCGCTGTTCGGCACGATCTTCGTCTCCGGTGTCACGCCGATGTTGCGTGCGATGGATTCGCGCGGGCCCGAACAGTTGCTCAACGAGGCGATCCTGGGCGCGCGCGAGCAGGCGCTGTCCTCCGGCCGCGAGATCGAGCTGCGCTACGACGCCGAGAAACGCCACCTTGTCTGGCACGGCGCGGGCGGCGTGCAGGTGGAGGAATTGCCACTCGGCACGAGCGTCGAGCTGCTGCCGATGGAAAAAGGCGGCAGCATCCTGCTCGGCGGCGTGCTCACCGAGGCGCAGGAACCGTTGCGGCGCGTGCGCTTCTTTCCCGACGGCACCTGCGATCCCTTCCGCATCCGCGTGCGCGAGCCGGAACGTGCGCCGCGCCTGCTGGTGGTCGATCCCTGGACCTGCGCGGCCAGCCGCATCGAGATGAAAGGCGGCGCATGAGGCACGCACCAGCGCGGCAAGAACTTTGCGGGCGAGAGGGTGGGCGCGCGTGCGGCTTCACGCTCATCGAGGTGCTGGCGGCGATCTTCGTGCTCGCGCTGGCCGCCGTGGTGCTCGGCGCGGCCTATGCCAACACGCTCGGTGCGCACGCGGCGGTGGCCCAGCGCGCGCTCGTCGGCTCGCACATGGATTTCCTCCGCGACGCCGTGCTCAACGAGCCCGAGCGCGAGAAGGTGGAGGAAGGCGGCGACGTGCCGCTGCCCGAGAACCGCCAGCTGCGCTGGGAAGCGAAGATCGAGGAGGCGCCCGTGCCCGATCTCTTCAAGGTCACCGTCACGGGCCGCGTCAGCGGCGCGCGCCCGGGCGAGGCGGAGGAATTCACGCAGGTGCTGATGCTGCTCCGGCCGACTTGGTCCGATCCGCAACGGCGTGAGCAGATCCGCAGTGAGTGGCGCGCAGCCCGCGAGGAGGCGGAGAAGAAATGAGCCCGCGCGCAAGCCAACCGCGCAGCGCACAAGGTGGGGGCGCTGGTCCCCACGCGCCTTCGCTGGACTATCGTGCGCTCGAACCCAGGCCGGCTGGGGACAGCCGCCCCCACCGGGTGGACGGCGGGCGCGCGGCGCGGCGGCGCGCCTTCACGTTGCTGGAGCTGTTGGTCGCCGTGGCGTTGATGGGCATGCTGCTGCTGGCGCTGAATTTCTTCGTGTTCTCGATGGCGGAGATCTGGGGGCACGGCGCGGAGCGCCGGCTCTTCGACCAACATGTGCGCGCGGTGACGCGCGAGGTGCAGCGCCTCGCCCGCACGGCGTCGTTGCCGCCGGGGGCCGCGGATCCGCCGGTCTTCACGCGGGAGATCCGGCTCGACGACGGTCGGCGCGTCACGCCCGTGACCTTCGAACTGCCCGCCGGCAGTCCGCGTCTGCCGTGGGAAAACGCGGCGCTGCCGGACGTCGTCTGCTCGCTCGTGCTGCAGGAAGGGAAGGGCCTCGTGCTCTACTGGCAGTCGCGGCTCGAACGCGATTTCGACGAGGCCGCGCCGCGGCCCTTCGTGCTCTCGGCCTTCGGGAGCGGCATGACCTTCGATTACCTCGAGAGCAACCGCACGACGTGGCGGACCTACGACCAGTTGCAGCGCGGCTCCGACGGCAAATGGCGCCTGCCTGAGCGCATCCGCCTCACTTTCACGCACGGCCAGATGAAGTCCGAAACCACGGTGGCGCTGCCGATGTCGACCGTCCCGCTGCCGCATTTCTGATGATCTTCCCCGCCTCACAACGTTGCCCGGCGCGAGACAACGGCGGCCCTCCGCCCGGTCGCCCGCTGTCCGCGGCGGCATGGCGGTCGGGACGGCCGTCGCCAACCCGGCCGACGCGTGGCGCCGTGATCATCCTCGTGCTGGTGACGATCCTGCTCGCGGGGTTCCTGCTCACGGCGTTCATCCGCCGCACGGGCACGGAGCTGCTGGCCGACGCGCGGGCGGCGGAGCAGGGCCAGATGCGCGCCGAGGCTTACTCTGCGCTGGAGACCACGCTCGCCGTGATGGCGGATTTCCGCGCGGCCGAGGGCGCGTTGCGCAGCCCGGCCGAGTCGTGGGGCAACGCGCTGGCGGATTCCGGCTACGAGCCCGCGGCGGGCCGGCAGGTGACGATCGCGTTCGAGGACGAGTCCGGAAAACTTTCTCTGCCGCAGGCCACGGCGGAGGAGATCGCCGCCGTGCTCGAGCTGGGCGGTGCCGAGCCGAACGACGCCGAGCGCATGGGCCGCGTGCTGCATGCCTGGATGCGCGAGGCCCCGGCGGACACGGCGGCGGATTTCGACGCGCCGGACTACACGCGCGCGGAGCCCGCCTACAAGGCCCCCGGCCGGCCGCTGCGTTCCTGGGGCGAACTGGCCGCGGTGGAGTTCGACCGGCAGATTTTCTTCGATGAAGACGGGCGGGCGACGGAGGTGTTCGAGGCGTTCCGCCGCGAGGTGTCGCTGCATTCCTTCCAGACGGTGAACCTCAACTCCGCCCAGGCCGGCGTGCTGACGGCGCGCGGCCTGGGCATGGCGGAGCTCGGGGCGCTGGAGAGTCACCGCACGCAACCGCGGCGGCAGGGCGAGACCGGGGTCTTCCGCTCGACCGAGGAGGCCGCGGTGGTGCTTGGCGGCGCGGGTATCCCGGCCGGCTTCGGCACCAACATCGAGGCCCTCCGCATCAACGTCACGGTGCAGCAGGGCGGAGTGGAATACCGGCTCTCGGTGGTGATCTCCACCGGCAGCGGCGCGGCCCCGGCGACGGGCCGGAAGCAGGAAACGCCGGGCGAGGAGACGCAGGTGGCCGCGGGGCCGGAGCGTAAAGTGTTGAACTACCCCTTCGCCGTGTTGGAGATTCGGGAGGACAGCGAACCCTTCGCTCCTGCCGCGAGTCCACTCCTTTGACCATGCCCGCTCCGTCCACCCTGCCTGCGACCCCCGCTGCGTCCCTTCCGGACGGGGTGGTGCTGCTGCGGTCCGACGCCTTCTTCGTGCGACGGATCCCGCTCGATGCGAGCGGCGATGCCGCGATGCAGGCGGAGCTGGCCATCGAATCGAGCGCGCCCTTCGCGGTGGCGCAGCTCTACTACGGTTTCCTGCGGGCGGAGGACGGTGCCAGCGCGCTGGTGTTCGCCACGCACCGCCGGCTTTTTCCGGAGGAGAGCTGGGACGGCGCCCCGGTGGTGCTCCCCGCTTTCGCCGCGCTGCTCGGCGCGCCGCCGGCGGGAGCTTCGATCCGCTTGTGGCGCGACGGGGAAGTGCTGACTGCGGTCGGCTGGGACGGCGCGGCGTTGCCGGCCGTGGTGCTGGCCCGCCCGATCGCCGGCGCGGACGACGCGGCGGCGACCGCCGCGTTGGTCGACGAGGTGCAACGCCGGCTCGGCGTCGCGGCCTCCGCGGAGGAATGGACCGGACCGGTGCGCAGCGAGACCGGCAACGGCGGCCAGACTTTCACGCTCGCGGGCAAACGCGCCGTGCCGGTGAGTTTCAACGATGCGCAACTCGCCGCGATGGACGTGCGCGACAAGACCGTGCTCGCCGAGCGTCGCACGACGCAGCAGCGCGACCGGTTGCTCTGGCGCGTCTTCCTCGGTGCGGTCGGCGTCCTCGCTCTGGCCGGTCTGCTGGAGGCGGGCATGTTCGCCGGGCGCGCGCTCATCGAACGCCAGCGCACGGCCCAGCGCACCCTGGCTCCCGAGGTCGAGAAGATCCAGACCGCGCAGGCCCTCGGCACGCGCATCGAGGAGATGGCGCAGCGCCGCCTGCGCGCCTTCGAGATGCTGACCGCGATCAACGGCGTGCGACCGGCCGGCGTGATGTTCACCCGCGCCGTCACCAACGGCCGCGACACGCTCGAGGTCGAGGGCCAGTCGGCCAACTCCGACAACGTCGGCACCTACGAGACCGCGCTGCGCGGATTGCCCGCGGTGGCGGCGGTGGAGTTCCCCGACGTGCGCCTGCGCGAGGGCGTGACGACGTTCCAGTTTTCCGTCCGGTTCAAGGACGGGGCATTCAGCACCGCAACGGCCGCCCCGGCGGGAGGTGACCAATGAAACGCTATTTCCTCACGCGTTCGCTCCGCGAAAAGGCGCTGCTGGTCGCCTTCGTCGCCATCGCTGCGCTCATCTGGTTCCTCAGCGCCTCGGGCCGCGCCCGGGTGATGTGGGAGGAGGCGCGCCTGCTCCGGGCCGATCTCAAGGAACAGCAACTCTGGCTGAACCAGCGCACGGAGATCGAGGCGCGCGCCACGCAGGCGACGGGGCAGCTCGATCCCGCCCGCACGCTGAACGGCACGCGGTTGGTTGCGGACATGAATTCGCTCGCCCAAAGCGCCGGCCTCGCGGCCGAAGTCTCGGGCCAGCGCACGGAGCGCACGTCGCAGTTCGCCTTCCACTCGGCGCAGGTGAGTTTCCGCCGCGCGGAGCTGGGTGCGCTGGTGAAGTTCTACGAGGAGCTTTCGAAGCGCTCGCCCTACGTCGGCTTGGAGCAGGTTTCCCTCGCCACCGACCGCGGCTCGCCCGGCACGTTGAACGCCAGTTTCCGCGTCGTCGCGACCGAGCTGCAGCGCTGAGCCGGACTCATGCCGTTGGACGCGATGCCCGACTGATGAGCGCCTGACCATGGGGTGGTCGCCGCGGTCCCAGCGGCGACAGGCGTCGGTAGGGACACCGACGCCCACTCCCTGCATGATCCCGGCTGAGGCGCGGCGGTGCGGCGCCGGGGGGCGCGTTAATCCGCGGACGCGGACGCAGCGGGTTGCTTTGTCCAGCGTCGGCCGACCTGCGTCGCGAGCCACGCCATCGGCAGGTAGGCGAAGACGAGGTCGACGGTGATGAACCACGCCGGGGCGGGGATCAGGAACGATGCGGCGATGCCACCGAGCAGCGTGAGCCCCGCGATGCCGTAGGCGAGGGCGACGCGATAGCGGACGGACATGGCGTAGGCCGTCAGCGCGCCGGCGAAGGTGCCCAGTGCATGAGCGAGGAAGGGAAAGAGAAAGTGCCGGGGCTCGAGCAACGGCATCGCGGCGGCCAGACCGGCGGCATCGGTCATGTTGACGCCCGCGGGCGGTGGGATGACGTGCGGGCCGGCCCAGACGAACGCCATGTTCACGAGCGAACCCACGACGAGGCCGACGATGAAAGAGAGCGCGTTGCGCAGCAGGTGATCCATAGCGTGGGGTGGTTCGGGCGGGCGGGCTTCAGAACTTGAAGCTCGCGCTGACTTGGAAGACGGCGCTGACGATCGCGAAGGCGATGAAGGCGACGAAGCCGAAGGCGAAGAGCAGCACGCCGGTGGACATCACCTGGGTGAACACGCCGATCTGGCGGCGCAGTTCCTCCTGATACGATTGGGCGATGTTGCGCAGGCTGGGCGCGAGCTGGCCGGTGCTCTCGCCGACGGAGAGGCGGTCGATCACCAGCGGCGGGAAACACTCGGTCTTCCCCAGCGACTGCGAGAGGCTCTCGCCTTCGAGCACGCGGCTGGTGGCGTCGCGAAACGCGTCCTGCAGCGAGCGGTTGGCGATGGTGCGCTCGGTCATGCGCAGGGCCTCGGCGGTGGTGACGCCGTTCTCGAGCAGCACGGCGAGGGTGGAGGAGAAGTTCTGGATCGTGCCGGCGGTGACGAAGCGTCCGGCGAGGGGCGTGCGCAGCAGCCAGGCGTCGGTGGCGCGGCGGCCGGGCTCCGTCTTGCGCCAGCGCCAGAAGAAAACCCAGGTGAGCACGGCGGCGACGGTGACGATGACGCCGTAGCGCAGGATGAAGTCCGAGAGGCCAACGAGCGCGCGGGTGGCCCAGGGCATCTCGCCGCCGAGCGAGGCGAGCAGCGTCTGGAGGCGCGGCAGGAGGAAGAAGATGAAGAAGAGGATGACGCCGACGGCGATGAGGCAGATGAAGAGCGGGTAGGCGAGGGCGGAGGTCATCATCCGCTTCATCTCGCGCTGGGTCTGATAGTGTTGAATGAGGCGCTGGAGGACCTCGCCCAAGTTTCCTGTAGCCTCGCCGGCGGCGATGAGGTTGATGGCGTGGCGGGCGAAGGTGCCTCGCTGCGCCTCCATCGCCTGCGAGAGCGGCAGGCCTTCGCTGAGGCGTTCCCAAAGCGCGGCGCAGAGGGCGCGCAATTGCGGCTCCTGCAGGCGTTGACCGAGCAGACGAAGAGCTTCGCCGGCGGGCATGCCGGCGCCGGTGAGATCGGCGAGTGCCTGCATGAAGGGCAGCTGCAGATCGGGGCTGAAGGCGCGCTTGCCGGTCGGCGCGGGGACGCTCTCGGCGGTGGCGGGGGCCGCGGAAATTTTGCGGCCGGTGGGGGCGGGCGCGGCGGCTTCCTGCAGGCGGAGCGGTTGCAGCCCGCGCGCGGCGAGCAGGCGGGCGGCGTCCTTGCGCGACGGCGCGTCGAGGCTGGACTCGACGGTCCGGCCTTCGGCGTTGCGGGCGGTGTAGGTGAAGCGGGGCACGCTAGATTTTTGATTTTCGATCTTTGATTTTCGATCGGGGCGTGGCCGCGGGAATCGGGTTCGTCACGCATCGCGGACTTACGGTCGGGGCGCAGGACGACTCCTCGGTTGCAGCGGGCGTCAGGCGGAAAATCGAAAATCGAGCATCCAAAATCGAAACTCCTCTCACTTCTCCGCCACGGTGATGACGCGGAGCACTTCCTCGAGCGTGGTGTGGCCGGCCATGACCTTGGCCCAGCCGGATTGCTGGAGGGTGCGCATGCCCTGATCGCGCGCGACCTTGGCTAGGGCGCGGGTGGACTCGCGGTGGACGATGAGGTCGTGGAGGGATTCGTCGGGCCGGAAAATCTCGAAGAGGCCGATGCGGCCGCGGTAACCGGTGCCGCGGCAGCGTTCGCAGCCGACGGGGTGCGGGACTTCGGTCACGCCCTCGGCGAGCGACGCGTCGAGACCGAGAATGGCGAGGGTGTCGCGCAGCTTCACGGGCGAGATCGGGGTGCGGCCGGCGCAATCGGGGCAGAGCCGGCGGACGAGGCGCTGGGCGATGACGAGCTCGATGGCGGAGGCGACGAGGAAGGGCTCGATGCCCATGTCGATGAGGCGCGTGATGGCGCCGGGCGCGTCGTTGGTGTGCAGCGTCGAGAAAACCAAGTGACCGGTGAGCGAGGCGCGGATGGCGATGTCGGCCGTCTCGCGGTCGCGGATTTCGCCGACCATGATGACGTCGGGGTCCTGACGGAGGACGTGGCGGAGCGCGGAGGCGAAGGTGAGGCCGATCTCGGGGCGGACCTGCATCTGGTTGGCGCCGGGGACCTCGTATTCGATCGGGTCCTCGACGGTGACGATGCGGAGGTCGGTCGAGTTGATCTGGCGGAGAAA
>JAMPXH010000102.1 GCA_023701285.1 Candidatus Didemnitutus sp.
CTTGTGCTGCACGATCTGTTCGAGCGCGCGCACGCTGAGGCCCTCTTCGATCGCGCGGCGGGCCAGCAGCAGCCGCTCAGGCGCGTGCTCGATGCCGAGCAGCAGCTTGGCGTGACCGGTGCTGATCATGCCCTTGCCGAGATAACCTTGGATCTCCGCCTCGAGCGCGAGCAGGCGGAGCGAGTTCGCCACCGTCGCGCGGCCCTTGCCCACGCGCTGCGCGGCGGCGTCCTGCGTGAGGTCGAAATCCCGGATCAGGCTGGCGTAGCCGTGCGCCTCCTCGATCGGATTGAGGTCGGCGCGCTGGAGGTTCTCGATCAGGGCGAGCGAGGCCGAGGAGGCGTCGCTGGAATTCATCACCCGGGCCGGGATCGTCTTGAGCTTCAGCTGCTGGAAGGCGCGCCAGCGGCGCTCGCCCGCGATGAGCTGAAACTTGTCGCCAACGGGACGGACGACGATCGGCTGCAACAGGCCCTCGGCGCGGATGCTCTCGACCAACTCGCCGAGCTGATCCGGGCCGAACTCCTTGCGCGGTTGGTAAGGGTTGGGCTCGACCTGCGCGACGGGCACCTCGCGGTAGCCGGCGAGGCCTTCGGGTGGCGGCGTCGGGCTGGCGGCCGCAGCGGGGGGCGGAGCGGGAACGGCGGCTTTGGCGGCGGGCGTGCCGCTGGCGATGAGGGCGCCGAGGCCGCGGCCGAGGCGAGAGGGAGAGGGTTTGGCCATGGGAAGGTTACCTGCCTTGCGGGATGAACAGCGTCTGCCCGACGCGGATGCGCGTGGGATCGGTGATCTTGTTGGCGTTGATGATGTCCTGCGTGCGTGCGCCGTGCTTCTGCGCGATGCCGGAGAGCGTGTCGCCGGACTGCACCGTGTAGTTCACGCCTTGCTTGGGGAAATCCTCGCTGAAACTCGTCTGCACGGCCGGGCGCGTGGCCTGGTTCTTCGCCAGCGCGTCGAGGGCGGCGTTGGTCTGCCGGCCGAGCGCCTCGATCTGCCGCGCCACCTGCGCGAGCACGTCGCGCCGCTGGTCGGAGAGGCTGCCCTGCACGGAGCGGTTCAGATCCGCGACGGTGCGGTTGAGCTGCTCCATCGTGACGTAGCTTTGGTTGGCCTTCGTCTGCAGCGCGTTGTTCTCGCGGTTGAGCTGTTCGACCGTGAGGGCGAGTTCGCCCAGCCGCTGGTTCAGCAGGCGGACGTCCTCCCGCAGACTCGCGACTTCAAAGGCGAGGTTGCTGGCCGGTTGGGCCCACGCCGTCGCCACGATGCCGGCGATACTCCCGAGCAAAATCCAGATGCGCATGGCGCGAGCTTGGAAATTCCGCGCGCAAAAACAAGCGAAGACCCGTCACTTCCGCACGCGGGGAAACGGCCGGTCGGAGACGAGCGGCGGCGTTTCGCGCGAAGGCAGCACGGTGCCGACCGGAATCGGACAACCGCGCAGAAATTCATCCGCCGGCAGCATCCGTCCGCCGGGGCGCTGCAACCGGCGCAAGCGCACGAGGCCCGTGCCGCAAGCCACCAAGAGGCCCGTTGCCTCGGCGCCGACGACTTCGCCCGGAGCCGCGCCGGAAACGGCCGCGGCCTCCGCCACGTCGGCGAGGCCGAGCTTGAGCGGTTGGCCGGCCCATTCGGTGGCGCAACCGGGCCAGGGCATGAGACCGTTGATGCGGGCCGCCACCTCGGACGCCGGACGCCGGAAATCCACGCTGCTATCCGTCTTCTCCAGTTTGCGGCAGAACGTGGCGCGCGCGGGGTCCTGTGGCACGAACTCGAGTTGCCCCGC
Source organism: Candidatus Didemnitutus sp. (assembly GCA_023701285.1). Classification (GTDB taxonomy): domain Bacteria; phylum Verrucomicrobiota; class Verrucomicrobiia; order Opitutales; family Opitutaceae; genus Didemnitutus. The sequence continues at coordinate 1,784 of JAMPXH010000102.1, forward strand.
AGCCAACTTGGGGAGCGCCCGCGCGAGCAGCGGCACGCAGGCTGCGGCCATGCCGGCCTCGACGTCGAGCGCCGTGTCCAATGGCCCGATCGGCACGCGCTCCACGTCCGCAACGGGGCCGGCGTCGAGTTCAGCCACGATGCGCATGAAGGCGACCCCCGTCTCGGGTTCGCCGGTCGCCACCGCGGTCTGGATCGGCGAGGCGCCGCGCAATTTCGGGAGCAGCGACGCGTGCAGGTTCACCGTGCCGAGCCGCGGCGTGGCGATGACGTCGTCCTTCAGGATGTGACCATAGGCCATCACCAGCGCGAGATCGGACGAGTGGTGCGCGAGAATCTCACGGTCCGCGGGACCGAAACGCTCCGGCTGATGCACGGGAATGCCGCGGGCGAGCGCCCATTGCTTGATGGCGTTTGGCTGGACCTTCTGGCCGCGGCCCACGGCGCGGTCGGGTTGGGTGAAGACGGCGACCACCTCGCCGACCGCCCTGCCCGCGCCTGCCTGCCCTGCGTCCGCCGAACCGGCCAGCCAGTTCAAGGCGGGCAGCGCGATGGCGTCCGAGCCCATGAACACGATCCGCAGCATGGCTCAGTCGTCGAGCAGGCTGGGGTCGAACTCGACCTCGTCGCCGGCGTCGGTGCCGTCGGCCGCGTTGCGCTTCTGGCCGCGCCGCGCGAGGCGGTCGTCGATCGAGATCTTCTTCTTGCCCACGAGTTCGAAATGGATCGGGCAACCCTCGAGGCCGAATTCCTCCACGAGTCCGCCTTCGAGGTAACGTCGGTATTGCTCGGTGAGTTTCTCTTCGCGGTTGCAGAAGACTTTGATGCGAAACGGACGGTTGCCGGTCTGCGTGGCGTAGTAGGCGCGGAAACGCTGGCCGCCGACCGAAGGAGGCGGGGTGCGGTCCGTGAGGGAGACGATGGCGGCGTTGAGCTTGCCGGTCGGGATCTTGCGGCCGAGACGCTCGTCGAGCGCGCGCGTCGCCTTCAGCATGCGCTCGATGTCGTGGCCAGTGAGCGCCGACACGAACATCACCGGCGCGCCGGGCGTAAAGAACAGGCGGTCGTAGAGCGCCTTCTCGAATTTCTCGCGGAAGTCGCGCTCGCCCTTGTATTGCTTCAACTCGCCACGGCGCAGGGCGGCGTAGACGAGGTCCCACTTGTTGACGATGACGACGATCGGCCGGCCGGCAGCGACGATCTCGCCGGCGATGGCCTTGTCCTGCTGCGTCACGCCGTCCATCGCATCGAGCACCATGAACACCACGTCGGCCTGGTGAATCGCGTCGATGGAGCGCACGCGGGAGAAATACTCGACCGACGACGAGAGCTTCGTCGCGGCGCGGATGCCGGCGGTGTCGATCAGGCGGAACGGCCAGACCTTCCCGTCGCGCGCCTTGTAATCGAAGCTCAGCTCGACCGAATCGCGCGTCGTGCCGGGCACATCCGAGACGATCAGGCGCTGGCTCTTGAGCAGGCGGTTGGAAAGCGAGGATTTGCCGACATTCGGGCGGCCGACGAAGCAGAGCGTGAGGCGCTTCTTGTCGTGATCCTCCGGCTCGATCTCCGCCGGTGGCAGCTTGTCGAGGATGGCGTTGCGCAGCGGCGCCTCGCCGTTGCCGTGCTCGGCGGAGACGAAGATCGGCTCGCCGAAGCCGAGCCGGTAAAGTTCCTCGATCGAGCCCACCTTCTCCTCGCCGTGGTCGGCTTTGTTGGCGACGAGGATGATGGACTTCTTGCTCTTGCGCAGCATGCCGGCGATGCGCTCGTCGAGCGAGGTCAGGCCTTCCTTGGCGTCGACGACGAAGCAGATCACGGAGGCGGCGCGGATGGCGAACTCGACCTGGGCCTCGGAGGCCTTGATGAGCTTGGTCGGGGTGTTCGCGTCCTGCAGGCCGAGACCGCCGGTGTCGAGCAGCGTGTAGCCGCCGTCCTTCACCTCGACGGAGACGATGTCGCGCGTGACGCCCGGCTGGTCGTGGACGATGGAAACGCGGCGCTTCGCCAGTCGGTTGAACAGGCGGCTTTTGCCCACATTAGGGCGGCCAACGATGGCGACGGTGCGTGACATAGGCGCTAAGCTGTAAGCAGGAAGCGCCGGGCTCAAGCCAGCTAATTCGCGGCGGACCAAAGGGCGCGCCGGCCGGTTGGCGCGCCCGATACGATCCCGTTGCCGGGGCTCGGCGCCAGGAGCTCTTGGTCCCGTAGCGGGGAGCGCCAGCGACCCGATCGCCACGGCTCGCTCCGCGCTCGCCGCTACCCGCGGCGGCGAAACCCCACCGCGCAGTTCGCTGCCTGCCCGCGTCAGCGCCGGTTGGCGCCGACAAACTTCTCCATCCGGTCGCAGGCGTCGATCAGCTGCTCGTAGCTCGTGGCGAAACAGGCGCGGACGTGGCCGAGGCCGTTCTCGCCGAAAGCCGTGCCGGGCACGACGGCGACCTTGTGCTCCTTGAGCAGGCCGACGGCGAAATCCTTCTCGCTCATCCCGGTGCTCTTCACATCGGGGAAGGCGTAGAACGAGCCGCGCGGCGAGTGGCACTTGAGGCCGATCTCGTTGAAGCGGCGGACCACGAGGTCGCGGCGGCGATGGTATTGATCGCGCATCTTCACGACGGAGTCCCAGCCGTTGCGCAAGGCTTCGAGCGCGGCTTCCTGCGCGATGATCGAGGCGCACAGCATCGAGTATTGGTGCACCTTCATCATCGCGTCGATCAGCACGGCCGGACCGCACGCGTAGCCGATGCGCCAGCCGGTCATCGCGAAGGCCTTCGAGAATCCGTGCAGGAAGATCGTGCGCTCGGCCATGCCGGGGAGGCTGGCGATGCTGGTGTGCGTGCCGTCGAACGTGAGCTCCGAGTAGATCTCGTCGGAGAGCACGAGCAGGTCTTTCTCGCGGCAGAACTCCGCGATCTCGAGCAACTGCTCGCGCGTGCACGTGCCGCCGGTCGGGTTGCACGGCAGGTTGAGCATCAGCATGCGACAACCGGGCTGCCACGCGGCGCGGAGCGACTCGGCCGTCAGCGCGAAGTTGTCCTTCGCATAGGTCGGCACGGCGACGGGGATGGCGTGCGTCAGCGCGATGCTCGGCGAATACGACACGTAGCACGGCTGGTGGAACATCACCTTGTCGCCGGGATTGAGGAACGCGCGGCACGCGAGGTCGAGCGCCTCGGACACGCCGACGGCGACGAGGACCTGATCGTCGGGGCGGTAGCTGACGTTGAAGTGCTTCGCCACGTAGTCGGCGATGGCGCGGCGCAACTCGATCATGCCGAGGTTCGACGTGTAATACGTCTTCCCCTTTTCGATCGCGTAGATCGCGGCCTCGCGGATGTGCCAGGGCGTGACGAAGTCGGGCTCGCCCACGCCGAGGGAGATCACGCCGCCCTCGTTTTTCATCTGGGCGACGAGTTCGAAAAAGTCGCGGATACCGCTCTTGGGCAACGCGGCCACGTGGCCCGCCACCCAGCGTTTCGGGTCGGTGCTCATTGCGTTGGCCTCCCGGTTACGGCGCGACGTTCAACCGCTCGCCCGAGGACTCGGCTTGGTCGAGCACGAAGCCCTGGTCCTTGTAGCAGCGGAGTTGGAAATGCGTGGAAGTCGAGAGCACGCCCTCGATCGTCGACAGCTTCTCGGAGACGAAGGCCGCGACGCGTTGGAGCGTGGTGCCCTTGACGAAGAGGAGCAGGTCGTAGCCGCCCGACATGAGGAAGCACGACTCGACCTCGTCGAACCGGCTGATGCGCTCGGCGAGGCGGTTGAAACCGCCCCCGCGCTCGGGCGTGATGCGGACCTCGATGACGGCCCGCACGGTAGCGGCGGCGGCGTCGCGCGAGAGATCGAGCACCGGACGCCAGCCGAGGAAGATTTTATCTTTCTTCAACTGTTCCAGGTGCTGATGGACTTCGGATTCGGGCAGGCCCGCGATCTGCGCGATTTGCGCCGTCGTGAGCTGACCGCCTTCGAGCAACAGCTTGAGAACAGGGTTCATGGAAGGCGCAGCGTGCCAAAGCGGCCCGGGGCGACGCCACCCAATTCTGACCCCGACGTGGCATAAATTTGTGTGGCCTAGCGCGGGGACTTGGTTTCCCTGCCCCTTCCGATGTTCGAGTCCCTCACCGACAAACTGACCAACGCGCTGCGCAACCTCCGCGGCGTGGGCAAACTGACCGAGGAAAACATGGCCGACGCACTCAAGGAAGTGCGCGCCGCTCTCCTCGCCGCCGACGTCCACTTCAAGGTCGCCCGCGAATTCATCGACCGCGTGCAACAGGCCTGCGTCGGCCAGGAGGTCCTGAAGTCCGTCACGCCGGGCCAGATGATCATCAAGATCATCCACGACGAACTCGTCCGCCTCCTCGGCGAAGGCACGACCGAACTCGCCGCCACGCGTCCGCTGAAGATCCTGATGGTCGGTCTCCACGGCTCGGGCAAGACCACCTCGACCGCCAAGCTCGGCAAGCTGCTGAAGAAAAAAGGCGCGCGTCCGTTCGTTGTCGCGTGCGACGTGTATCGTCCCGCCGCCATCGATCAGCTCGAGATTCTCGCGAAGCAGGAGGAACTCGGTTTCTACTGCGACCGCGTGTCGAAGGACGTGCCTGCCATCGGCGCCAAGGCGCTCGAAGCCGCCACCGCGGCCAACGCCGACATCATCCTCTTCGACACCGCCGGCCGTCTCCAGATCGACCAGGACCTGATCGAGGAAGTGAAGAAGCTCAGCGCGAAGGTGCAGCCGGACGAGATCATCCTCGTTGCCGACGGCGCGCTCGGCCAGGAGGCCGTCAACGTCTCCAAGTCCTTCCACGACGCCCTCGCGCTCACCGGCCTCATCCTCACCAAGATGGACGGCGACGCCCGCGGCGGCGCGGCGCTCTCGATCAAGAGTGTCACCGGCGTCCCGATCAAATTCGTCGGCACGGGTGAAAAGACGGGCGATTTCGAGGTGTTCCACCCGGACCGCCTCGCCTCGCGCATCCTCGGCATGGGCGACGTCGTCTCGCTCGTCGAAAAGGCGCAGGAGACGATCGACCAGAAGGAAGCCGAGCGCATGGCGGAGAAGCTGCGCAAGGCGGACTTCAACCTGGAGGACTTCCTCGCGCAGATGCAGCAGGTGAAGAAGATGGGCTCGATGCAGTCCATCCTCGGCATGATGCCCGGCATGAGCGGCGTCGAGCTGCCCGGCGACGCCGACAAGCAGATGAAGCGCACCGAGGCCATCATCCTCTCGATGACCAAGCAGGAGCGCCAGAAACCGCAGATCCTGAACGGGAGCCGCCGCGTCCGCATTGCCAACGGTGCGGGCGTGAAGGTGCTCGAGGTCAATCAGCTCATGAAGCAGTTCGAGCAGATGCAGAAAATCATGAAGATGATGAAGGGCGGCAACCAGAAGAAGCTCATGCGCCAGATGGAAGCCATGCGTGGCAAGGGCGGCATGCCGGGCTTCTGAGCGCGGCTCCGAAATCTTTTGCCCTGCCGGGTGTGAAGAGTCTTAGTCGCTCGATGAGCTACGACTATGTGAAGTCTCAACCGATTCGCCTTCGCGAGGCGGGAAAAGACGAAAAATGGCTCCAAGAACTGATCGCCGCTGATCCGGCGATCCTCGGATTCGGCGAAGTAATCCTCATCCAGCGTGAACGGTCTCAGCCGACCGGAGGACGCGTAGATTTGATCCTGGCGGATGCAGATCCCGACGAAAAGCTACGCTACGAAGTCGAGGTGATGCTGGGGCCCGTGGACGAAAGTCACATCATTCGCACAATCGAATACTGGGATATCGAGCGAAAGCGCTACCCCTCTTACAATCATCGAGCGGTGATCGTCGCCGAAGAAATCACGAACCGTTTCTTCAATGTCATCGGGCTTCTCAATAAGGCGATTCCGATAGTCGCAATTCAGATGAACGCCTTCCTGATCGACGGGAAACTTTGTCTGAATTTCGTTCGCGTATTGGATGTGATCGAGAGTGCGGAAGCCGACGATGAAGGCGAAACCGTGGATCGCGGCTACTGGGTGCGCAACAATCGCACAGCTTCGCTGGAGGTGATGGATGCGGTGATAAAGCTCCTCCCGAACAACAGAAGTCTGCGCATAAAATACAACCAAGGGCATATCGCAGTTGGAACCACTGGCACGAATTTCCTCTGGTTCTATCCCCGCAAGGGAAACTACGTCCTCGCGCATATTGACGTTGGAGAGGAATTTCGCGGCGATTTTCTGACTCAATTGAAATCAAAAGGAATCGAGTGTGCCCCCTCGCCACGGCACCCTTCGACCCTGCATTTCAGTCCGACCTTGGACGATGTCGCGCGAGCGCACGACGTTCTCGGCGTCATTTTGGGGCGCGCGGAGAGCTGGTCGCGGGAGTAGCTGACCGGCCTTTACGCACCTTGCAGCGCGGCCACCAAGGTGGTGAGCTTGGCGGCGTCCTTCACTCCCGGTGCGGTCTCGACGCCGCTGTTGACGTCGATGCGGACCGCACCCGTCGCTTGGACGGCCGCGCGCACGTTGCCCGGATTCAGTCCGCCGGAGAGAACCCAGTTGCGCCCCGGATGGGTGAGGCGGTGACGCTGGAACTTCTCCCAATCGCCCGTCTCGCCCGTCCCGCCGAATTTCTCGGCGTGAAACGTGTCGAGGAGGAAAGTCTCGGCGAGCGCGAGCCACTCCGGCCGCACGTCCTGAGCTGGCGGCAGCTTCGGCGCCAGCCAGAGGCGCGATGCGCCCACCGTGTCCGACCACGCCGCGACCTGCGCATGCGGGGTGTCCGCCTTGAAGTGGATCTGGAAGGCGGCAAAACCCAACTCGGCGAGACGCGCGAGATCGACGGGCGAAGGCTCGACGCAGACCGCGACGCGCGCGACCCGCGGCAACTCGGCGCTAATCGCCGCGTAGCGCTCGATCCCGAGATGGCGCGGCGATGGCGGGTAGAAGATGAAACCGAGCTGGTCCGCACCCGCGGCCGCTGCGGCCTGCGCGTCGACGATGCGCGTGAGCCCGCAGACCTTGACTTGGATGCCGGCGATCATCGCACCACGTCGCCCGCTCAGCCGGCGAACGCGTTCACCGCGGCGATCACGTGCTCGACCTGCGCATCGGTGAGCTCCGGGAAGATCGGCAGGCTCACGCAGCGCTCGCTGGTGAATTCGGCGATCGGCAGGCTGCCCTTCGTGTAGCCCAGCGCCGCGTAGCACGGCTGCAGGTGCATCGGGCCGGGATAAATGATGTCGGTGCCCACGCCCTGCTGCTCGAGGTGCGCGCGCAGCGCGTCGCGTCGCGGATGCAGGATCGTGAACTGGTGCCACACGCTCTCGCCGTGCGCCGGCACGACCGGCAGCGTGACATTGGGATTCTTGATGCCCGCGCGATACTTCGCCGCGATGGCGCGGCGGCGGGCGGTGTAGGCCGCGATGTGCCGGAGCTTGATGTTGAGCACCGCGCCCTGGAAACCGTCCATGCGGAAATTGAAGCCGACCTCCGTGTGCAGGTAACGCTTGGGCGAGCCGTGCACGCGCAGGAGCTGCGCCTTGTCCATCACCGCCGGGTGCTTCGAGACGAAGGCGCCGCCTTCGCCGCAGGCGCCGAGATTCTTCGTCGGATAGAAACTGAACGTGCCGCAATCGCCGATGCTGCCGACCGGCCGGCCCTGATAGGCGGCGCCGACCGCCTGCGCGCAGTCCTCGACGACAAACAGCCGGTGCTGCGCCGCGAGCGCCATGATCTCCTCCATCCGCGCGGGCTGGCCGAAGATGTGCACGACGACGATGCCCTTCGTGCGCGGCGTGATCGCCTTGGCGATGGCCTCGGGGCTGATGCACCAGGTGTCGGGCTCGATGTCGACGAACACCGGCGTGGCGCCCGTGTAGCTGATGCCCCAGCAGCTCGACGCAAAGGTGAACGGCGTGGTGATGACCTCGTCGCCGGGACCGAAACCGCCGCAGAGCGAGCCGATGTGCAGCGGCGAGGTGCCGCTGTTCATGCCGAGCGTGCGCGCATGGCCGAACGTGGCGCTGAAGTTGCGCTCGAAGTCCTCGACGTCCTTGCCGAGGCAGAACCGCGTGTGGTCGTAGGTGTCCGCCAGCGCGGCGAGCACTTCCGCGCGGATCGCTTGATGTTGCAGCTTCAGGTCGAGGAACGGGACTTTCATGGGAAGAGATCGGCGGAAGGCGCGCGGGACGCCGCGCAAGCGCCTCAGAGTTTGCGGAGCAAGGCCTGCACGAATGAATCGAGGTTGGCCTCTTCCGCTTCGAAATCGACGGGAAGGCCGAGCTGTTTCATCGCGGCGGTGGTGGTGCCGCCGATGCTGCCGGCGAGCGGACGCTTGGCCTTCGGGCCGAGTTTGAGCGCGGCGGCCTGGTCGAAGAACGACTGCGCGGCGGACGGGCTGGCGAAGAGGATCGCGTCGGCACCGCGCTCGCGGAAGCTGCCGGCCACGGGGTTGCCCGCGAGGTCGTTCTCCTCGGTGCGGTAGATCGGCAGGCGGTCGACGATGGCGCGCGCCTCGTGCAGGCGGTCGACCAGCGTGTCGCGGTTCAGGTTGCCGGTGACGACGAGGATCTTGGCACTGTCGATCGACTCGCGCTCGATCATCATGCGCGCGAGTTCCTCCGCCGTGGCCTTGGCGGGCTGCAGGTCGACCCGCAGGTGCAGGCGGCGGATGACGTCGGCGGTGGCCTCGCCCACGGCGGCGATGCGCAGCAGGCCCATCGCCCGGATGTCGTCGAAGGCGCGGTGGAACTCCTCGAAGAAAAACCGCGCGCCGTTCGCACTGGTGAAGACGATCCACTCGTATTGGCCGAGTTCGGCGAACACCTCCACGAGCGTGCTCTTGTCGTAGTGCTTTGTGACCTGGATGAGCGGCAACTCGATGACCTCGGCGCCCAGCGCCTCGAGTTTCTGGCGCCAGTCCGCGGCTTGTTCGCGCGGACGGGTGACAACGATGCGGCGGCCGGAGAGCGGCGCGGAGGCGGTGGCTTTGCTCATCAGAATCCCAGTTCCTTCAGGATACGGGCCGCGGTCTCGCGCGGCGCAGCGTAATCGGCGTCGTTGAGCGGGAAGGTTCGGATGCCGGTCCGCTCGTGGAAGAAATGCAGCGTGTCGCCGACCGCGTGGGCGGCGAAGGCCACCTGGCAGCCCGCCCCGACGAGCGCCTGGAAGGCGCGCTCGAGCGTCACGGCGCGTCCCGTGGCGGCGTCGAGCGCGGGCGCGAGCTGCGCGGCGAGTTCCTCGCGGCACTGGATGGCGATGGCGCCCTGCCCCACGGCCGGGACGCTCTCGGAAAATTGCAGCGGGCGGAACACGACGCCGGGCCAGCTGTGAATGCCGAGGCGGCGCATGCCCGCGGCGGCGAGGATGGTCGCATCGGCGTTGCCGGCGGCGATCTTCTTCAGGCGCGTGTCGACGTTGCCGCGGATCTCGGTGAAGGTGGCGCCTGGGAAGAGCTTCGTGATCTGCAGCTGGCGGCGTGGGCTGCTCGTGCCGATGGTGGCGGGCACGGTGACGCCTTCGCGCAACACCAGCACGTCGTGCGTGAGCTCGCGCGGCAGGAAGCCGGCCACGGTCAGGCCGGGAGGATTCTCGCCCGGCAGGTCCTTGCAGCTGTGCACGGCGGCGTGCGCGTCGCCCCGCAGGAGCGCCTGCTCGAGCTCGGCGGTGAAGAGGCCCTTGCCGCCCTGCTTGATCAGCGACCAGTCGGTCTGGCGGTCGCCGGTCGTGACGATCTTCAGCAACTCGCACTCGGCGCCGAGCACCTCCTTGAAGCGGGCGGCGACCATTTCGGTCTGCGCGAGGGCGAGCGGACTTTTGCGGGTGGCGAGGAGAAGTTTCATGCGAGCGAAGGCTGGTGGACGTCGAGGGACTCGAACCCCCGACCCTCTCGGTGTAAACGAGATGCTCTAACCAACTGAGCTAGACGTCCGAAATTCGGACGACGAAACGGCACCGTCCGGCCCCTCGCAAGGAGAAAGCCGGAGCGGGGTTTGCCGGAGAGGCTGCGTGGTTTGTCCAGCCTCTGCCAGCTGCACCGGCATCGCGGCGGTGACGGCGATGCGTGGCCGCCAAGGAAGCCCAAGAGGCGTGGCCGGGCCCGTGCCCGGTGCGCGGCGTCGGCGCTCAAGCCGAGGGCTGGAGCGGGATGCCTTCGCGGATCATCGCCTCGGCGATCTGGATCGAGTTCAGCGCGGCGCCCTTCCAGAGGTTGTCGCCGGCGACCCAGAACGACAGGCCGTTCTCCAGCGCCGTGTCGGAGCGGAGGCGTCCCACCCCGCACTTCACCTTGCGGCTGAAGTCGAGCGGCGTGGGGTAAACCTTGTTCGCCGGATCGTCGACCAGCTCGGCGCCGGCAAAACCGGCGATGGCCGCGCGCGCGGCGGCGAGATCGACGGGGCGCTCGAATTCGGCGTTCACCACCGCGGAATGCGCCCGCACCACGGGCACGCGCACGCAGGTGGCGGACACCTTGAGCGCGGGCAGGCCCATGATCTTGCGGCTCTCCTCGCGCATCTTCGTCTCCTCGCCGGTGTAGCCGTCGGCGCCGAAGGAATCGATGTGCGGAATGAGGTTCTGGAAGATCTGATAAGGATAGACCTTGCGCAGGAGCGGTTCGCCCTTCGCGTAGGCCTGCGTCTGCGCCTCCAGCTCGTCGATGGCGTCGGCGCCCGTGCCGGAGACGGACTGATAGGTGGCGAAGAACACGCGCTTCACCCCGAAGCTGCGGTGCAGCGGGTAAAGGCCCATCAACGCGATCGCGGTGGAACAGTTCGGGCTGGCGATGATGCCGCGGTGCCCCTGCGTGGCGGCGAGATTGATCTCCGGCACCACGAGCGGCACGTCGGCCTGCATGCGGAACGCCGAGCTCTTGTCCAACACGAGGCAGCCGCGCTTCACCGCCTCCGGCGCGAGCGCCTTCGCGATGGCGCCCTCCGCCGCGAAAAACGCGATGTCCAGCCCGGCGAAGGCCTCCGCGCAGGCCTCGACCACCGGGTAGCTTTTGCCGCCGAGCGCGATGACGCGGCCCACGGAGCGCGCCGAGGCCATCGGTCGCAACTCCGCGAGCGGAAACTCGCGCGACTGGAGGAGGCCGATCAGCTCTTGACCGACCGCTCCTGTCGCACCGACGATGCCGACCCGATAAGATTTGTTATTCACGTGATGAGAAACGCAGTTGAAAGGCTGAGGGAAAAGTGCGCCGCGCTCGGGCGCAAGCCGTCTGCGCGTGCTATGGTCGTTTCCCTCGGCGCCCAGCTCCTCGCCTTCCATCGCGGCGATTCCCTGGCAAAGTCTTACGTCGTCTCCACCTCGCTGCGCCCCCCGTCGAACCTCAAGGATTCCCTCGGCACGCCGCGCGGCCTGCACGAGATCGCCGAGCGCATCGGCGCCGGAGCGCCACCCGGCATCGTCTTCAAGGCCCGGGTCAACACCGGCCGCCACTTCGCCGAGCTGCCGCTGGAGGAACAGGCCCGGAACCTCATCACCACGCGCATCCTCTGGCTCCGCGGCCTCGAACCCGAACTGAACGCCGGCACCGACGCCGAGGGCCGCTGCGTCGACACCCACGCGCGCTACGTCTACATCCACGGCACGAACCACGAGGAACGCCTCGGCACGCCCGCGAGCAGCGGCTGCGTGCAGATGCGCAACCTCGACATCATCGAGCTCTACGACGAGGTGCGCGTGGGCGACCTCGTGTGGATCGAGGACTGATCCCCAGCGTTCACTATCGGTCGGGGTCGCCGA
>JAMPXH010000212.1 GCA_023701285.1 Candidatus Didemnitutus sp.
GCGCCTTCGTCGTGCTCGGCGCCAAGCTCAAGAACGAACTCTTCGGCAGCGCCAACGCGCTGGGCGAACGCCTGCGCATCGGCGGCGAACGCTACCGCGTGATCGGCGTGATGGAGGAAAAGGGCCAGTTCCTCGGCGTCGACCTCGACGACACAGCCTACATCCCGACCTCGCGCGCGCTGTCGCTCTACAACCGCGAAGGCCTGATGGAGATCAACGTCACCTACGAAGAAGCGGTGCCGGCGCCGCTGGTCGCGGCGGACATCCGCAAGGTGCTCGTCGCCCGCCACGGCCAGGACGACGTCACGCTGACGACACAGGAGGACATGCTTGCACGCCTGTCGAACATCCTCGACATCCTCACCGCCGCGGTCGGCGCGCTCGGCGGCATCTCGCTGCTGGTGGGCGCGGTCGGCATCGTCACGATCATGACGATCGCGGTCACCGAACGCACCAACGAGATCGGGCTGCTCGTCGCCATCGGCGCACGGCGGGCCACGATCCTGAGTCTCTTCCTCGCCGAGGCCGTCACCCTCGCCGCCATCGGCGGCGTGCTCGGACTGGTCGTCGGCGCGGGCGCAGCCCAACTCGTCGGCCTGCTCGTGCCGGCCCTGCCGGTCCATACGCCGTGGCATTTCGTCGTTATCGCGGAGGCGCTCGCAGTGACGATCGGACTTGTCGCCGGCGTGCTTCCCGCGATCCGTGCGGCGCGCCTCGATGCGGTCGAAGCGCTGCGCGCGGAATAACCATTTGTGCATCGCGGGATTTCTTGAGCCAGATCAATTCCGCGCGATTCGGGCCGGCACCGCTAGCCAATGCTGGCTAGATTGAATGTACAAGAATCCCCCTCTTTCCGCATAACCGCTTCAAGGAGTTCGTCATGACATTCCTCGACTCTCCCATCGGCCGCTGCGAGGCGGTCCGGGAAATGGTGCTGCTGGATGAAACGCAGAAGGAGTGCGCCCGCGAGCACGGCTGTCCTGAGGGGCGCGACTGCCCGCTGAAAGGCTGGTTTACCGAACAGTCAGGAGTCAGCGATCCGGCCAGTCTGCCGGTCAGACGCCCGGCCAAACGCCGCCGCAGCCCCGCGACGGTGAAAGCCGCCCCCTTGAAGATGCGGGCGAAGGAGTCAAAACCCCTCGTCTTCGCGCAGAAAGCGCCATTGCCCGAGCGGAAGGTCGCCTAGCCGGATCCGCCCGATCCGGATGCGCTTGAGGCCGACCACCTTCAGGCCGACCAGCTCGCACATGCGCCGGATCTGACGCTTGCGGCCTTCGCGCAGCACGAAGCGCAGCTGATCCTCGTTGATCCACTCGACCTTGGCGCGTCGCAGTTTGCGCCCGTCGAGCTCGAGGCCGTGGTTCAGCAGCGCGAGCCCGTGCTCGTCGAGCGATCCCTCGACGCGCACGAGGTATTCCTTGTCCACCTCCGAGTCGTCGCCGATCAGCTGGCGCGCGATGCGCCCGTCCTGGGTCAGCACGAGCAGGCCGGTCGAGTCGATATCGAGGCGTCCGGCCGGCGCGAGGCCCTTGAGGTGCGAAAAGTCGAAGGTCTGGGCGGTGTCGCGGTCGAACTGGTTGCCCGCACCGATCAGCGACACGGCCGGCTCGTAGCCGGGCTCGGGCTGACCCGACACGTAGCCGACCGGCTTGTGCAACAGGATCGTCACGCGCTCCGACTGGCGCCGGCGCGCCTGCGGCGCGAGCGTGATCTCCGCGTTCGGGTCGATGCGCGTGCCGAGCTCCGACACCCGCTGGCCATCCACGAGCACCCAGCCACGCTCGATGAAGCCGTCGGCCTCGCGGCGCGAGCACAGGCCGCGTTCGGACATCACCTTCGACAGGCGCACGCCTTCGGCGGCGGCCGTCGGCGCCGCGTCGGCACGGGCTGCCGGCCGTGCGGCGGCGGGGCGATCGTCGCGGCGGGCGGCGGAGCGCTCCTCGCGGCGAGCGACGGGGGCACGAGGGGCCGGAGCAGCCGGCTTAGCTGCCGGCTTACGCGCCGGGCGCGCTCCTCCCGGCGTCGCGCGCGGCTGTTCGCCATCCTTGCGCGGACGGCGTTCGGCGCCCGCCACATCGGCCACCTTCGGACGCTCCGGCTTGCGCACCGGGCGCTCTCCTCCCGGCGCCGTGCGCGGCTGATCGCCATCCTTGCGCGGTCGGCGTTCGGCACCCGCCACATCGGCCGCCTTCGGACGCTCCGGCTTGCGCCCGCGCCCGGTCTCTTCCGCGCGCGCCGCTTCCGGTGGCCGCCCGGCCTTGCCCCCGCGCGCCTTTCCCTGCCCCTCGCCCGCAGGCGCCCGCGTCGCTGCGACCGTCTTCGCATAACCGGGCTGGAAGCGTGCACGCACGCCGGCCCGTCGCGGCCCCTCGACGACGGGAGCATCGCCCTGGCGTTTCACGCCCAGCGTGCGGCGCGGCGCGGCGGCTGCATCTTCCTGTGCGGGGACATCGCCGGGCGTGCCGGCTTCCTTCGAGCGCTTCATGGTGGCAATCCGGTTCGCAGGCGCGCCCGCGCGCAGCGCGGACGAACCGTTCAAAAAACAATGCCCGGCATCGCCGGGCGCAACACTTTCCAGTATATCGGCTGCCCGCCGCAGCTTCCAGCGACGCGACGGCTGGCATTGCGGCACGCGCCGCGGCATTTCACTAGGCGAAATCACCCCGCGCCGGCTAGAATGCGCGCAACTGCAAATCCCTGACCGACCGCGTGAGCACCAACACCCCCACCGAAACCAAGAATCCGATCCAGGTCGTCGAGCGCATGATGAAGCTGCTCGA
>JAMPXH010000213.1 GCA_023701285.1 Candidatus Didemnitutus sp.
CTCTTCGGCGCCGAGCACGCCAACGTCCAGCCGCACTCCGGCGCGCAGGCCAACACCGCCGTCTACGCCTCCGTCCTCCAGCCGGGCGACAAGCTCCTCGGCATGAACCTCAGCCACGGCGGCCACCTCACGCACGGCAACCCGGCCAATTTTTCCGGCAAACTCTACAGCTTCTGCCAATACGGCGTCCGCGAGGACAACGGCCTGATCGACTACGACGAGCTCGCCGCCGTCGCCCAGCGCGAGAAGCCCAAGATGATCACCGTCGGCGCCTCCGCCTACTCGCGCACGATCGACTTCGCCCGCATGGGCGAGATCGCCCGCAGCGTCGGGGCGTATCTCTTCGCCGACATCGCGCACATCGCCGGCCTCGTGGCGTCGGGCCATCACCCCTCGCCCGTGCCGCACGCCGACTTCGTCACCACCACCACGCACAAGACCCTGCGCGGTCCGCGCGGCGGCCTCATCCTCTGCAAGGCGGCGCACGCGAAGGCGATCGACTCCGCGGTGTTCCCCGGCACGCAGGGCGGCCCGCTCATGCACGTCATCGCCGCCAAGGCCGTGTGCTTCGGCGAGGCGCTCAAGCCGGAGTTCAAGGACTACTGCGGCCACGTGGTGCAGAACGCCGCCGCGCTCGCCGCCGCGATGACCGCCCGCGGCTACAAGATCGTCTCCGGCGGCACCGACAATCACCTGATGCTCGTCGACCTCCGCGCCAAGCTGCCGAACCTCACCGGCAAGGTCGCACAGGAGACGCTCGATCGCGCCAACATCACCTGCAACAAGAACACCGTGCCGTTCGAGACGCGCTCGCCGTTCCAAGCCTCCGGCATCCGCTTGGGCTCGCCCGCGATGACGACGCGCGGATTCCGCACCGCCGAATTTGAGCAGATCGCCGAACTGATCGACACCGTCCTCGTGGCCATCGGCACCGAGCGCGAAGCCGCCGCCCTCGCCGACGTGAAGGCGAAGGTCGTCGCGCTCACCAACGGCTTTCCGCTGCCCTACCGCGCCTGAACGGTCGGGCCGCGCTGCCACGATTGCTCGCGGAATTGCGCTCCGGCGTTAACCCCCGCTAACTCATCGCAATGGCCCCGCGTTCTCTCCTGCTCCGGCAACGCCGCCTTGCCATTTGGCTCGTTGTCGCCGCAGGCCTCACGCTCTCCCTCCTCACTTGGCGTTTTGCCGCCCGACAAGGCGATGAGCGGATCCGCATCGGATTTCAGTCTCGCGCCCAGGCTCTCTTCAAGGTCGCCGGCCAAACCCTGCGCAGCTATGAGGAGATGGTCTACAGCTTGCGCGACACCTACGTCGCCTCCCACGAGATCACGCGCGAGGAATTCGCTGAACTCTCGCGCAGCATCCTCAGTCGCCATGAGGGAGTGCAGGCACTGGAGTGGGTCGCCATCGTGCCGCAAGCCGAGCGCGAGTCATTCGAGCGCTCCATGTCCGCGAGCCTGGGCCAACCGTTTCAAATCATGCAGCGCCAGCCCGACGGATCGCTCGCGGTCGCCGGGCCCGCAACGGAGTATTTTGTCATCACCCACGTGGAGCCCATGGCCGGCAACGAGTCGGCGCTCGGCTACGACCTCAAGAGCGCTCCCAGCGCCTCGCAAGTCACCGCGGCCCGGGCCGAACGCGCATTCAAAGTCAGCCCTCCCTTCCGCCTGATTCAATCCACGCAACCCGACGAATTGGGGGTGACATTCATCCTGCCGTTCTGGCGGGCGCAGGGGCCGGTGGAAGGATTCCTCCAGGGCGTCTTCAAGCTGCCGACGCTCCTCGCCCAGCCGCACAACCTCGAGACCAACGAGGCCATCGACGCCTACTACCTGGTTCTCGACCCCGCGGGCGAGCCGCCCAAGCTCCTCTACGCCAATCTCGGCGGCACCACGCCACTACGCACTCGCGTGCCACTGCCGCCACTCGACGATCCGGAGAACGTCACCACGCGCCTGCGCGTCGGTGACCGCGAGTGGCTGGTGATCGCGCGCATGAACGCCGCGTGGAAGAAATCCGTCACCTCCCGGCAACCGCTGCTTCTGCTCGGCGCCGGCGTGATCATCACCTTCCTGCTCGCCTACGTGCTGCGCAACCTCCTCGAGCGCACCTCCCACATCGAAGACGAGGTCGAGCTGCGCACCGCCGAACTGACCGAGAGCAAACGCCGCCTCGCCTCGCTGCTCTCCGACATGCCCGGCGCAGCTTATCGCTGCGGCCCCGGCTCGCCGTTCACGCCCGAGTTCGTCAGCGAAGGTATCGCGAATATCTGCGGTTTCAGCGCCGACAGCTTCATCCGCGGCCAAGTGCGGTGGATCGATCGCGTGCACCGCGAGGATCTGCCCGAATGCGAGCGCCGCATCTCCCAATCCGTCGCCAGTCGCGGCACCTACGAGCTGGAATATCGCATCCAACACGCCGACGGCAACGAACGCCACATCTGGGAGCGCGGCCACCCGCTCTACGACGAGCAGGGCAACCCGCGCGCGCTGGAGGGCCTCATGGTCGACGCGACCGCCCGCAAGGCCGCCGAAGCTCGCGGCCGCGAATTCGACCGGCAAATCGTCGAGACGCAAAAACTCGAAAGCCTCGGCGTGCTTGCCGGCGGCATCGCCCACGACTTCAACAACATTCTCACCGCCGTGCTCGGCAACGCCTCGATCGCCCGCCAGACGCTGCCCGCCTCCGACCCGCTGCAAGCTCAGCTGCAGCAAATCGAGCACGCCGCGCGTCGCGCCGCCGAGCTGTGCGCGCAAATGCTCGCCTACGCTGGCAAAAG
>JAMPXH010000214.1 GCA_023701285.1 Candidatus Didemnitutus sp.
CCGCATGAAAAACTTCGCCGCCTCCCTGCTCGCCCTCTGGCAACAGCTTGGCCTCAACCAGCGCGTTTCCCTCCTCGTCGCGACCGTCGCCGTCATCGGCGGCATGGTGGCCGTCGTGTTCTGGGCGCGCCGCCCCGATTACCAGCTCCTCTACGCGCGCCTGAGCGAGAAGGATTCCACCGCCATCATCAGCCAGCTGCAGACGCAGGGGATTCCCTACCAGATCAGCGCCGGCGGCACAGCCGTGCAGGTTCCGTCCGACCAGGTCTACAAGCTGCGCATGGATCTCGCGGGCAAGGGGCTTCCGAGCGGCGACGGCGTGGGCTTCGAGATTTTCGACAAGGGCCAGTTCGGCCTCTCCGATTTCGTGCAACGCACGAATTACCTCCGCGCCATCCAGGGCGAACTCGCGCGCACCATCACGCAGCTCCAGGGCGTGCGCGCCGCGCGCGTGATGATCGTGCAGCCGGAAAACCGCCTCCTCCTCACCGACCAGAGCGTGCGCTCCACCGCCTCCGTGTTCGTCGATATGGGCGGCGGCCGGCTCGACACCGAAGGCGTCAACGCCATCCGCCACCTCGTGGCCAACGCCGTCCAGGGCCTCACGCCCGACCAGGTCGCCGTGGTCGACAACCGCGGCCGGGTGCTCTCCGAGGAGCTCAAGCAGGACCCCACGCTCGGCAACGCCTCCTCGCAGATGCGCTACAAGCAGCAGGTCGAGGATTACCTCTCGCGCAAGGTCGAGAGCATGCTCGCCCTGGTCATCGGCCCGGGCGCGGCCGTCGTCCGGGTCTCGGCCGAGATCGACACCGAGGCGATGACGCAGATGCAGGAACGCTTCGACCCCGACGGCCAGGTCGTCCGCAGCCAGACCATCAACGAGGACAGCTCCAACACCACCGAGACGCGCACCAACGGCGGCGCCACCGGCATCAGCGCCAACGTCCCCGAGAAGACCGTCGCCGATGTCGCGGCCAAGCCGGTCAACAGCACCGAGCAGAACCGGAAGAACCGCACCACCGCTTACGAAATCAACCGCACCACCACGAGCATCACGCGCAATCCGGGCACGATCAAGAACGTCTCCGCCTCCGTCCTGATCTCCCCGCGCCTCGTGCCGCCGCCGGCCGGCGCCGCGCCGGGCACCGCGCCGACGCAGGAAAAGCGCACGCCCGAGGAACTCACCGCGCTCCGCCAGGTGGTCGTCAACGCCCTCGGCCTCAAGGTCGCGCCCGGGCAGGAACTCGATTCGCTCGTCTCGCTCCAGGAGATGCCGTTCGCCGTCGAGCCCGTTTCGCAGACCGTCGAGGCGATCCAGAACGAGACGCGCATCCAGGGTTGGATGGAGGCCGCGTCCAAGTGGGCCGCCGTCGGCGGCGCCGCGGTCGCGTTGCTGCTCTTCCTCCGCCTGCTCTCGAAGCAGAAGCCCGAGCCGGTCCCGGTCGAGGTGTTCGCGATGTCGCCCGAGATCGCGGCGCGCTCGCTGCAGGGCGGCAGCCAGATCACGCCCGAGATGCTCAACCAGCTCATCCGGCAAAAGCCCGCCAACATCGGCACCGCGCTGCGCGACTGGGTCGCGACGCCCGCCGCGAAGAACTGATCCGTCGCCATGGCCGAAATCGATTTCACCAAGCTCAGCCGCCAGCAGAAGCTCGCCGTCTTCCTCATCTGCATCGGCCCGGAGGCCGCCGCCGAGGTGCTGAAGCATTTCGACGACGCCGAGATCGAACTGCTCTGCCGCGAGATGTCGACGTTTCCGATGATTCCGGAAACGACCCAGAAGCAGGCGCTCGAGGAATTCGGCGCCATCGTCGCGAACAGCGTCGGCTCCGCGCTTGGCGGGCTGCCGTTCGCCCAGCGCACGCTCGAGATCGCGAAGGGCGACTACAAGGCCTCGTCCATCATCGGCCGCGTCGGCCCCGTCGCGGGCAACTCGCTCGAGGTGATCAGCGACATCGCGGAAATGGAGGGCCGCCAGATTTTCAACCTCATCAAGCACGAGCAGCCGCAGACGATCTCGTTCGTCCTCTCCTATCTCGATCCGGCGAAGTCGGCCGAAGTGTTCGCGCTGCTCAGCCCGGACCTGCGCGAGGAAGTCGTCGAACGCCTCGGCACGATCGAGTCCACCTCGCTGGACCTCGTGGGCAAGATCGTGCGTTCGCTCGGCAAGCACTTCGACAGCAAGGTCCGTCCCGCCTTCCACCACAGCGGCGGCGTCCGCGCCGTGGCCGGGCTGCTCAATTCGCTCGAGAAGGAGATGTCGAAGAACCTCCTCGCCCGCATCGAGGAGCGCAACGCGACGCTTGGCGCCGCCATCCGCAAGAAGCTCTTCAGCTTCGAGGATCTCAACCGTCTCGCGGCCGCCGATCTGCAGCGCGTGCTGCGCGAAGTGGACTCCGGCAACCTCGCCATCTCGATGAAGTCCGCCAGCGAGCCGCTGCGCGAGAAGATCTACGCCGGCCTCTCCAAGCGCGCGGCCGAATCGCTCAAGGAGGAGATCGAACTGCTCGGGCCCGTCCGCCTCAAGGACGTCGAGGCCGCGCAGGACGTCATCATCCAGGCCGTCCGCCGGCTCGAGGAGGAAGGCCAGATTTCCCTCGATTCCTAATCGCAGGCGCTCGTCGCCTGAACGCCGCACCCGCCCGATGAACACTCTCGCGCCCGCCGCCGCCACCGCCGAAGCCCTCCGCGCCATCATGCGCAGCTTCGAGTTCAATGCCGCGGCCGCCGGGCAGTCCGCCCAGGCGATTCGCCCCGGCGCTCCC
>JAMPXH010000103.1 GCA_023701285.1 Candidatus Didemnitutus sp.
AGACGCGGGAAGGTGAGCGTGACGAGGAAGTTTGTGCCCCACTGGCAGAGGCCGGCGAGCGAAAGCGCGGCGCCGCGGATCCGGTTGGGGAACATCTCGCCGAGAAGAACCCACATCACCGGGCCCCACGAGATGC
The DNA here is from genome assembly GCA_023701285.1 of Candidatus Didemnitutus sp. GTDB lineage: Bacteria > Verrucomicrobiota > Verrucomicrobiia > Opitutales > Opitutaceae > Didemnitutus. Next base: position 137 of record JAMPXH010000103.1, read on the forward strand.
CGAAGGCAACGATGTAGAGGTTGGCGGCGATGAGCGCGGTCGTGCCCTCGGCGGAGCTGAGCAGCAGGTTGCCGTCGGCGCCGATCTGCGCACGGGAGAACAGCACGGCCATCAGCCCGAGCGTGAGGCTCATGCCGACCGAGCCGATGAGCAGGAGCGGCCGGCGGCCGAGCCGGTCGATCAGCGCGATGGCGATGAAGGTGGAGACGACGTTGATGGTGCCACCGATGAGGTTGATCTTCAACGCATCGCTCTCGGAGAAACCGGCCGCTCGCCAGAGCACCTCGCCGTAGTAGAACACGACGTTGATGCCGACGAGCTGCTGCAGGGCCGCGATGGCGAGGCCCACCCACACGATCGGGTGCAGGCGGCCGGCGCTGCGATCCCAGAGGTCGCGCAGCGAGGGCCGGTGCGAGAGATCGAGCGTGCGCTTGATCTCGGCCAGGGCGGTTTCGGCCTCGGTGCGGTCGAGGAAGAGCGCGAACACGCCCGCGGCTGCGTCGGCCCGGCCGGCGGCCACGAGGTAGCGCGGCGACTCGGGGATGAAGAGCAGGCCGAGGAAGAACACCACCGACGGGACGATCTCGCCCCAATACATCCACTGCCACGCCTGATAGCCGCCATACCAGACGGCGGCCGCGCCGCCGGCGAAGTGGGCGATGAGGAAATTACTCAGGAACGCGGCGAAGAGACCGAGCACGATGGCGAGCTGCTGCAACGTGGCCAGCCAGCCGCGGTGCCGCGCCGGTGCGATCTCCGCGATGTAGGCCGGACAGATGACGCTGGCCGCGCCGACCGCAAAACCACCGAGCAGACGGTAGAGCACGAACTCCAGCGACCCGGCCGCGATGCCCGAGCCCCAGGCGCTGACCGCAAAGAGCACGGCGGTGACGAGCAGCGTCTTGCGCCGTCCGTAGCGGTCCGCCGCGCGGCCGGCAAGGAAGGCGCCGGCGGCGCAACCGAGCAGCATCGACGCGACATTGAAGCCGGTGACCGCCGCGCTCGAACCGAACGCGGCGGTGAGCGCGTTCACGGTGCCGTTGATGACGCCGCTGTCGAAGCCGAAGAGGAAACCGCCGAGCGCGGCCACCGAGCTGATGAGAAGGACGGAACCGAGGGGGTGTCGGGATTGCATGGGGTGAAGGCGAGGGACGGTGCGCCGGAAAGCGCACCGCCGGCAAGCGGGAGTTTCCGCAAGGATGGTCGACAGTTTAGCGCGTCACTGGGCGCGGACGTAGGTCTGGATGGCGCGCGCGGGGATGGAGCACGCGAGCGTCTCGCCGACGGCGGCGAGCTGGAACGAGGCGGGCTTGTCCGTCTGGTTCATCACGATGGTGACGAGCGAGCCGTCGGGGTTGCGGAAGGCGATCGAGTCGAGGCCCTCGGCACCGCTCGAGGCGATGCGATGCGCACCGGGCTTCACGTAGCGGCTGAAGTGCGCGATGTAGTAGAACGACGGGCCGTAGCGGACTTCCTTGGTGTTGGTGTCGACGATGACAGGGGCGTCGCAGAAGTTGCCGACGTGGTTGGGACCGCCGCGCTGGTCGAGCACGATGTTCCAGTCGATGTAGGCGGCGACCCAGTTCTTGAAGTCGCCGATCATCTGCGTGGCGTAGCCTTCGCCGTGTTCCCAGCGGCCGAGGTGCTTGCCGCCTTCCCAGCAGCCTTCGGTGAAGATGATGGGCTTGTCCGGCCAGAGCGTGTGCACGCGGGAGGAGGCGGCGAAGTCGTTGCTCACATACCAGTGGATGCCGATGCCCCAGAAATATTTCGCGGCCTCGGGGTCGGCGAACAGCGCGGCGGCACGGGCCTCGACGCGATCGCGGTTGTGGTCCCAGCCGATGAGCTTGATCTTGTCGAGCAGGCCGGCCTTTTCCATCGCGGGCCCGAGAAGGTGCTTCACGAAGTCGCGCTCCTGCTCGGGCGTGTAGAGGCAGGATTCCCAGGTCTGGTGCGCCTCGGGCTCGTTCTGGATGGTGTAGGCCCAGATCGGGAAATTCTCCTCGCGCTGCATGAATTGCGCGAACTTCACGAAGTAGTTCGCCCAGACCGGCGCGTATTCGCGGCGGAGGGAACCGCCGTCATCCATGCGGTTGTTCGTCTTCATCCAGTGCGGCGGACTCCAGGGCGAGACGAGCAGTTTGAAGTTCGCATCGCCGCCGGCGACCTTGCGCGCATCCTGCAGGAGCGGCATGAGCCACTTGCGCATCGGCTCGAGCGAGAAGCTGTGCAGATCGTAGTCTCCGCGCACGGGCGCGAGCTCCCACATGTCGACGGAGAAATCGCAGCTGTTGAGATGCGTGCGGCCGATGGTGTAGCCGATGCCCTGCTGCGGATCGTAGTAGCGGCGGATGACCTCCAGGCGCGCCTCGGGCGGGAGCTGGGCGAGGACCCAGGCGGAGGATTCGGTGAGCGCGCCACCGAAGCCGATCATCTCCTGGAAGCGCTGCGCGGGATCGACGACGAGGGCGCCGGCGGTCGGCGCGGCCGGAGTCGCGGCGGGAGCCGCGAGGGGCGCGAGACGATGGGCGTTGTCGCGCGCGGTTTCGACGACGGACCACGAGGAGGCGGAGGCAGACGTGAGCATGGCGGCGGCCAGCGCGAAGGCGCCGGCGATTTGGGGATTCAGCGGAGGACGCATGGGAGTTTGGGTGTTGAAAAGGGGCCGCTCAGGCGGCGGGCGCGGGGCCGGGCTTGCGGGCGGCGAGGTCGGTCTCGATCTGCTTCACAGTGCGGTCGTCGAGCCGGTAGAAGAAGATCGCGAGCCCGCTGAGCAGGGCGAAGGCGCCGGGCAGCAGGGCGAAGACGACGTGAATACCGAGGAGGGCGCGCGGCGTCTGCACGGCGTTGGCGACATAGCCGTAATGGCCGAGCAACCAGCCGAGCATGGCGGTGCCGATGGCGAGACCGACCTTTTGCGCGAGCACGGCGGCGGAGAAGACGAGCCCGGTGCTGCGGCGGCCAAAGCGCCACTCGCCGTAGTCGGCGGTGTCGGCGTAGAACGACCAGACGATGGCGGGCGTGGGCCCGGCGACGAAGGCGGCGAAGATGTTCAGCGCGATGAGCAGCGGAAGATTGCCCGCATCGACGAACCAGAAGGCGGCCATGGCGAGCGCGTTGAGGCAGGTGAGGCCGATCATCAGCGGCCGGCGCGGGAAGAAGCGGAGGAAGAGCTTCGTCATGAGCGCGCCGGTGATGAAGGCGAGGCCGCCGACGAAGTTGTAGAGACCGAGGCCGGAGGCACTGACCTTCAGGAAGGCGAGCACGGTGGCGACCGGGCCGAGCAGCTCGTCGAAACCGCGGAGCGCATCCTCGCCCACGACGTATTTGAAATAGTAGATCGTGGCACCGCTGCGCAGGCCGACGTTGGCCATGGTGAGGAACGCGGCGAAGAAGAGCACGAGCCACGGGCCGTTGCGCGCGAGGTCGCGGAGATCGGTCCACACGGACTGGCCGGCGGCCTGCGGCGTGGCGACGCGCTCGCGCGTGTTGAGGAAGGTGTAGAGGAACATCGCCACGGAGATGAGCGCGAAGAGCGCCATCAGGTTGCGGAAGCTCTCGGCCTCGGTGGCGCCGAAGTGATCCTTGAGCCAGGGCACGTAGGTGCCGATGAGGAGGCCGCCGGTGAAGGCGCAGGCGAAACGGTAGGCGGAGAGCGAGGTGCGGTCGGCGGACGAGGGCGACATGACGCCGAGCAGCGCGGAATACGGCGTGTTGATGGCGACGTAGGCGATGAGCGTGAGCGCGTAGGTGGCGTAGGCGAAGACGAGCTTCGCGCCCGCGCCGAGCGCGGGATTGGAGAACATCAGGTAGCCGAACAGGCCGTAGGGCAGCGCGCCCCAGAGGAGATACGGGCGGAACTTGCCCCAGCGCGACTGCGTGCGATCGGCGGCCATGCCGATGACGGGATTCAGCAGCGCGACAGCGAAGGGCACGACGCCGGCGATGGTGCCGGCCGAGGAGGAGGCGAGGCCGAAGACGTCGGTGTAGTAATAGACCAGGAAGCTGTTGAAGAGCGCGAAGTAGAAATTCGAGGCCGTATCGCCGAGGCCGTAGGCGAACTTCTCGCGGAATGAGAGGCGTTCCTGGGATGACGTCACGAAAGAGGGGCGAAAAAGTGGCCGCGAGGGACGCGGGCGGAGCGCGGGAGCGCCAGAGTGGGAGCGGGCCGCGCCGGGCGGCAAGACGGGGGTTTCCACCGGTGCCGCCCGCGCGCGTGGAGCGCGGGCGGCGGGGACGGAGATGAAAACGCGCGCGCCGGTGGGGGCGCGCGCGGAGGACGCGCGGGGCGCGTCAGAGCTTGTGCGTGAACGTGAGCTGCCAGCGGCGCGGGGCGGCGTAGATGAAGCCGTAGAGGTCGCGATCGTTGGCGAGGTTGTCGACGTTCAGCTGCACGCTGGAGTCGCGGCCGCGGAGCTTGAAGTCATACTTGATCATCGCGCTGAGCGAGGTGCGGGCCTTCGCCGAGAGGAAGATCGGGTTGCCGCTGTTATCGAGCGCGTTCTGGCCGTAGGCCGGATAGATCGAGCGCTCGTCTTCCCACCAGCCGCCGGCACCGATGGAGAGGCCGTGGAGGGAGGAGTCCTTGGAGAACTGATAGTTCACCCAGAGCGTGGCGTGGTTCTCGGGCGTGTCGTCCATGGGGAGGCCGTCACCGAAGGCGATGAAGGTGGAGGTGTCATTCGGATCGGCATAGACCTCGTTGAGCGGGCGGCCGGCGGTGGCGGCCCAGGAGATGGGCGCATACCAGATGGCCCAGCGATCCTGCGGGTAGGGATACTTCGGCCAAGCCTGGGCCTTGAGGACCTTCTTCTCGATGTGCGACCAAGTGCCGACGATCTGGAGGCTGTCGGTGGGGGACCAGATGACCTGCATGTCCCAGCCCTTGGACTGGTCGGTGCCGGTGGCGACGGAGCGCTGGGCGCCGTTGTTGTCCATGGTGGCGTTGTTCACCAGATTGTCGAAGGGCAGCGAGCCGGGGTCGGCGCCGCCGTAGATCCAGCCCCACCAGCCATACTGATTGTTGGCGGCGACGTTGGCGAAGATGGCATCGAGGAAGGCGGCGCCGGTGGGCTTGGAGGCGTTGGCATACCAGTGCGTCTCGCCGGCGGAGTTGGTGGCTTGGTAAACCGAGCCGGCCGCGACGGCGGCGTTCCATTGCGCGGTGGAGTCGACGACGGCGGCGTTCCAACCGTTGGTGACGGGGTTGAGGTCGTCGACGCGGTAGACGATGTCCTTGTTCGGATTGAACTTCAGGTTGCCGGAGACGACGGGGGCGAACCAGACGAGGCTGGAGCTGCCGACCTGCGCGCGCTCGCGGGTGATCTCGAACTTGCTGATGGTGCCGGAGAGGCGGCCTTCGAAGAGGTCGAACTTGACGCCGAATTCCTTGTTGGTGGCGAGGGCGGCCTGGAGGGGTTTGCCGTAGAGGTCGAGCTTGCCCTGGTAGTTGGGCTGCACGCCTTCTGATTCCATCCAGTAGACGGAGACGTCGCGCTTGGGCGTGATGGCGAGGCTGACGCCGTATTGGTAGGTGGTGTCGCGGTTGACGTCGCTGCGGCTGTCGATGCGGGCGGTGTCGCCGGAGCGGGTGCCGTCGAAGTTGTAGTGGGGGTTGTATTGCCACTGGGTGTTCCAGCTGCGGTCGCGACGGCCGCCGGCGATGAGGGTCAGGCGGTCGTCGAGAAGGCGGCCTTGGTAGACGGCGTAGAGCGCGGGGTTTGACGTAATGGTCTCGTTGTTATCCCACTCGACGAGGGCGTAGTCGGCGGAGCCGTCACCCTGCTTGCCATAGCGGAAGTAGGAGTAATCGGTCGGGTTGTGGAGATTCACGCGGTCGCCGGGCGTCTGGCGGATGTGCGTCTCGGCGCTTTCCCGCGTGTAGCTGAAGCCGGCGAGGAAGGAGTGCTTCATCTGGAGCCACTTGCTGTTCTCCTCGAACATGCCGGCGGAGAAGTTGAGCTCGGCGCGGAGCTGGTCGTGGGTGTCCTGCTGGTTGCGGAGTTCCCACTGGTAGCCGATGGTCGAGGGCTGGGGACCGGCGGGGACGCCGGCCTGGCCGGAGGTGAGACCGGCATAGGTGACGGGGGCGACCGCCCAAGCGGGCGTGCCGTCGCCGGCGCTGACGGTGCGGAAGTGCGCGAGGGTGTCGAGCTGGTCGTATTCGAAGGTCGAGCGGTTCACGCCGACGAGGAAGTGCAGGTTGTCGGAAATCTTCTGCGTGACCTTGAAGACGAAGTTCGTGGCGTCGCTTTCGCGGTAGGTATCAGGACCGCTCCAGCGGAACTCGCGGATGTCCTTGCCGGGAATCTGGTAGAAGTTGCCGTTGTAGCCGGTGGCTTCATTGACGTAGGGGGAGACGGCAGCGCGGAGCGATTGCCAGCCGATGCCGGTGTTATCCTGCTGGCCGTATTCGAAATCGAGGAGGACCTCGGTATTCTCGAAGGGGCGCCAGACGACGACGGGCGAGACGAAGAAGTGGTTCTCGTCGTTGAAGTCCGTGTAGGAGCCTTGGTCCTGCCAGGCGCCGGTGAGGCGGTAGGCGACGGTGCCGGAGTCGTTGACGGCGCCGGTCGTATCGACCGTGGCGCGCATGAAGTCGTAGCTGCCGTAGGCGAGCGAGAGTTCGGTGGCGCGCTTCGTCTCGGGCATCTTGACGAGGTAGTTCACCACACCGCCGAAATTACCGACGCCGTAGAGGAGCGAGGCCGGGCCGCGCGCAACCTCGACGCGGGAGATGTTGACGGAGTCGGTCGAGTTCTGGCGGCGGAAGCCGTCACGCAGCACGGATTCCGTCTGGAAGCCGCGGATCTTCATGTTGGTCTGCGTGGCGCTCGCGGTCATGCCCTCGGGGTTGTTGATCTTGCCCGGGGTGACGGAGAAGCTGCCGGAGGGAGCCGAGTAGTCATTCTGCGTCTGGAGCAGGATGCCCGAGCTGTAGCGCAGGGACTCGCGGAGATTCTTCGCGCCGGTGTCGCGCAGGAACTCCTCAGTGATGACCTCGATGGGCATCGGGAGGTCCTTGATCGCGGTGTTCAGGCGCGTGCCGGAGATGGTGTTGGTGGCGCGATAGCCCTTGTCCTTCTCCGTGGTGACGGTGAAGGGGGAGAGCACGTAGGCGGAATCTTCCTCGCCAGTCTTGGCGGCGGGAGCAGCGGGCGCGGCAGCGTCGGCGGGCGCCGTCTGCGCAAAGGCAAGGGGCGCCAACAACAGGAACGCCGCCAACGCCGATTTAAGTCCGTGTTGGGGGACCGGGTTCAACTTGGGGTTCATACGGTGGGTTTGGGTTCCTGCTCTCCACCACCGAGCTCAAATCGGCTGCCTCGGGCGCAGGCGCAGCCTGACGCAAAGGCGGGGGATGTGGGTAACAGCGGGGGAAAGCAGCGTCAGATGACAGGTGTGAATCGGCCTCGATGGCACGACCGCCGGCGCGCTATGTCAACCGTAATGTGCACAAATAGGTGCGCATTTTTTGCCTTACTTATGCGCGCCTTTTGCAAAGTTGAATTTCATTTTGTAGAGTGAAAATAGAGACACACAGCCTAGGGTCGTAAAAGATTGTGCACGCACATATCAGTTTTCGTGCACAAATAAATTCAGCCTTGAAACACCTGAATACGTTAGCGATAACCCTGCGCCACACTGGCTGGGAGCGACACCGCCCCACCCTGCGTGCCCCACCCCACTGACGCGCCGCTGTTGCCATGGAATCTCTCAACCAAGACCTGATCGCCAAGAGGCTGAACATCTCGCGCACCACCGTGTCGCGCAGCCTCGCCAACCACCCGGCCATCAGCGCGGAGACCCGGGCGCGGGTGCAAAGCATGGCGGAGGAACTCGGCTACCGCCCTTCCCCCGGGCGCACCGCCCGTCGCGCCAAGGCCAATCAGAACATCACCGTCGGCGTCCTCATCGGCGTGCCCGCCGAGAACGTCGCGATGGCCACCTTCCCCTATCTGCTCAAGGGCATCCGCGACGCCGCCGAGGTCAAACGCGTGGCGGTCGACATCCATTACCAGCCGCCCGGCGAGTTCCATCCCGAGTCGAGCCGCCAGCCCATCTTCCGCCAGATCCGCTACGGCGACTGGCGCGGCGCCTTGCTCATCTACCCGTTCTCCGAGCCCGCCGTCGACACCATCGCCAAGAAGATCTCCACCGTCTCCCTCCTCGAGAACTACGACAACCCGCTCGTCGACACCATCGATACCGACGAGGTCGCCGGCATCGTCACGCTCGTGCGGCAACTCGTCGCCGCCGGCCATCAGCGCATCGGTTACCTGACGTGGAACTACACCGTCGCCGGCCACTGGGGCCTCCAGCGCTTCGGCGGCTACGTGGAGGCGCTCTTCAGCCTCGGCCTCGAGTTCGCGCCCTCGCGCGTGCTCAACATCCACAAGAACTCCCCACGCCTCAACGCCGCGCAGCTCTGCGACGAGGTCGTGCGCCAGATCCGCGAGGAAGGCGTCACCGCCTGGGTCTGCGCCGCCGACCACCAAGCCTACCAACTCATGCAGGACCTTCAGGTGCGCGGCATCCGCGTGCCCGAGGATTGCTCCGTCACCGGCTTCGACGGCCTCGAACCTCCGCCCGGCCTCCGCCGCGTCGCCTCCATGCAGGTGCCGCACGAGGACATCGGCGCCGCCGCCCTCTCGCGCCTGCTCAACCGCATCCTTCATCCCAACTCGCCCCGACGCAAAATCCTCGTCGAGGCCCGGCTCGTGCCCGGCGACACCATCGCTCCGCCGCCGCACGCCTGATCCCGCCCGACCGACCGCGCCGCCCACGCCCGGCGAAGGTTGCAGGGCTCCTCCGCCTCATGCCGTCCGTCCCCTGCCCACCCTCCGCCACCGGCTCCCTCGTGGACGCCTTCGGAGGCCGTTACTACCGCATCGCGCACCTCGAGTCGCTGCCCACGTTCTTCATGAACGTCGTCAGCGCGAGCGATCTCTGGCTCTTCGCCGCCAGCAACGGCGCGCTCACCGCCGGCCGCTGCGATGCCGACCACGCGCTCTTTCCCTACCGCACGGTCGACCAACTCTACGACAGCGCCGGCCTCACCGGCCCCTGCACGTTCGTGCGCACCACGCACGAGGGTCGCACCGTGGTTTGGGAACCCTTCGCGCGCGACGGCGCGCAGTGGTTCGACCTCTCGCGCCATCTCTACAAGAGCGTTGAGGGCGACCAAGTGTGGTTCGAGGAGATCAACCACACCCTCGCCCTCGCCTTCCGCGCCGGCTGGGCCACGGCGGACGAGCACGGCTTCATCCGCCGCTGCACGCTCGAGAATCTGTCCGACGCACCGCGTCCGCTCACGCTCGTCGACTCGCTCCGCAACCTGCTCCCGCCCGGCATCCTCACCCGCGTGCAACAGCAGAGTTCCTGCCTCGCCGATGCCTACAAGACGGCCGAGCTTCTCCCTGGCTCCACGCTCGCGGTGTATTCCCTCGCGGCCGGCATCGTCGATCGCGCCATCCCGCTCGAGTCCCTGCGCGCCAGTGCGGTCTGGTCGCACGGACTTCCCGCCGCACGCGTGCTGCTGACGGACGCCCAAGTCGAGCAGGCCCGTCAAGGCACAACGCCCTCCGAGCGACGCAACGCCCGCGGCGTGCGTTGCACCTACGGCCTGCACAGCGCGCTCACCCTCGCTCCGCGCGGCAAGCAGGACTGGATGCTCGTCGCCGACACCGACCTCACTCAAGCCCAGGTCGCCGCCCGCCGCGCCGCGCTCGACGCCGGCACGCTGCCCGCCGCCGTCGGGCCCGACATCGCCGCCGCCACCGCGCAGCTCCGCTCTCTCGTCGGCCTCGCCGACGGTCTGCACGCCGGCGCCGACGAGATCGCCGCCGCGCACCACTTCGCCAATACTCTCTTCAACGTCATGCGCGGCGGCATCTTCGCGCACGGTGCCCAGGTGCCCGCGGAAGATTTCGCCGCCTTCGTGCGCCTGCACCACCGCGCAGTCGCGGAGCGGCACGCCGAGCTCCTCCGCACGCTGCCGCCGCTCCTCAGCCGCGACGAGCTCCTCGCCCGCACCTCCGCCCGCGGCGACGCCGACCTCGCCCGCCTCGCCGCCGAGTATCTCCCGCTCACCTTCAGCCGCCGCCACGGTGACCCCAGCCGCCCGTGGAACAAGTTCCGCATCCACGTGCGCGACGACCACGGCCGCCGCGTCCTCGCCCACGAGGGCAACTGGCGCGACATCTTCCAGAATTGGGAGGCGCTCTGCCTCGCATTCCCCGCCTACTACGACGCCGCGATCGCGAAGTTCCTCAACGCCTCCACGCTCGACGGCTACAATCCCTACCGCGTCTCCCACGCCGGCATCGATTGGGAAGTGCCCGACCACGAGGACCCGTGGGCTTCGATCGGCTATTGGGGCGACCACCAAGTCATTTACCTGCAGAAACTCCTCGAGTGGTCTGCGCGCCATCAACCCGGCCGCCTCCACGCCGCGCTCCGCCAGCCCGGCTTCAGCTACGCCGATGTGCCCTACCGCATCGCCGGCTTCGCCGAGATGCGCCGCCAACCGCGCGACACGATCCGCTTCGACGCCGAGCGCCACCGCGAGACGCTCGCCCGTGTCGCGCGCGACGGCACCGACGCCCGCCTCGTGCACGATGCCGCCGGCCGCGTGGTGCACGTCTCGCTCACGGAAAAACTCCTCGTCCTCGTCCTCACGCGCCTCACGAATTTCGTGCCCGGCGGCGGCATCTGGATGAACACCCAGCGCCCCGAGTGGAACGACGCCAACAACGCCCTCGTCGGCTACGGCGTGTCGTTCGTCACGCTCTGCTACCTGCGCCGGTTGCTCGCGCACGCCCGCGCGCACCTGCTGCCGGCCCTTGGCCAGGAACCTGTCGCCATCTCCGCGCCCGTGCTGCAACTCACGCGCGCTCTCGCCGCCGGTCTCGCCGCGCACCGCCCCAAGCTCGCGCAACCGCTCTCCGACGCCGACCGCCTCGCCGTGCTCGCCACCCTCGCGGAAGCCGGCACCGCTTATCGCGAGCACATCTACCGGCACGGGCCGGGCGAAAACGTCGCGCTCGCGCCCGACGAGATCCGCCGTCTCTTCGACCTCGCGCTGGATTACGTCGACCACACCCTGCGCCTCGGCCGCCGCACCGACGGGCTCTACGAATCCTACAGCCTGCTCGAGTTCACCGACGAGGAGCTGCGCGTGCAACCGCTCTACCCGATGCTCGAGGGCCAAGTCGCGATCCTCAGCTCCGGCCTGCTCACGCCCGCCGAAGCCGTCGCCTTGCTGGAAAAACTCCGCGCCAGCCCGCTCTACCGCGCCGACCAGCACAGCTACCTGCTCTATCCCGACCGCGAGCTCCCCGGCTTCCTCGCGCGCAACCGACTCGCTCCGCACGAAGTCGCAGCCAACCCGCTCCTGCGCGCCCTCGCCGACGCCGGAGACCCGCGGCTCGTGACGCACGATCCGGACGGGCAGGCGCGTTTCCACGCCGACCTCGTCAACGACGATGCTCTCCGCGAGCGCCTGCAAATTCTGCAAGCCGACCCGCGCTGGGCCGACGCCGTGCACGCGCACGGCGCCGCGATCCGCGCGCTCTACGAAGAGGTGTTCAACCACCGCGCCTTCACCGGCCGCAGCGGCAGCATGTTCGGCTACGAAGGGCTCGGCTGCATCTACTGGCACATGGTGGCCAAGCTGCTGCTCGCCGTGCAGGAGAACCACGACGCGGCGCTCGCCGCCGGTGCCCCGCAGGCCCGCCGACTCGCCGAGATTTACTCCGACGTGCGCGCCGGCCTCGGCTTCAACAAGTCGCCCGCCCAATACGGCGCCTTCCCCACCGATCCCTACTCGCACACGCCCGGCCACAGCGGCGCGCAGCAACCCGGCATGACCGGGCAGGTGAAGGAGGAAATTCTCACCCGCTTCGGCGAACTCGGTGTGCAGGTGCGCGACGGCCGCCTCGGCTTCGCGCCCGCACTGTTGCGCGCCGGTGAGTTCACGTCCGCCCCGACCAGCTTCGCCTACGTCGGCATCGACGGCGCGGAGGGAAAGACTCCGCTCCCTGCCGGTGCGCTCGCCTTCACCTGCTGCGGCGTGCCCGTCATTTATCATCTCTCGCAAGGCCCCGCGCGCCTGCGCTGGCGCACCGCCGCCGGTGCCACCGCCGAGTGCCGCGGCACGACCCTGCACCCGGAGATCAGCGCCGAGATTTTCCGCCGCTCCGGTCGCATCGCCCTCGTCGAAGTCGATCTCGGCGACGCCTTCCGTCCCCTGCCCGATTTGCCCCGATGATCCTGCGTTCCCTGCTCCTCTCGCTCACCCTCGCCACGTTCCTCCCGCTTCACGCCTCGACCGAAAGCGCTTCGACTCCAGCGCAGCCGCGCCGGCCGTTGCAACTCGAGCTCGACGGGCGCTGGATCGGGCACGGCGTCTCGTTCAGCCCGTATCGCGACGGCCAGGAACCCGGCGGCGCCCAACCCAGCGACGCCGAGTTGCTCGAGGACCTGCGCCTCGTCGCGCGTTACTGGAACTGGATCCGCACCTACGATTCCACCTCCCTCGCTGAGCGCACGCTCGCGCTCATCCGCCGCGAGCGACTGCCGCTGCGCGTGATGCTCGGCGTGTGGATCGTGCCCGACACGCAACCGGCCGACCGCGAGAAGAACCGCGTCGAGATCGCCGCGGCCATCCGCCTCGCCAACGCCTACTCCGACATCGTCAACGCCGTCGCCGTCGGCAACGAAGCCTGCGTCGCGTGGTCCGCCTACCGCACCACGCCCGAAGCTATCATCGGACACATCCGCACCGTGCGCGCCGCCGTGCCGCAACCCGTCACGAGCGCCGACGACTACAAATTCTGGACCACCGCGGAGTCCGAGGCCGTCTCCGCCGAACTGGATTTCATCACGCTGCACGCCTACGCGCTGTGGAACGGCCAGCCGCTCGACACCGCGATGGAGTGGACCGATGGCATTTACCGTCAGGTCGTCGCGCGCCACGCCGGCGTGCCGGTCATCTTCGGTGAGACCGGCTGGGCCACGCAGA
>JAMPXH010000104.1 GCA_023701285.1 Candidatus Didemnitutus sp.
CGGTGGGCCTCCAGCAGCGCAAGCAGGAGCGCGACTGGCTGGCCGGGCAGTCGCCGGCCTTGAGCGAGGAGAATGTCGCCGCGATCGCCGCCGAGTTGGCGACTGCTGAGCGGGAACTCGCCGAGGTGCGACGCCAGCTGGCCGGCCGGCCGGGTTGGTTGCCGGCGCCGCCGGCGCGCCCGATCGACGCCTATTTTGCGCTGGCCTCGTTCGTGGAGCAGATGCGGGCCTTCGCCGTGCGCCAGCAGGTCGCCTTGCGGCCCGAGGAGCGCTTCGGTTTCGCCACCTACGCCAACGAGGGGCCGGAGCCCGACCTGATTGCCGCGGTGCACCAACAACGCGTGGTCGTCCAGCATCTGCTCGAACTCCTTTTCGAAGCCCAGCCGCGGGCGCTGGTCGCGGTGCAACGGGAGCGCCCGCTCACGACCGCCCAGCGCGAGGCGCGCCGCAATCCTTCCGCGACTGAAGGCACCGCTGCCAGTGCGGCCGCTGCGCCGACTCCGCGCGGCGGCGGGCAGGCGGGGGATTTCTTCGCGCCGGACGCGCGCCTGGTCCTGCCGGCGGAGGGTTGGCTTGAGAACACCGGCTTCCGCGTGGAGTTCACTGGTCAGACGCAGACACTGCGCTCCTTCCTCAATTCACTCGCCGCCTACCAGCTGCCGCTCATCGTGCGCAGCGTCGAGGTCGAGCCGCTGCCGCCCGCCGCCGGAGGCGACGAACCTCCCGCTCCGGGCGCTCCGGTGCCGCTGGTCGCCAGCAATTTTTCCAAGTTTGCCGTCACGCTCGAATGTGTTGCAGTGCTGCCGGCTCCGGTCCCCGCCTCCCCATGAGTCTCGCGCAGCGTATTCCCCTTGAGCGATTTTTCCTCGGTGCGGCCGTCGCGTCCGTCGCGGCGTCCGCCGCATGGTGGTGGCTGCAGCAACCGCTCCTCCGCCGGGTGCAGGCCGAGCCCGCGGCCGCGGCGTTGCCGGGCGCAGCCTACGAACCGCAATCCCTGGCGGCCACCCCACGTGCGCCCCAGGCGTGGTCGAAGCCTGCCGCGCAATCGCACGGCGCGGGCTGGGTCTACGAGGTCTTCACGCCGCCGGTCATCTACTACCACGCCGCCGTCCGCTCCTTCACCGTCACGCCGCCGATGGCGATGGCCGAGGCGAAGTCCGCCTTTGGACTCGAACTGCTCGACGTGAAGCTCGAACCCTACCGCCTGCAACTCGTCGGCTACGTCGGCCGCCCCGACGACTACATCGCCGCCTTCGTCAGTCCGCGTCTGCCCGAGACCCTGCTGGCCCGTGCCGGCCGGCATTTCGAGGAACTCGGCCTCACGCTCGAGCAATTCGCGCTTCGCAAGCTTCCCGCCGTGGCCGATGAGTCGGCCGCGAATCTCGAACTCGCGGCCATCGCCACGTTGCGCGACGAACGCACCGGCGAACGCATCACGCTCGACAGCCGCCAGCGCAAGCTCACCGCCACGCCGCTCGCCGTGCTGCGCCTCGGCTCGTCCGCCAAGCCGCGCGAATTCCGCGAGGGCGACATCTTCCAGGACCAGACGGCGATCTACCGCATCGACCGCATCCAGCTCGACCCGCCCGAGGTGCTCGTGGCCCGCGAGGCGATCGGCCTGCCGTATCCCGAGACCCGGGTGCTCAAGCCCGTCGATCCCGCCAAGGTCGCGCGCCGGGGCGCTCCGTCCACCCCACGCTTCCCGACCCGCGCGCAACCCGCCGTCGTCAGCGCCGAAACCAAACCGTGAATTACCCCATGTTCCGCCGTCTCTCCCTTTGGGTTGGTTGTGTCGCGCTCGCGACTGCCCTGCCGTTGCCGAGTCTCCACGCCGAGGACGCCTCCGAGGCCAAGATCCGCCTCCTCTCCGAGGCGCTGCGCGCCCGCGACGATGGCGACCTGACCGCGGCGCGCGCTCGGCTCGAGGAGTTGCTCCGCATCGCGCCCAGCGATCCGACCGTGCTTCGCCTCCTTGCCAGCCTTGAGCAGAGCACCGCGAAGAAGGTCACCGTCACCGGTGGCGCCGTCGCGTCCGCCGACCGCAGCGCTGCGCGCGAGGCGGAGGAACTCGCCCGCGCCGAGGAGCAACGGCTCACCCGCCTGATCGCCGCCGCCCAGCAGGCGATGCGCGAGGCCCGCGATCTCGCCGCGCGGCAGGATTTCGCCGCGGCCCTCGAACGTCTCGCGCGCGCCCGCGCCGCCTTGCCCGAGAATCCGCTGACCGCGGAGACGCACGCCGCCCTGGCGGCGACCGCGGCCGACATCGATCGCGCCGGCGGCGAATTCCTCGCCTTGCGCGCGGCCGAGCGCGCCCAACCGGCGCCGCTTCCGCCGGTCGCACCCTCCCAGCCGGTCGAAGTCCGCGCCGCGCCGTCCCCTGCGCCCGTCGCCGTGACCGTGGCGCCTGCGGGCGAATCCATCGCGGCGCTCGTGGCGCGCGGTCGCAGCCAATATCTCGCGGGCGATCCCTCCGCAGCGGCCCAGACCTTCGCCCGCACGCTTGAGCTCGATCCCGGCAACGCCGAGGCGCGCGACTTCCTGCGCCGCATCGCGAACCAATCCGTGGACGGCAACCTCGACCGCGCCCAGACCAGCGCGCAGCTCCTCAACGAGGTCGCCCGCGCCTGGCAGCGCCCCGGCGTCTACCGCGAGCCGCCGCCCGGCTCGGCCACCGACACGGGGCCGTCCCCGCTGTTTGAGAAGTTGAACCAGATCGTGCTGCCGGCGGTGAACTTCAGCGGCATGGAGCTCAGCCGCGTGGTCAGCACCTTGAGCATGGTTTCCGAGGAATTCGACCCGACCGGCACCGCCCCGAAAGGCGTGAACATCGTGCTCGTCGACCCCGCCGGCGCCAACCCCGCGGTCAACCTCACGCTGCGCAACCTCACCTTGAAGCGCGTGCTCGATTTCGTGACCGATTCCGTCGGCTACCAGTATGAAGTGCAGGCCGATGCCGTCGTCGTGCGCGCCGGCGGCGAGCAGACCGCGCTCGACACGCAGTTCTATCCCGTCTCGCGCTCGACCGTGCTGCGCATGACCGGCCGGGGCGGGCAGTCCTCCGGCGGCGGTTCCTCGACCTTCGATCCCATCACCGGCACGGGTGGCAGCGCCGCCGCCGCGGCGCCGCAGAACGTGGAGAGCGAGGGCCAGGCCATTCGCAACTTCCTCCAACTCGCCGGCGTGAGCTTCGAGGGCACGCCGGGCAGCACGTTGGCCTTCGACGGTTCGCAGCTCATCGTCACGCAGACCGGCCGCAACCTGGAGCGCATCCGCAACATCCTCGCGCGCTACAGCGACGTCCGCCAGGTCGAGATCGAGGCGAAATTCATGGAGGTGCAGGACGGCGCGCTCGAGGAACTAGGCGTGAACTGGAACATCGGCAAGAAGGCCACGCAGCAGTCCGGCGCGAGCGTCACGAACTACGTGACGAGCAACCGCTCGCTGCTGGGGGCGTTCACGAGCAATTCGTCCGGTGCGCAGGGCGCCATCGTGCGACCTGAAGTGCAGCCCGTGTTCAACGACTTGAACGGCGACGGTGTTCCGCAGCCAGGCGAGGTTGTGACGCAGGGCGTGGCCGGGTTGAACATTCCGATCCTCAACAACGCGCCCTTGATTCCCGGCACCAACAATCTCGGCCAAGCGGCCAATCCTCTCGCCACCATCACCGGCATCGTCGGCGAGTTCAACGTGAACGCCGTCATCCGCGCGCTCTCGCAACGCAGCGGCACGGAACTGCTCAGCGCGCCTAAGCTCACCGTGCTCTCCGGCAACGCCGCGACCATCACCGTCGCGCAGGAGCTGCGTTACCCGCAGTCCTACGGTCAGGTGCAGAGCCAGGTCGGCACCGGCAGCGCGAGCGGCGGCGGCTCGGCGGGCGTGACGATCACGGCGGGCACGCCGCAGGAATTCACGACGCGCAACATCGGCGTCGAGCTCAAGGTGACGCCGACTGTCGAGGAGGACGACTACAGCATCAGCCTCGACCTGAATCCGAAGGTCACGGAGTTCGAGGGCTTCGTCGAATACGGCGGCCAGAGCGTCGCCGTGTCGGGCAGCACGACGGTCACCGTGCCCTCCGGCTTCTATCAGCCGATCTTCGCCGTGCGCGAGGTCTCGACCAAGGTCACGATCTGGGACGGCGCGACGATCGTGATGGGTGGACTGACGCGCGAGGACACGCGCAAGACGAACGACAAAGTGCCCGTGGTCGGCAACCTGCCCGTGCTCGGCCGCCTGTTCCGCAGCAGCGGCGAGAGCGCGCAGAAACGCAACCTGCTCATTTTCGTGACAGCCAACCTCGTCAGCCCCGGCGGTTCGTTGAAGAAGCAGAACGTGCAGGGTCTGCCGCCCGGCACGATCTTCCAGAACCCGACCATCGTCACGCCGGCCGGTGCGGCGGGTCGTGCGCCCGGAGCGCGCTGATCCGTCGTGGTGCGCCTCCTCGTTGCGGTCGTTCTCCTGCTCGGTGCCTGCGGCGGCAGCGTCGTTGCCGACGCGGCCGAAGCGGCGCCGCGGGTCGGTCCGCCGCGCGGCACGTTGTTCATCGTGGGCGGCGGTGCCATGGGCGGATTGTGGGCGGAGTTTCTCCGCCTCGCCGGCGGCAAGGACGCCGTCATCGTCGTGATCCCCACGGCGAACACGGAAGTGGTGGACGACGACAAGGCCTCGGTCGCGCTGCGGCGGCTCGGCGCGACCCGCGTGGTGCAGCTGCACACGCGCGACCGCGCGGTCGCGGACACGGAGGAATTCACGGCGCCGCTGCGCGCGGCGGCGGCGGTGTGGATCACGGGCGGCCGCCAGTGGCGGCTGACGGATGCCTACCTCGGCACGCGCACGGAGCGCGAGTTGCACGCCTTGCTGGCGCGCGGCGGCGTGATCGGCGGCAGCTCGGCCGGCGCCACCATCCAAGGCAGCTATCTCGTGCGCGGGGCGCGGGGCGACAACACCATCATGATGGCGCCCGGGTATGAACAGGGTTTCGGCTTCCTGCGCGACAGCGCGATCGACCAGCATGTGAACACGCGCGGCCGGGCGGAGGACTTGCGGCCGGTGTTGCGCCGGCATCCGCACCTGCTCGGCATCGCGATCGACGAGGCCACGGCGCTCATCGTGACGGGCGACACCGGCGTCGTGCGCGGGGCGGGCGTGACGCGGTTTCTCACCGCAGCCGACGCGCCGGCGATCGAGTTGCGCGCCGGCGGGCGGTTCGACCTCGCGGCGCGGGCGTGCGTCGCCGACGACGCAAAATGATTTGGCGCGGCGGGCGAAAGCCGTTTGCGTCCGCGCATGGCGAAATGGCTCCTGGTCGACGGCTATAATCTGGCGTTCCGCGCGTTCTACGGGATGCCGGAGCTGACGCGCGCGGATGGGTTCCCGACCGGCGCGTTGCATGGCTGGGTCAAGGGCCTGTGGCGCCTGCAGGATCAGGAGAAGCCGGACGCGATGCTGGTGTTCTTCGACCTCGGCGGCGCGCAGGACCGCCTGGCGTTGTTGCCCGAATACAAGGCGAACCGCACCGAGACGCCGGAGCCGCTGGAGAAGCAGATCCCGGTCATCAAGGAACTGACGCGCGCGATGGGGCTCGTGGGCATCGAGCTCGACGGCGTGGAGTCGGACGACCTGCTGGCCTCGCAGGCGCACCTGCTGGCGAATGCAGGGCACGACGTCTGGATCGTGAGCGCCGACAAGGATTTCGCGCAGTGCGTGAACGAGCGCATCCGCATCCTGCTGCCGCCGCCGACGGCGAACCCGAAGCTCGGCTGGCGCACGCTCGACGTGGCGGGCGTGGTGGAGAAGTTCGGCGTGCCGCCGGCGCAGATCGCCGAGTATCTCGCGATCGTGGGCGACACGTCGGACAACATCCCGGGCATCGACGGCTGCGGGCCGAAGACGGCGACGAAGTGGCTCCAGGAGCACGGTTCGCTCGAGGGCTTGATCGCCGCCGCCGCGACGTTGAAGCCGGAGCGCTTTCGCGAGCAGGTGGCCGCGCGCGCGGAGGACCTGCGCCGCAACCTCAAGCTCACGACACTGCGCACGACCTCGCCGTTGCCTTGGGTCGAGCCCGGTCAGCCGCAGCCGGACAAACTGCTGCCGCTGGTGGAGGCGATGGAGATGAAATCGACGCTTGCCGAGGCGCAGCGCCGCTACACGGGGCAGCAGGAGCTGTTCTGAGGACCGAAGACGGAGGACGGACTATTTCAGCAGGAACGGTCCGGGGCTCTGGATCATTTTGCCGAGCTTGGCGCCGACTTCGCGTTTGAGGGCAAGCAACACTTCGAACTCAGCGGAGTCCAGGTAACCGTCGCGGCGAGCGGTGAGGAGCCAGTGTTCGACTTCATGGTTCTCTCCGTCGGCATCGGTGAGCTTGCTCACGAAGTGCGCTGCATAGCGGCGCTTGGCCCACGACTCGGCGATATTCGCGCCCACCGAACGAGCCGCGCGGCGAATCTGATCCGTGAGCGAGTAGCGCTCATCGGTGGGCCAGCGCTTGCTCAGGATGAAAATCCTCTCAGCGAGATCGCTGGACCGCCGATACACGTCCAACTCTGTGAAATGATAGATGAGCATCGTCCATGGTTGGCCCGTGAATTGGTTTTGCGTCCTCCGTCGTCTGTCCTCTGTCCTCCGTCAACTCGCCGGCGGCTCGAAGATGTAGCCGATGCCGTGGACGGTCTTGAAGCTGTCGAGCGTGAGGCCGTTCTTCGCGAAGGCGGCGCGGACTTTCACGATGTATTGGTCGAGCGAGCGGCTGCGCACGTCGGCGTGGATGCCCCAGACGGAGTGGATGAGCTCCTTGCGCGTGATGACGACGTTGCGGTGCGTGTTGAGGTAGGCGAGGATGCCGAGTTCCTTGCGGCCGATCTTGTGCGCGGCGCCGTTGGGGAACTCGATCTCGAGCCGGTCGGGATGCACCTTGGAGCCGAGGAACTCGAAGGGCTGGTCGACGGTGCGGACGTTCTTGGTGAGGTTGAAATCGCGGTTCGATTCGGCGCGGCGCAGCACGGCGTGAATGCGGGCGACGAGTTCGGCGTAGCTGAACGGTTTGGTGATGTAGTCGTCGCCTCCCATCTCGAGGCCCTTGACCTTGTCGGTCTCCATGGCGTTGCCGGTGAGGAAAATCGTCGGCACGTGGAGGTCGCGTTGCCGGAGGTCGGCGAGGAGCTGGAAACCGGAGGAGTCGGGGAGGTTGAGGTCGAGCAGGAGCAGGTTGGCGAAGTTGCGCTCGAGGAAACGCAGCGCCGGCGCGCAGCGGTCGTAGGCCTGCGTCTGCATGCCGGCGCCTTCGAGGTGCTGGCAGATGAGGCTGGAGAGTTCCTTCTCGTCCTCGACGACGACGATCAGCGGGCGGGGGGTGGCGCACATGGTGGTTAAAGGGCGGGCAGGGTGGCGGCGTCGGCGAGGACTTCTGCGGCGTGGACCTCGGGCTTCACGCGCGCATAGACCTTGGCGATGCGACCGGTGGGGCCGACGAGAAAGGACGTGCGGTGGATGCCGTCAAAGGTGCGGCCCATGAATTTTTTCGGGCCCCAGACGCCGTAGGCTTTGGCGGTGACGAGGTCGGTGTCGGCGGCGAGCGGGAAGGGCAGGGCGTGTTTGCGGCGGAACTTGGTGTGGGAGGCCTCGTTGTCGCCACTCACACCGATGACCGTGAGGCCGGCGGCGGTGAAGTCGGCGAAGGCGTCGCGGAAACCGCAGGCCTCCGCGGTGCAGCCCGGCGTGTCGTCACGCGGGTAAAAATAAACGAGGTAGGGCCGGCCGCTGAGCTCGCGGGTATGCCGGGCGGTGCCGTCGGCGTCGCGGTAAGCGAACGCTGGGGCCACAGCGCCGAGGGGAAGCGGAGAGACACCGGCCATGACGCGTTTTTACAATTGTGCGGATGATTGTCAAAGCCTTGTTCGTCACGGACAAGTTGCGGGTCCGGGGCGAGAGATTTCTTGTCTTTCCCGGGCCAGACCCTTCGCTCCGCACGAGGTGCGCGCAGTGCGCGCCGGCCGTCCATTTCCACATGAAAGTCACGCTGGGTCTGCTCCAACACGCCTGCTCCCCGAATCCCGCGGAGAATCTCAAGAAAACGCTCTCGCTCGCCGAAAAAGCCGCGAAGAAGGGCGCGCAGATCATCTGCACGCAGGAGCTGTTCCGCTCGCAGTATTTCTGCCAAGCGGAGAACCACGACTACTTCAAGCTGGCCGAGCCGATCCCCGGCCCGAGCACGGCGGCGTTCCAAAAACTGGCCAAGAAGCACAAGGTCGTGATCGTCGCCTCGCTCTTCGAGAAGCGCGCGAGCGGACTCTACCACAACACGGCCGTCATCATCGACGCGGACGGCTCGCTGCTCGGCATCTACCGCAAGATGCACATCCCGGACGACCCGCTCTACTACGAGAAGTTCTACTTCACGCCGGGCGACACGGGCTTCAAGGCCTGGCAGACGAAATACGGCAAGATCGGCGTGCTCATCTGCTGGGACCAATGGTATCCCGAGGGCGCGCGCCTCACGGCGATGGACGGCGCCGAGATCCTTTTTTATCCGACCGCGATCGGCTGGCATCCGAAGGAAAAGGCCGAATACGGCGTCAACCAGCACGGCGCTTGGGAAATCAGCCAGCGCGCGCACGCCGTGGCGAACGGTTGCTACGTCGCCTCGGTCAACCGCATCGGCGTCGAGACGCCCGAAGGGGGCGACGGCATCGAGTTCTGGGGCCAGAGCTTCATCGCCGGCACCAGCGGCCAGATCCTCGTCAAGGCCAGCCAGGACAAGGAAGAGATTCTCCTGCACACGCTCGACCTCGACAAGGTCGACGTCACCCGCACGCACTGGCCGTTCCTGCGCGACCGTCGCATCGACGCCTACGGCGACCTGACGAAGCGTTTCCGCGACTGAGCATGGCCGCGACGAAGACTCCCTCCGCCCTCGGCTTCCGCATGCCCGCCGAGTGGGAACCGCAGGAAGCCATCTGGCTCTCGTGGGCTCACAAATACGCCTCCTGGCCCGGCCAGTTCCGCCCGATCCCGTATGTCTATGCGGAGATCGTGAAGCAGATCAGCCGCTTCCAGCACGTGCGCATCAACGCCGCCGCCCGCCTGCACGCCCGCGCGCAGCTTCTCTGCGAAAAAGCCGGCGCCGACATGGCGCGCGTCACCTTCTACGACCACCCGACGAACGACGCCTGGTGCCGCGACCACGGTCCGATCTTCGTGAAGAACGACCGCACCGGCGAAGTCGCGATCACGGACTGGGCCTACAACGCGTGGGGCGACAAGTATCCGCCCTACGATCTCGACAATCAGATCCCGCCCAGCATCGCGCGGAAACTGAAGCTGCGCCGCTTCGAGAATGACATGATCCTCGAGGGCGGCTCGATCGACGTGAACGGGCAGGGCCTGCTGCTCACGAGCGAGCAGTGCCTGCTGAACAAGAACCGCAACCCGCACCTCACGCGCGAGCAGATCGAGCGGAACCTGAAGGATTACCTCGGCATCAAGCAGGTGCTCTGGGTGGGCGACGGCATCATCGGTGACGACACCGACGGGCACATCGACGACATCACTCGCTTCTACAAAGCCGACGGCTTCATCACCTGCGTGGAGCCGAACAAGCGCGATCCGAACCACAAGATCCTCGAGGAAAACCTCGAGCGTTTGCGCGCGTTCCGCACGCCGGCGGGCAAGAAATTCTCGATCGTCGAGCTGCCGATGCCGAAGCCCTTCGCGTTCCAAGGTCAGCCGGTGCCGGCGAGCTACGCGAATTTCCTCATCATCAACGGAGCCGTGCTCGTGCCGCAGTTCCGCCAGAAGCGGCGCGACGCGGAGGCGCTCGAGATCGTCGGCAGCTGCTTCCCGGGTCGCGAGGCGATCGGCGTCGATTGCTACCATCTGATCTGGGGCCTCGGCACGCTGCATTGCATCTCGCAGCAACAACCCGCGGCCGGGGCGTAAGCCGACTCCCGTGAAAAACGCCGCCCGCTTCCTCTTCGCACTTCTGGCGCTCGTCGCTTTCTCCGGTTGCGAATCCGATTCCTTCTCGAATCGCGTGCGCGATCGCTTCGCGGCCGTGCCGCCCAAGATGATGGAGTGCGACGCCGATGCGCGCACGGTCTACTTCGCTGCGCAAGCGGCGTTCAAGCGTCTCGACTACACGCTCACGCGTTCGAGCGTGGCCGGGTTTCGCATCGAAGCGGCCAGTCGCATCCGCAGCAGCGTGGCGTTCCGCGATTCGCGCCAGCTCATCGCGCAGGTGGAGATTGCGGAAGTCGGTCCGCACAAGGCCGAGCTTTCGATGCGTCTGGCGGAGCAATTCGAAGGCCAGGGGCTCGGCGGCGCGAGCGAGCTGCCGTTGAAGGAGCACGGTTTCTACGAGACGTATTTCACGGTTTTGCAGCAGGTGTTGCAGGAACAGACCGCGCCGGGCGCGGCCAAGTAAGCGTCTGGCGGGGTCGAATCGAGCGCGGCCGCCCCGGCGGGGTCGCGGCGAAGTTTTTTCGAAAAACCGCGATTTGTTGTCACCGGCTGCCGCTTTCGGGCACTTAATGGGCATCCGAGCCCATGAATTTCCGCGCCACAGTGCCCGCCGCCGCCGTCTCCGATGCGGAACTTGTCGCCGCCTGTCTGGCGGGCGAACGGGCGGCCTTCGCGCAGATCGTGGAGCGATACCAGCGCTTGCTGTGCTCGCTGGCCTACGCGGCCACGGGAAATGTGAGCGAGAGCGAGGACATCGCGCAGGAGACCTTCATCGTCGCGTGGGGCAAGCTCGGCGAATTGCGCGAGCCCGACAAGCTGCGGCCGTGGCTGTGCAGCATCCTGCGCTTCAAGATCGGACATGTGCGCCGCCGGCGCGGGCGTGATGCGATCTTCGGGGCCGAGCCCGTGGACGCCGCCGGGGAACTGGCCGGGGCGGAAACGTCCGCGGCGGACCGCACGATGCAGGACGAGGAGCAGGCGATCCTGCGGCATGCGCTGGCGCAGCTGCCGGAAACCTATCGCGAGCCGCTGGTGCTCTACTACCGTGAGAACCGCTCGGTGGAGCATGTGGCGGTGGCGCTCGATCTGAGCGAAGACGCCGTGAAGCAACGGTTGGCGCGCGGGCGGAAACTTCTGCAGGAACAGGTGCTGGCGTTGGTGGAAAATGCGCTGGCGCGCACGACGCCGGGCAAGGCGTTCACGCTCGGGGTGCTGGCCGCGCTGCCGGCCTTCCTGCCGGCGCCGGCGAAGGCGGCGGGGATCGGCGGTGTGTGGGCGGCGCAGGGCGGCGTGATGGCGAAGACGACCGCGTGGGCCGCGTGGCTCGCGTCGGCGTCGGGCGTGGCGAGCGCGGTGATGCAGCTGCGTGTCGGGCTCGACCAGGCGCGCACGCAGCGCGAGCGGCGCGCATTGGTTCAGACCACGATCGTGATCTTCTTCGGCACGCTGGCCTATCTCGGATTGCTGTGGGGCCTGCGCGAAGCGGCGGTGCGCCAGCCGGAGTGGCGCGTGACGCTGGCGATCCTGGCGCAGATCCTGATCGTGGCGCTCATCGTGGCGTGGCCGTGGATGCTGTTGCGGGTGATGCGGTATTTCCGCCGGCTGCGTTCCGAGGAGCGCAGGCGCAATCCCGGCGCGTTCAGCGAGGCGCGCGATCAAGTCGGCTCCTCCGCCGGCGTGCTGCGGAGTCGGGCGAGCCTGTTCGGCGTGCCATTGCTGCATGTGCGTTTTTCCTCGCCCGACGAAGGCGAGGGACCGGTGGTGGGTTGGATCGCCGCCGGCGACCGCGCCTACGGTCTGCTGTTCGCGTGGGGCGGGGTGGCGGTCGCGCCGGTCTGCGTGGGCGGATTCGCGGCCGGCTTCGTGGCGCTCGGCGCCGTGAGCGTGGGCGTGTTCGGCGTCGGCACCTTTGCGGTGGGCCTGCTCGCGATCGGCGGCATCGCCATCGGGCTGCAGGCGTTCGCCGGTCTGAGCGCGCTCGGCTGGTTCACGGCGCAAAGCAACGGCTTCGGGATCGCGCGGGTGGCGGCGGAAGCCCCGGTGGCGCTGGCCCAGCACGCCAACGATGCGACGGCGCGGGCGTTGTTGCATGACCCGCACGCGCAGCAGAACCAGATGATTTTCGCCATCGTGGCCTCGCTGGCGGTGCTCATCCCGATGGCGGTCTATGCGGGTGAAGTGCGACGGCGCTTGGGCGCGCGACGACAGCGACCCGGCTCGGGCGCAGACTGAAACCGCCCGCATTTCCTCTCCTCGTAACTCCCGGCCAACACCGCGGACCTGTCTTTCCCATGACTAAACCCGACCCTGTCCCTGCCGCTTTCTCCGCCGGCTCCCGCTTACGCGGACCGGACGATTCTCCGCCGCGCGATGCTGCGGTGGATCTCGCCCGCGTGGTGTTGACGCTGCTCGTGATCGCGCACCACGCGGTGCTGGCCTATCACCTTTACGCGCCGCCGGCCGGGGCGTTCACGCGCGAGAATCTGATCTGGGGCGCGTTCCCGGTGGTGGATGCGGCGCGTTCGCCCGGAGTCGACGCGTTGACGCTGTGGAACGACGCGTTTTTCATGGCGATGTTCTTCCTGCTCGCGGGTGCGTTCGTGCCCTCCAGCCTGACGCGCAAGGGAGCGGGGAAGTTTTTCCTGGATCGGCTCGTGCGGCTGGGCATTCCGTTCGCGGTGGCGGCGGCGGTGCTGGCTCCGCTGGCGTATTATCCGGCGTATCTGCAGCGGGCGGAGGAGACGGGCAATCCGGGTTTCTGGAACGCATGGTTGTCCCTTGGCGTGTGGCCGGCGGGGCCGGCGTGGTTCCTGTGGGTGCTGCTCGCGTTCAGCGGCGTCGCGGTGGCGCTGTGGGTCTGCGTGCCGCGGGTATTCGGCTGGCTCGGTCGGTGGGGCGGGTGGTGTCAGGAACGTCCGGCGCGGGCTTGGGGCGTATTTTCCGCGATCGCCATCCTGTGTTATCTGCCGACGTGCGGGTGGGTGAGCCCGTTCCACTGGGGAACGTGGGGGCCGTTCACCGTGCAGACGGGGCGGGTGTTGCTTTACGCGGCGTATTTCGTTTTCGGCTGCGCACTGGGCGCTGGCAACCGCACGGCGATCGGCGCGTGGATGCAGCCGGGCGGGCCGCTGGCGCGGCGTTGGATTGCCTGGCAGGGCGTGGCGGGC
>JAMPXH010000105.1 GCA_023701285.1 Candidatus Didemnitutus sp.
GAGGACCTTGCCGTCGGCGTCAACCACGCGGACGGTGCCCTTGGCGGGAATCTGGAAGGTCTTGTTGTGCGAACCGTATTCCTCGGCGGCCTGTGCCATGAGGCCGACGTTGGGCACGGAGCCCATGGTCTTCGGGTCGAAGGCGCCGTGCTGCTTGCAGAAATCGATCGTCGCCTGATAGACGCCGGCGTAGCAGCTGTCGGGGATGACGCAGAGGGCGTCGGCGAGCTTGCCGGCGCGGTCATACATCTTGCCGCCCGCGCGAATCATGGCAGGCATGGAGGCGTCGACGATGACGTCCGAAGGAACGTGGAGGTTGGTGATGCCTTGGTCGGAGTTGACCATGGCGACCTGCGGGCCCGCGGCATAGGCGGCCTGAATGTCGGCCTCGATCGCGGCTTTCTTGTCGGCCGGGAGCTTGGCGAGTTTTTCGACGAGGTCGCCGAAACCGTTATTCAGGTCGACACCGAGTTCGGCGAAGGTCGCGGCGTGTTTCGCGAGCAGATCCTTGAAGAACGCGCGCACGCAGTGGCCGAAGAGGACGGGGTCGGAGACCTTCATCATCGTGGCCTTGAGGTGGAGCGAGAAGAGCACGCCGTCGGCCTTGGCCTTCGCGATCTGCTGCTCGTAGAACGACACCAATGCGGCTTTGCGCATGACGGTGCCGTCGAGAATCTCGCCGGCCTTGAGGGCGAGCTTCGGGAGGAGAACCTTCGTCGTGCCGTCGGCGGCCACAAACTCGATGCGCGCCGTGGTCGGCGCGGCGAGGGTGACGGACTTCTCGTTCGAGAAGAAGTCATCCTGGCCCATGGTGGCGACGGAGGTCTTTGAGTCCGGCGACCATTTGCCCATGGAGTGCGGGTGCTTCTTTGCGTAGTCCTTCACGGCCTTGGGCGCGCGGCGGTCGGAGTTGCCCTCGCGGAGGACGGGGTTGACGGCGGAGCCCTTCACCTTGTCGTAGCGCGCCTTGATGTCCCTCTCGGCGTCGGTTTTGGGCGTCTCGGGATAATCGGGGATGCTGTAGCCGTGAGCCTGGAGTTCGGCGATGGCCTCTTTCAGCTGCGGAACGGAGGCGGAGATGTTCGGCAGCTTGATGATGTTGGCCTCGGCCTTGAGGGTGAGCGCGCCCAGTTCGGCGAGGTGATCGGCGACCTGTTGGTGCGGCGGGAGGCGGTCGGCGAAGACGGCGAGGATGCGGCCGGCCACGGAGATGTCGCGGGTCTCGATGGCGATGTCGGCGTGCTTGGTGAAGGCCTGCACGATGGGCAGCAGCGAGTAAGTGGCGAGCGCGGGCGCTTCGTCGGTCTTGGTGTAGATGATGGTGGGTTTCGCGGACATGTTGGTAAGATTTTGCAGGGACAGCGGAGGGGAGGAAGAGGGACGAAGCCGGCCGGTGAACGATGAAAAAACGGGCTCTGACCTAAGGGGCCGGCCGGCGGAGGGTCAAAGGCATTTCCCTGTCCGGGAGCGGCCATAGGCGCGCGTGATAGTTGGGCGCGCTGCTGCTTAAGCTGAGCTGATGCAATGGGCTCAGGGCGTGCCCGGCGAGTGGCGCCGAGTCCGTGGTCCGACGGCGGGGGCGCACTTCAATCTGGCCACGAGGGGTGGATTTGGGAATGTGCCGCGATGTCCGCATTCACCGCATCCCGGATCGTTTCCGCCGTGGTTGCAGTCTGCCTTGTCGGACTGGCTCTGAATCTCGCGGCAGCGATCCACGGGGTGAAAGTCGCGACCAGCGACGACGCGATGGTGCTGCTCGGGAGCGAAAACCCGGCGGTGGGTGCCGCCAACCGGCTCGCGGATCTCCGCATCGGGCGGTTCTACGCGGACTTCAAGTGGACGGCGCTGGAGCGCGTCGTGACGCTGGAATCTGACACGGGGCGGACACTCGTCCGGGTGGGCGCATGCCTGCTGGCCTTGCTGGCGGCGTCCTCCTTCTTGTGGCGCGCGACCAACGATGCGGGCTGCGGCGCGCTCACGCTGCTGCTGGGGCTGGGGTTTCTGCCGGTCTCGCTGGGCTACCAGCCTTTGCTCTCGCATCCGCTGTTGTGGGTCGGGTGGGCGGCGGTCTGGACGGCGGGCACGGTCGCCTTGGGGGAGGACACGCCGTTCCGCCGCGCGACGGTGGCGGCGCTGCTCGCGGTGGCGTGCATCGTGCACGAGAGCAACCTGGTCTTCGTCGTCTGGCCGGTGCTCATCCATGCGTGGGCGCAGAGACAAAACGAGTGGCGTCGGTTGCTGCGTTATGCGGCACCCAGCGTGGCGGTGCTGAGCTTTTAAGCCGCTTGGTTTTGGTGGAGTCGTTCAGCCGCGCCCTCCGGATATCCAGGCGTGAAACCAAGGCTGGATGCGCTGGCCGTGCTTTACGCGGATCTCATCTACAGCGTGGGCGGGTTGCCGGGAATCGAGTCCTGGCTGGTGCGCGCACCGGACGCAGGCGCGCCGTTGTTTTTGTCACCCTCTGCCTGGCTGGGAGCCATCGCCGCGCGTGCAGCAGTTTGGCATCTGCCCGCGGTCGGACTCATGGGCGCGGGAATCTGGCTGCTGCTGCGCCAGCGACCGGCGACGCAGCTAAAATCCCCGCTGCGCATGGGAGCGTTGGCGGGCGTGCTGATCTTCGCCGTGCTGGCGCCCAACCTCATTCTGGCCACGACCGTCAAATACCAAGGCTGGGCGCACCAGCGCATGTGGCCGTATTACTACTCGTCGATGAGTTTTCTCGCGTGGATCGTGCTCGGCGCGGTCGCGTTGCGGGTTGGGCTGAACACGATTTCGGGCCGAGCTGCTCAGCTCGGCGCGAAGACGCTGTCGATCATCCTGCTGATGGTGGCGGCGCTCGCCGTGCAAGGCGCCAACCGCGAGGCCGCGGGCCTGCTGCGCGAACATCGCTTCGATCACATCACCGACTATCGCCAGCACTTCCGCGATCTGCCGTCGCGTCAGCACCGGGAGTGATCACGCGCCCGGGTCCGGCGGATTGTCACCGATGGGATGCACGCCCAGGAATCGCAGGACGACGACGTTCTGCTCGCGCGAGCGATCCAGCAAGACCTCGAACGCCGCCTCCCAGTCGTTCGTGCCGTCGGAATCGACGAGGACTTGCGCCAGTGACAACACGCGGCCCAAGCCGTCGCGCGGTTCGTCGCCGAGGAAGTGCGTGTTGAGCGCGGAGCGCCCCTCGGGGTCGAGGCGGAAGCGCGCGCGAGCGTCGAAGTAGGCGAGAAAACCCTTCTCGATGCGGCGGGTTTCGGCGAGGCGCGCGGTCTCCGGTGTGGAGCCGGGCGCGACCTCCGGTTCGGCCAAGCGTGCGGCGGCGGCCTCCCAGTCGCGCGAGGCCACGTCCTGCAGGAAGCCGAGCACGGCGGTGCGGACGAGGCGCTCGAAGGCCTTGCGGTCGCGGGTGACGTCGAAGGTGGCGGGGCGCGCGGGCTTGTCGGCGGTCTCGGCGGCGACGAACTCGGGGTTGCGCAGGCGCTCCCACTCCTCGAGCAGGCTGGAGTCGATGCCGCGGATGAGTTCGCGGAAGTAATCCTCCATCTCGACCACGGCCTCGGTCTTGAACGACTCGGGCACGGTCTGCGACAGGACCTTGAAGGTCTGCATGAGGTGGCGCAGCAGCAAGCCCTCGCCGCGCTCGAGGCCGTAGTCGCGAATGTAGTCGGCGAAGGAGAGGTAGCGCTCGAACATTTCGCGCGCGATCGACTTCGGGCGGATGTTTTCGCCCTCGACCCACGGGTGCGCGGCGGCGAAGGCGTTGAAGGTCTCGTAGAGGAACTCGCGCTGCGGCTTCGGGTGCTCGGTGATCTCCTCGAGCTTCTCCATGCGTTCGTCGTAGGGGACGCCCGCGGCCTTGAGCTCGAGCAGCTTCTCTGTCTTCAGCTTGTCGACCTGCCGGCGGAGAATCTGCTCGGGGTCCTCGACGATCGCCTCGCAGAGCGTGAGCACGTCGAACGGGTAGTCGGGACTCTCGCGGTCGAGCTTTGGCAGCGTGTCGATGAGGTAGAGCGAGAGTGCTTGGTGGAGCGAGAAGTCGTCCTGCAGCTCGACGTTGACCCGCACCTTGCGACCGTGGCCGCGAGCGCCAGCGAGTGGAAGATCGTCGGCTCGCTGTCGCTCCGCCGGCGGGAGGATCTCGACGATCTTGCGATCGATGAGAGCGCGGAAGAGCTGCCAGCCGCGGCGGCGGAGCGCGGCTTTCTTGGCCGGCTTCTCGTGGCAGTCGCGGATCAGGCGCTGCATCGCGCGGCAGCCGTCGGTCTCGCGCCCCAGCATGAGCAGCAGCATGCCGTGCGTGACGGAGAAGCGCGACTGCAGCTCCTCGGCGGGCGCAGTCATAAGCTTTTCGAACGTCTTGGCGTCCCAGCCCACGCTGCCCTCGGGCGCGGCCTGCTTGACCAGCTTCTTTTTCTTCGCCGGATCGGCGGCGGCTTTGGCCTCGGCCTGCTTGTTGGCGATGACGTGCTCGGGCGCCTGCACGACGACGTAGCCGGTCGTGTCGTAGCCGGCGCGACCCGCCCGACCGGCGACTTGGCGGAAATCGCGGACGCTGAGGATCGCGGCCTTGTTGCCGTCGTATTTCCAGAGCTGGGTGAAGACGACGGTGCGAATGGGGACGTTGATGCCGACGCCGAGGGTGTCGGTGCCGCAGATGAGTTTGAGCAGGCCCTTCTGGGCGAGCTGTTCGACGAGGATGCGGTATTTCGGCAGGAGGCCGGCGTGATGGACGCCGATGCCGTGGCGCAGCCAGCGTTTCATGTCGCGGCCGTAGGGACTGTTGAACTTCACGCGCTCGAGCTCGGTGGCGAGCGCGGCCTTCTCCTCCTTCGAGCAGACGTTGAGGCTCATCAAGGCTTGCGCGGCTTCGGAGGCGGCGCGTTGCGTGAAGTGCACGAGGTAGACCGGCGCGCGGTTCAGCGCGAGGAGATCCGCGAGTTTGTCCGGCAGCGGCGTCTCGGAGTATTCGAACGTGAGCGGCACCGGGCGACGGTCGCTGCGCACGGTGAGCGAGTGCGCGCCGGTGAGTTTCGTCATCTCCTGCTCGAAAAATTCCGTCGAGCCGAGCGTGGCCGACATCAGGAGGAAGCGCGTCTGCGGCAACGTGAGCAGCGGCACCTGCCAGGCGTAGCCGCGCTCAGCGTCCGAGTAGTAGTGGAACTCGTCCATGATCACCGCGCCGATGGGCGCGCGGTCGCCGCGGGCCAGGGCGATGTTGGCGAGGATCTCGGCGGTGCAGCAGAGCACGGGCGCGTGCGGGTTGACCGAGGCGTCGCCGGTCATCATGCCGACGTTGTCGGGACCGAAGTCGCGGCAGAGGCTGAGAAATTTTTCGTTCACCAGCGCCTTGATCGGGCAGGTGTAGACGGATTGGCGGCCGGCGCAGAGTTCCTTGAAATGGAGGGCGGCGGCGACGAGCGATTTGCCGGAGCCCGTTGGGGTGTTGAGGATGACGTTCTGTCCGTCGAAGAGCGCGAGGATGGCCTCCTCCTGCTCCGGATAGAGCGAGATGCCGCGCTCCTGCATCGCTGCGAGAAACCGTTCCAGCACGGCGTCGACCGGCGGGCGGCCGGGCAGGGGAGCGAGAGGCGGAGGCGTCGGTGCGGTCACGGCATCACAACGCGGAAATCCGACACCGGACTCAAGCACGGACGGGGCTCGCCGGGACCGTCGGTGCAAGCTACCGCGACCGTGGGTGAAGGATCGCGTCCCCTGAGCGGAAAAACGCGGATTGGCCGCAAAGGGGCCCGACCGCCGCCGGGCCCCCGGACCTTGTCTGGCGTGGCGAATGCTCGCGCTATTTCGCGCTCGCTTCGTCCGCCTGAATCACCGCCGAGGCGTAGGCGGAGAACAGACTCGCGAGCTTGCCGCGTGCGTCCTCCCAGTTGTCGGCGGTGGCGTCGCGCGCCACCTTGATGCCTTCCGCCAACGCGTCGTCGGCTTGCGTGAGAGCGTCCTTGAGCGAGTCAGGCAACGTCAGTTTCCCCAGCGCACCGCGGGTCGCCTCGATGCGCCGCTCCAAGCCGGAGAGCAGCGCGTCGCGATCCGTGAACTGCGCGTTCTGGATCTCCTGCAACTGCGCGGAGGAATCCAGGGCCGCCGACGCCTTGGGGCTGCCGAACAGGTTGAAATCGGCAAACGCCACGGTGCTGAGCAGCACCAGAGCGGAAACAATGACCGGCAAACGAATCAGGTTCGCATTGTTCATGACTGTCCTTTCGTGGATGCGACGCCGGAATTGGCGCCGTGCACCCTGTGATGGGCCCGCTTCATCCGCGGTTCCCGAGGGGCCGAAAATTATCTGCGCCAATTTGCCCCGCGCGTAGCGGAGAGAATGAAATTCCGGCTTCGCATCCGTTAAGTGATGCGGTTCGAGCGCGGATGAGATGCCTGCGCACGCAGAAACCCGCTCGTGCGCGCGGCTCAGGCGAGTCGTGACATACGGCGGGAGGACGCAGGAAAATCCACGCCCATCGCCAACCACACGAGGACGCCCACAGGAAGTCCGGCGAGAATCGTCCGATAATCGAATCCCTGCATCTCAGGGACACGCGGCGTCGCGAGCGACATCACCGCCATGCCAGCGAGAAAACAGCCGAGCGCCAGCCACTGATAGATGGGCAAACCGGCGAAGCGCGCGGTCTGCGGTTCGCCGCGATAGGCCTCCTCCATGAAACGCGCGCACGTGCTGAGCAGCAAGTAAGCGCCGACGATGAACCCGCTCTCCACGCCCTCGTGCCAGAGCCGCAGCAGCAGTCCGAGGATCACGACGTTCGCGATGATCGAGTAGAGCGGCGTCGGGTGCAGCGGCACGCCGTCGAGGCGCGCAATTTTGCAGACGCGTGAGAGCGGTTGCTGGTAGCGAATGCCCCACCGCGCGTCGTCGATGGGCCGCCCGTGGCAGCAACCCTGAGTCAGGCACCGCAGCCGGCCAGTGGCCTGGATCACCGTCGCCGCCACGGCGTAAGCAGCCGCGAGAGACCAGCAGCTGCCAGTCCAGAGATGCACGAGCACGACTCCGATCGCTCCGCCGAAGAGACCGCCAAAATAGCCGAACGGTCGAGCGAGTTGCGACGACGCCTCGAGCCATTGGCCCCAAACTCCAGCACCGACGAGCGCGCACAGCGCCACGATGACGACGCGGCCCGCCCACGACGGGCCGAGCAGCAGGATGGCGAGCGAGACACCCGCCGCGGCCGCAAGGCCCACATACGCGCCATGATTAATGATGCGCGCCGGGCCGACGCGCCAGTCACGCCAGCCATTCGCGATGCGTTCGGCAGCGACGCGCAGGACATCCCAAGCGACCAACCGCCGCGCGATCAGGCCATAGACCAGCGCGCCGGCGGCGATATCGAGCAGCGAGTGGGTGCCCACGGTGAGACAACTCAGGGCGATCGCCAAGGCGATGCCCCAACTCGCGCTGCGGCGAACGCGCGCCGACCACGCACGCGCCGCCGCGCAGGCCCAGAAGACATGAAACGAAGGAAACGCGCACGAGATGGTATCGGCGTCGCGATCAAACTGGAGGGCGACGCCGGCGAAGGTGGAAAGATCGAGCGTGCGCGGCAGGGCCACGAACGGAAACGACAGAAAGCACCAGCCGATGACCGCGGTTCCCCACAGCGCACTCACCGCGAATTCGCGCAGATCGGTGCGCGTGCGCGCGACGAACGGAGCGAGCGCGATCCAAAGATAAGCTCCGAGGTAAAAAATCGCGGTCCATTCCCAAACCGGCCACTGACGTTCGAAGGGCAGCATCGTATCGAGGGGTGCCCGGCCGGCGCCGAGCATCGCGCTGCCGCGGTATACGAGCGCCCACGCGCCAAAGGCGAGAATTGCCGTGGCAAAGCGTTGCGAGCAATGCGGCGCCGCCGGCGAGACGTCCGGCAGCGATAGCCATGGACGGGGTAAGGCGGTCGATTCGAAGCGCTTCAGCAGATCGATCCGCTCGTAGCCGATCACGAGCGTGACCAGTGCCAGCGCGGTCATCGGCGCGACGATCCAGAGTCCCGCGGCGCTGCCATGAAAAAGCGCCGCACCGGCGACGGCCAGAACGAACCCCACGTAGATCGGATGCGGCAGCCACGCGTAAGCGGCGGTGGTCACCAAGCGCGGCGGCGGAAACGCATTCATCGGCAAGCCGCCGCCGCGGCGCCACAGGTCCCACATGGCGCGCGCCATGAGTCCGACGCCGCCCGCGAGCAAAATCGTTCCTGCCAGCGGCGCTTGCACCACTGGCAGTCCGGGCACGCGCTCGTCGAGTGCGGTGGCCCACGCCATGAGTAACGCGGGCGCGAGGAGACAGAACGCGGAACCGTAGAGGGCCTTGCCGAGAGTCGGGTTCATCGCAGGCACACGAATTCGTGGATCGCCCAGCCGGTGACGTCGGCCCGCTCGCCGAGTGCAAGCGTCGCGCGCGAGCACCATTTCGTTTCCTCATAGGCGCGCACTCGCGCCGGCAGGAATCGCTCCACCTGCGGCCAGCGCGCGAACACGGTCTCGCCAAGACGTCCGTGCCTGAGCTGGCGATGCGTGTGGAAGGCAAGGCGGCCGCCGGCCCATTCGACGCCCTGTTCCGAGATGCGCCGCGGCTCGCAGCGCTGGCCATCCACCCAAAGCCAGCTGCGTGCTTCGTCGTGTTCCCAGCGTATCCAGACGATGCTCGTTTCCGCCGTCACGAAGCGGCCCCAGCGCAAGCCGTGGATCGGCAGCTGCCAGGGCGGAACGGTCAGCCGCAACCGCTCAAGGTAACCCCAGCCAACTATCTGATGCTCGCCGAAGCGCAGAGTAACTTTCGCCCGCGGCGAGAGATTATCCCAATACACGCCACCGTCTGCGGACT
The DNA here is from genome assembly GCA_023701285.1 of Candidatus Didemnitutus sp. GTDB lineage: Bacteria > Verrucomicrobiota > Verrucomicrobiia > Opitutales > Opitutaceae > Didemnitutus. The sequence continues at coordinate 8,840 of JAMPXH010000105.1, forward strand.
CCCAGAGGGTTTCCCGCACGGGCCGGGCGCAAGATTGCCACTTCCCCGCGACGGCCAGCGCGGCACAATCCCAGTTCCATACGTCGACCTCGCGGCGGGGCAGAGCGCCGCGCAGGGTGCGCCGTTGCACGGCAGCGGCGGCGGACTCCGCGCCCCACATCAGCAGTGCGGCCGGCTTGATCGGCAGGCCCGCGCCAAGTTGGGTCGCGTAGCCGATGCATCCGCTGCCGTCTGCACCCACGACATCGAGGTAGAATTTCTCGAGATTCAAGCAACGCGAGACTCGCACGCCGAAGCGCGGATGAGAATCCGATTCGCGTAGAAAATGCGCCTCGCATTCCCGTGCAGGTGCGCTTGGGTGCGTGCCTGCGCATGCGAGAAACCTGCTATCGTTGCTTCTGGCCGAAGGCACTGTGCTGGTGCCCGACGCTGCGCGTCATGGAGACGCGCACGCGGTTCGTTTTTTTGATGCACCCGAAGGAGTTCAAGCAGGAGAAGGCCGCGACGGGGCGCCTGACGCGGCTCTGCCTCGCCAACAGCGAGCTGCACATGGGAATGAGTTTCGACGACGATGCGGCGGTGCAGGCGCTGATCGCCGACCCGGCGAATTGGTGCGCGCTCGTCTATCCGGGACGCGAGGCGCGCAATCTTTCCACCGGCGAACTGCGTCCGGAGGAACTGCGCGGAAGGAGGCTGGTTGTGTTCCTCCTCGATGCGACGTGGGCCGGTGCGCGCAAGATGCTGCGCCTGAGCCCGAGCCTGCAGGGACTGCCGCGCGTGATGTTCACTCCCACCGCGCCGAGTCGCTACGTAATCAAGCAGCAACCGCAGGAAGGTTGCCTCTCGACGCTGGAGGCGACGCATGAGTTGCTGCTCGCACTCGAGCGCAGCGGGCTCGATGCCTATCCGGACAAGGGGCAGTTGCTCGACGTCTTCCAGCGCATGCAGGACTACCAACTCAAGTGCGCGGCCGATCCGGATCGCCCCGGCTACCGGCGACGGGCCTACAGTCTGCCTGAAGCCCGCACTGCAGCGCGCGGCCGCAGTGGCGAGCGCCGGCAAAATTACCTCAAGGCCCCGCTCAGCGAGACCGGTGAGTAGCGCGGCAGCTCAGCCGATCTGCAACAGCTCAACCTCGAACACGAGCGTCGCGTTCGGCGGGATGGCCCCGGGGAAACCGCGCGCGCCGTAGCCCAGATGCGGCGGGATGGTGAGCTTCACCTTGTCGCCCACCTTCATCGTCGCGACGCCTTGGTCCCAGCCGCCGATCACCTGCCGCATGCCGAGCGCGAAGGTGAACGGCTCGTCGCGGTCGCGCGAGCTGTCGAATTTCTGACCGTTGGTCAGCCAGCCCGTGTAGTGCACGGTGACGGCGTCGCCCTTCTTGGGCGCGGCGCCGCTGCCGGCGGTGATGACCTCGATCTGCAAGTCGGCGTTGGACATGCACCCACGGTGAGGACCGGTCGCGGGAACACAAGTCTGCGGAAACGCCGGAATGCCCGCTCACCCCAGCAAGGTGAGCACGATGCCCGCGAGCACGCCGAGCACGGCCGGGAGTTTTTGCCAGACGTTCTTCTCGCCGAAGAGCCAGATGCCGCCGGCAAAGGCGACGAGGATGCTCCCGCGCCGCATGCTCGACACGAGCGAGACGAGCGCGTCGGGATCGCGCAGGGCGTTGAAGTAGAGGAAGTCCGCCGCGAGCAGGCCGAGCGACACGAGCGGGATCGTCCAGCGCCACTCGAACGCGTGGCGGGGCCAGAGCCGGAATTTCCACGCGAGCACGATGGGCAGGAAGAACAGCGCGAGGTAGATGGCGAACCACGCCTGCACCGCGGCGGCGGTGAAGCCCTGCCCGTGCAGGAGAAAACGGTCGTAGAGCCCGCTGCAGGCGCCGAGCAGCGTGCCGGTCACGAGCCAGCCGATCCACTTGTCGCGGTGGAAATGGATGCCTTCGCGGGCACCGGCCAGCGAGAGACCGACGAAGGACACGAGCGTGAGGCCGACGCCCACGAACTCCAACGCGCTCGGCCGTTCGCCGAGCAGCAGGAGCGCGCCACCGAGCGTCCACATCGGTCCCGTCGCGCGGATGGGCGAGGCAAGCGACAGCGGGAGATGCTTGATCGCGAAGTAGGTGCACATCCACGACGAGCCGACGAGGACGGACTTGAACGCCAGCTGCGCATGCTGCCAGCCGGTGAGCGATTCGACTTGGAACAGAGGCGGCATGCCCGGCCCGACGCGGTCGAACGCGATCAGCGCGCTCCAGATGAGTGCGGAGCAAAGGTTGGCCAGGAAGAGCACGGGCAACACGGCGTTGTCGCGCACCGCGTGCTTCGTGCTCAGGTCGTAGAGGCCGAGACAAACTGCCGACAGGAGCGTGGCGTAAACCCAGCTCATCAAGCCGCGCTCACTTCTTCTTGTTCAGCGCGGCGCTGAACCAGTCGGAGTTGAGCGATTGCGTCGACTTCGGCAGCGGCGCGGGCGCGCGGTTGCCGGCCGGACCGCCGGGGCGGCCACCGCCACTGCCGGGCTTCGCGCCGGCGCCGAGCGGCGTGCGCGGCCCGAGTTGCGGGTTGCTGCGCATCGAGAGCGCGATGCGCTGGCGCGGCAGATCGACCTCGACGACGGTGACCATCACCTTTTGCTGCGGCTTCACGACTTCGGCCGGGTCCTTGACGAAGGTGTCGGCCAGCTGCGAGACGTGCACGAGGCCGTCCTGGTGGACGCCGACATCGACGAACGCGCCGAATGCGGTGACGTTGGTGACGATGCCGGGCAGTTTCATGCCGGGTTTCAGGTCCTCGGGCTTGCTGACGCCTTCCTGGAAACTGAAGGTCTCGAATTTCTCGCGCGGGTCGCGGCCGGGCTTCGAGAGCTCGGCCATGATGTCCTTGAGCGTCGGCAGGCCGACGTCTGCGGTGACGTAACTCTCAAGCTTGATCCGCTGGCGCAGTTTCTCGTCGCGCATGAGATCAGCGACGGTGGCTCCGAGATCCGCGGCCATCTTCTCGACCAGCGCGTAACGCTCCGGGTGCACGGCGCTGCCGTCGAGCGGGTGCGCGGCGTCGCGGATGCGGAGGAAACCGGCGGCCTGCTCGAAGGCCTTCGGCCCGAGACGCGGCACGTCGAGCAAGTCGGCGCGCGACTTGAAGGCGCCCTTCTCATTGCGCCGAGCGACGATGGCTGCGGCGGTGGCGGAATTAAGGCCGGAGACGTAGCTCAGCAGCTGCTTCGAGGCGGTGTTGACCTCGACGCCGACGGCGTTGACGCAGGAGATGACGCGGTCATCGAGTGAGCGGCGCAACGCGGACTGGTCGACGTCGTGCTGGTATTGGCCGACGCCGATCGACTTCGGGTCGAGCTTCACGAGTTCCGCGAGCGGGTCCATCAAGCGGCGGCCGATGGAGACGGCACCGCGGACGGTGAGATCGTGGTCGGGGAACTCCTCGCGGGCGACCTCGCTGGCCGAGTAGATGGAGGCGCCGGACTCGTTCACCATGACGACGGGGATCGACGGCGGCAGTCCGCAGGCGCGGACGAAGGCCTCGGTCTCGCGACCGGCGGTGCCATTGCCGATGGCGATGGCCTCGACCTTGAAGAAGTCGACGAAGCCCTTGAGCTTGTCCTTGGCCTCGGCAGGCGAGCGGTCAGGGAAGATGACGTCGTTGTGCAGCAGCTTGCCCTGGCGGTCGAGGAGCACGGTCTTGCAACCGGTGCGAAAGCCCGGGTCGATGGCGAGCACGGCGCGCTGGCCGAGCGGGGCGGCGAGGAGGAGCTCGCGGAGATTCTCGGCAAAGACCTTGATGGCGGCCTCGTCCGCGCGTTTCTTCGACTCGAGGCGCATCTCGGTCTCCATCGCGGGCGCGAGCAGGCGCTTGAAGGCGTCCTGCGCGGCAAGGCGGACCTGGGCGGAGGCGGGCGAGGCGTTGCGCGCGAAGTGCAGCTCGACGATCGACTGACCCAGCAGCTCGTCCGGGAGCGTGATGCGCATGATGAGGAACGACTCGTTCTCGCCACGACGCATGGCGAGGATGCGGTGCGAGGGCGCCTTGGCGAGCGGCTCACTCCAGTCGAAGTAGTCCTTGAACTTCGCGCCCTCGGCCTCCTTGCCATACATCACCTTCGAGGAAACGATGGCCTGCTCGCGGTAGAGCGCGCGGAGCTTCTCGCGCACGGCGGCATCGTCGCTCATGCGCTCGGCGAGGATGTCGCGCGCGCCGGCAAGCGCTTCGTCGGCGGTTTCGATC
>JAMPXH010000106.1 GCA_023701285.1 Candidatus Didemnitutus sp.
GGAGCGCTGTGGGGCCTGACCTGCACCGTGCCGACGCCCACCACGACCTACACGGTGCCGATGTCCGACGGTTCCAACTGGGACACGTCGACCATGACCTTCTTCAAGGCTTGGGGCGGCACGCACTCCGGCGCCTACGACGACCCGCAGTTCAAGCTCACGCCCGAGGGCCTGCTCATCCGCGCGCTCGGGCAGGAGAACAAGCGCGCCCTCCGCACCGCGCCCGGCATCATCGCCATGCACGACCGCGAGCGCGACTCGCTCTTCGTCAAGCGCAGCGCTTGGCGCACGGGCGCCAGCTATCCCTTGGAGTCCAACCTCGCGCTCTACACCGGCCCCGATGCGTTCATGGTCGAGATGGAGACGATGAGCCCCAGCGTCACCTTGCGCCCGGGCGAACAGCATCAGCACGACGAGGACTGGGTGCTCCGCGCCGCCGGCGCCCGCCGGCCGGACGCCGCCGCGCTCCGCGGATTGTTCGACTGAGCCGGACACATGCAGTTGGACGCGATTCCCGACTGATGAGCGCCTGCCAATGGGGTGGTCGCCGCTGTCCCAGCGGCGACAGGCGTCGGTAGGGACGCCGACGCCCACCTACTCTGCATGATCCCGGCTGAGCCGGACTCATGCGGCGACGCCGACCGCGCCACACCGCGTCGCTCACATCGTCTCCGCTTTCAGCCGCGCTGGACCAACGCCTCCACCTCGCTCGCGGCGATCACCCGATACGCCGGCCAGTAAGCGGCGTTGAATTTCGGCGAGTGCCGGCACGGCGGATAACCTGCGCTCGCCTGCACAACGCCGTATTCGCGCGCCCGCTCGCCACCGAAGGGCAACAGGCCCGCCTCCGCCAGCGCCTCGACCTGCGTCCAGAGTTCGCCGAGCACCCGCCGGCCGCCGGCCACCGGTTGCGCCGAGCGCACGAAGGCCGCGGCCAGATCCACGGGTTGTCCGCCCGCCGCGACGTAGGGCCGCAGATGCACCCGCACGAACGCACCTCCCGGCGGCAGCAGCTCGATCATCGGCTCCAACTCGGCCTCCCGCAGGGTGGCGACCTCCTCCGCCAAACGCGCCTGCGCACCGCCCCGCTCCACCGCATGCTCCGGACCGCAGCAGCCTTGGAACAGCAGTTTGTAGACATCCTGCGGCTCCTGCAGCGGATAGCGCGCCACGTGGGCGAGCAGCAGGTGGCGGAAGGAGTGGTCCGTCGGGATCGCCATCGCCTCCAGCTAATCAATTTCCCGCCGCGTCGACAATCCGGGGATTGACCGAAGCCGCCCGGGAAAATCCCCGAGATACGCCGCTCCATCCGTCACCAGAAGAAATAGGTCGGATCGTCGGCGAGGAAACGCTCGCTTGGCGGCGCGTAAGCCACGCGCCACACCGAGGCGTAACGGTTCCAAGGCCCCGGAATCGCCGCATCGCAGATCAGCCGCGGGCGCAGCGCCGGACGCGAACACCCCGACCGCAGGCGCTCGAGAAAATGCTCATGCCCGTGCTCGCTCGCGAAGTAGAGGCTGCGTCGCTCCAGCAGGTCCGACACCTCCGGCAACGCCTTGGCGCTGTCGCTCGCCGCCAGCACGCGCTGGCGCAGCACGAGCGCGTGACGCTCGAGCTCATCCATCGCCCGCGCACACGCCGCGGCGTAAGTCGCCGCACTCGCGTGACCGTAGGCCACCGCGCCAGCCGGAGCCCGCCGGTGCAACAGCACCGTGATCCCCGGCGCATCCGAGCACAGCACCGAGGCTTCCACGCCCGGCCACGGCGAAGCCGTCTCCCTCGCCGCGAGGTGACCTTCCCACCAAGCGCGCAGATTGAAGCGCTCGGCCGCTTCCTGCAGCGCGAGAGCCCTCGCCTCCCGGACCCACAGGCCAGGGAAAGCAGCCATGCCCGTCGTCGAAGGGTCCACGTCGAAAGCATAGCGCCGCCCTTCCGCCGCTCGCACGAGCGTCGCGTGCGCCCAGCGTTCCAGCGCTTCCGAGATCGCCTTGAACCGCGCAACCATCGGGGAGGCATCCGTGCCGGAGCCAGTCGCAACGCTGAACACCTGCCGGTCCGGCGCCGGCCCGGCGAGTTCCTCGCGCAGGAAGGCGTTGGCGAGAAACTGCCGGGCACCTGCGACCGCGATGTCACCGAGCTCGATGCGCTCGATGGGACCGCCGGCGGCGGCCATGGCGGCACGGTAACGGAAGGCGGCGAGGTTGGGCATGGGTCAGGCCGGACGCACGAGATGGCAGGGCATGACGCAGAAGGGGGCGGAACTCTCCGCGTTGCGCGCGAGATTGGCCGTGGCTTGCAGGCGCAACGGATCACACCAAGCGGCGGCCCGGGTGAGGCCCAGAGAATGCAACGCGCTCGCGAGCGCTCCGTGGAGAAGGAGGGAGGTGACTTTCATGCCTCCAGCGTGGGACGCCTGCGCCAGCGACGGGCAGGAGGCAAACCGCCTCTTCCGTGGCCGGAACCGGGCCTGCGAACAGGAGTGGCCGCACCTGAAACTAGGTGTTGCACGGGCGTTTTGCGTCGCGTCAACTGCCCGTCTCAAGGTCGTGCGCTGGCTTGTTCTCCTCCTTTGCAGCTTTTGCCTGGCCCGCGCGGGCACACCGGCCGCCGGTTCGTGGAGCGCGCCCGCCGACGGGCCCGTGCCGGTGACGATCTTCAGCCGCGCGCAGACCGGCGTGGGCGCCAACTCCATCGGCGTGCTGCACGATCCACGCGGCCGGCTTTTTGTCTTTTCCGACCGGCTTTCCGTCTTCGATGGCGTGATGTGGATGACTCACTCCCTCCCGGGCGGCACCGCCATCCGCAGCCTGCACTGGGGCAAGGACCGCCGTCTCTGGACCGGTGCGATCAATCAGCTGGGCTATTACGCGGAGACGGCCCGCGGTTGGGAATTCCACTCCCTGCTCGACCAGCTGCCGGAGTCAGAGCGCGACTTTCAGGATGTCTGGGCCTGCACCGTCGTGGGGCGCACGACCTTCTTCGTCTGCCATAACCGCGTGCTCGCGTGGGACGGCGGGAAGTTCACGACCTGGCCCTTTGCCACGGCGAACCGCCTCTTCCCGGTGCGCATTGGCGACGAACTCTGGTTCAACCATTCCGAGACCGGCTTCCATCGCCTCACCGAGCAGGGCCCGGTGAAGATGCTGGAACCAACCGCGCTGCCGCCCCGCTCTCCTTTCTGGGCCGAGCGTGACGGCGCGGATCTGCTTCTCGCCGGCAGTGCCGGCACCCATCGCACCGGCTCGCTCGCGCGTCTCAGCGACGACGCGTTGACCGACTTTCTCCGGAAAAACTTTGTCACCCAAGGCGTGCGCCTGCCCGGCGGCGAAGTCGCGCTGGCCACGTTTGGAGGCCTCGCCATCGTCTCGCCCGATCTGCGCCGGCTGCTGCGTGTCCTCGCTCTGCCTGACGGGCTGCCCGATCAGCGCATCTGCGGCGTGACACTCGACGAAAGCGACAATCTCTGGCTCGTCACGGAGAGCCGTCACGTCGTGCGGATCGACGCGCGCAACACCGCCACGCGCCTTGCCCTGCCCAAGACCGACGTGCCGCACGGCGCGGCTCTCAGCCTGGCCCGGGACAACGACACCTTGCACCTTCTCACGGAGAACGGCGTCTTTCACGCCGATCTCCGGTTCCCGATGCCGGCCTGGAGCGCAGTGCCGCTGCCGCCGAGTCGCTACACGAAAGTCCTGCCCACCCCACACGGCAACCTCTACGCGGTGTTCGCCGAACTCCGGTTGCAGGAGGGCGATTCCCTCCGCCCGATCCTCCGGCAACCCGGCATCACGTTCATAGACGTCCAACTGTCCCGTCGCGACCCCGCCACCCTCTACCTCCTCCAGAACTACGCGCTCACGGCGCTCCACCGGCAGCCCGACGGCAACTACCAAGCCGAGTCGCTCCACACGCTGCGCTTCCCTGCCAACAGTCTGGTCGTCGACGAACACGACAATGTCTGGGTCAACTCCCCGCACAACGTCGTCGTCCACTTCGATCAGCGCACCCGTCAGCTGACGGAATTCGTGCTCCCGACGGCCGCCTCCACCGGCTCCCACGGCACGCGCATCGTCACGCACGGCGGGAAGGTCTACCTGTTCAGCGGAGCCGAAGTCTTCGTCACCGACACGGAGCGCAGCCCGCTGCGCCCCCTGCCCCGCTTGCCCGACGGCGCTGCCATCATCCGCGCCGCGCTCTCGCCCGACGGTCAGCGGCTTTACGCCCTGATCGAGCGCCCCGGCCGCGACCGCGAGGTCGGTCTCTGCTCGCTCGCGCTCGATGCCGGGCCGGGCGCGTGGCGCGAGTGGGATCTGCCCGCGCTGAGCCAGGCAACCGCGCCCGGTGTATTCCTCTGCGACCCCGTCGACGGCCGGCTCTGGATCGGCAGCGACGAAGGCGTGCTGCGCGTGCGCCCCGAGGGCTTGCGCGAGGCCCCGCCACCGAGTCCGCTGCATCTCCGCGTTTCGGGCGCAGGACCGGAAGCGATCCTGCCTTACGGCCGGCACCGCCTCGTCATCGCCGTCGATTCGCCCGACCTCGGTCGCCGCGGCCGTTTCACCCTGCAAACCCGGCTGCTCAGCCGCTCCGGCCAGGCCGACTGGACCAATGCCGGGCCGGAAGGGCTCTTCGAATTTTCCAATCTCGCCGACGGCACCCACACGTTCGAGGTGCGCGCCATCGACCCGCAGGGCCGCGCGAGCGACACCGCCGCTTATCGCTTTACCGTGCGACCGCCGCCCTGGCGCTCGCCGCTCGCGCTGGGCGGCTACGCCTTGGCCGCCCTGGCGGGACTCTGGACGCTGTTGCGCCTGCGCGAGCGCACCATCCGCCGCCGCAACGAGGAGTTGGAGCGCACCGTCATCCAGCGCACCACCGAGCTGCGCAAGGCCAACGCCGCCAAGGACGAATTCCTCGCCAGCATCAGCCACGAGATCCGCAACCCGCTCAACGGCGTCGTCGGCCTCGCCACCTCCATCGATGCCCGCGCCTTCGACGCCGGCACGCGGCTCAAATTCGGTCACCTCCAACACTGCGCGACCCACCTCGCCTCGCTGCTTGAGGACATCCTTGATTTTTCCAAGCTTGAGAGCGGCGGCCTCGCGCTCGATCCACAGCCGTTCAACCTGCGCGACACGATCGCCTCCATCGCGGCCATCACCGCCGATCAGAGTGCGCGCACGGGGCGCCGGCTCGACATCCAAGTCTCGCCCCAGGTGCCGGCCTGGGTTCACGGCGATGCCGCCCGCATCCGCCAGACCGTGATCAACCTCGTGATCAACGCCATGAAATACAGCGACCGCGGCGAGGTGCAGCTCACCGTCTGGGCGCGACAGACCCAGCCCGAGATCTGCCTGCTCACGTTCGCCGTCTCCGACGAGGGCCCCGGCATCGCGCCCGGGGAACTCGCGCAACTCTTCACCCGCTTCACGCGCGGCGCCGCTGCGAAGCGCAACCGACAAAGCGGCTCCGGCATCGGCCTCGCCATCTGCAAGGCGCTCGCCGAGAAGATGGGCGGACGCATCTGGGCCGAGAGCGAGCTGGGCAGCGGCTCCACCTTCTACTGCGAACTGCCGCTCCCGGTCGCCGTCCCTCCCGCTGCCGCCGAGCTGCGCCCCTCGCTCACGGGCCGCGCGCTCGTGGTGGATGACGAGGACTACAATCGCATCGCCTTCGCGTCCCTGCTCGAGCCGCTCGGGTTCGTCGTCGTGTCCGCGTCCGATGGGCGCGCCGCGCTGGCCCAGGCGGAGCGCGAGCGCTTCGCTTTCATTTTCCTCGATTACGACATGCCCGGGCTGAGCGGCCCCGCGACCGCTCGCGCGCTTCGCGACAGCCCCGCTGCGGGTCACCCTTTCATCATCGGCACCACCGCTTTCGTCACGCCGGACAAACACGACGAATGCCGCCGGGCCGGCATGGATGCGGTGATCACGAAGCCGCTCACGGCCGAGAAACTGCGCCAAGCCCTTGCCGCACTCGATCCCGCCGTTTCGCCTGTGCCCGCAGCCGCTCCGGGGGCACCGGCCGCCGATCCGCTCGAGGCGCTGACTGCCCTGGCCCGGCGCAAGGGCATCGCACCCGCGGACGAGATTCGCGATTTCGCCACCGCCCTTGCCGGCGAGGCGCAGGAGATGACGCAGGCGCTCGCGGCCCGCGATTCCGCCTGGGCCAGCCGCTCCGCGCACAAGCTCGTCGGCCGTTGCGCTTATCTCGGTGCGGGGACGCACGAGACCAGCGCACGCGAGGTGGAGGCGGCGGTTGCGCTCGGCCACTGGGAGCGCGCCGCGTCGCTCTGGCAACAGCTTGCGGAGCAGCTGGACGAACTCGTCCGCGAACTCCGCGCCGGAACGTGAGCGCTCACTGCCGCCCCGGGATCTGATCGGCGCGCACCAAACCCTGGGCCAGCGCGAAGTGGATCAGCTTCGGCGTGCTGTGGATGTCGAGTTTCTTCATGATGTCGCGCCGGCGCGACTGCGCCGTGGACGGGCTGATGCCGAGCACGGCCGCGATTTCGTGGTCATCCTTCGCCTCGCCGATGAGTGCCAGCACCCGCATCTCGTAGTCGGACAGGACACGGTTGAAGGCATGGGGATCGCGCCGCAGCTCCGCGCTGGCCCGACCGACGACCTCAGTGTAGAAAGTGCGCCCGAAGAGCACCGCCTCGATCGCTTCGCTCAGAATTTCCGGCCGCTGCTCATTCTTGTCCACGAAGCCGTGCAACCCGCTGCGCTGGACCTGCAGCATGGTCCAGGGGTCGCGGTGAGAGGAGATGCCGATCACGCGCAACGTGGGGATCTCGCCCATGAGCTGGACGGCCGCGGACAACCCGTTCCCGTCCGGCAGCGAGAAATCCATCAGCACGAGGTCGGGCTTGAGCCGCCGGATCGTAGCGACGCCCTCCTCGAGCAACGCGCACATCGCGACGACCTCCAGTCCCATTTGCCGGCAATGAGCGCCGAAGAGCTCAGCCACCAGCAGTTGGTCCTCCACGATGACGACCCGGCCGCTGAGTTTGGGCATCGCTTTGACCTGAGTTGTTTGGCGACCACTCCCCATACCATGACCCCTAGCAGTCGATTCCGGGCAATCAAGTCCGCGGAACAGAACACCGTTGATTTGTCATCCGGACAAAACAAAGGCGCATCCGGTAGGATGCGCCTTAAAATTGGCGCCCTCACGGGGAATCGAACCCCGGTTTGGGCCTTGAGAGGGCCCCGTCCTAGCCGCTAGACGATGAGGGCGGAACTGCGAGAGGGGCGAAATAAGCGCACCCGGCGCGCAGTCGTCAAGTGTGCAGTCGCGTTAAGCGAGAACTTCCTCGGGACGGAAGAAGCGAGCGATCTCCTTGAGACCGTTCTCCTCGCTGTCGGACGCATGGACGACATTCTTCATCATCTCCGTGCCGAAGTCGCCGCGGATCGTGCCCTTGGCAGCCTTGCGGGAATCCGTCGGCCCGAGCAGGTCGCGGACGCGCTGAACGATGTTGTCGCCGCGCAGCGCCATGACGACGACCGGACGCGAGCTCATGAACTGCTCAATCTCCGGGTAAAACGGCTTGTCGGCCACGTGGGCGTAGTGCTCGCGCAGCTGCGCGGAGGTCAGGCGCGTGAGCTTGGCGCCGATGATGTCGAAGCCGGCCGCTTCGAAGCGCTGCAGCACGGTGCCAACGAGGCGCTTCTCCATGCAATCGGGCTTAAAGATGATGAGGGTTTTCTGCATATAAAGGTTCAAAACCATACAATCCGCAGGGCGCTTGGGAAGCCCGGATTTTCAAGCCGCAGGCGGCCGCGCTTCCCGGCGCCTGGCCCGGCAGGCATCGGAGCAGTAACGCACGTCTGCCCAGAACTTTTCCCACTTTTTTCGCCACACGAAGGGGCGCCCGCACACGGCGCAATCCTTGCTCGGCAGATCGGCTTTGCGACGCATCCGGGCCATGATTCAGGCAAGCGGTAGTTCACCGGCCGGCACCGCGGGCGCCGGTGGCACGCCGCCACCGGCGCGGATGGCCGCGGCCCGCTGACGGATCGCAGCGCGCTCGGGTTCGGTCAGCCGGGCGAGGTTCTTCACTTGGAGGGCCATGCGGGGATTGCGGCTGAGCGCCGGCGCATGCCGCAGCAGGAAATCCCAGTATAGCGTCGTGAACGGACACGCGTTCGCCCCGGTGGCCTTCGCCGGATCGAACCGGCAGCCCGCGCAATAGTTGCTCATGCGCTGGATGTATTTGCCCGTGGCCACGTAGGGCTTCGAGGCCATCAACCCGCCATCGGCATACTGGGACATGCCCACCGTGTTGGGCAGCTCCACCCACTCCACGGCGTCGGCATAGACGGCGAGATACCACTCGTGCACGCGCTGCGGCTCCACGCCGAGCAAGAGCGCGTAGAGGCCCGTCACCATCAGCCGTTGGATGTGATGCGCGTAGCCGTGCTCGAGCGTCTGGCCGATCGCCTCGCGCAGGCAGCGCATCGGCACCTCGCCGGTCCAGTAGAAACCGGGCAACGGCTCCTGCGCCCCGAGCGCGTTGCGGCCGAGGTAGGACGGCATCTCGCGCCAATAGATGCCGCGCACGTATTCGCGCCAGCCGAGGATCTGCCGAATGAAGCCCTCCACGGCGGCGAGCGGTGCGCGTCCGTCGCGATAAGCCTGCTCCACAGCGGCGATGATCTCGCGCGGCGGGAGCAGTTTCAGGTTCATCGCCGCGGCGATCCGCGCGTGAAACAGCCAGGGCTCCCCCACCCACATCGCGTCCTGATAACGCCCGAACTCCGCCAGCCGATGTCCGATGAAATCCGCCAACGCCGCGCGCGCCTGCTCCGCCGTCACCGGCCAGTCGAACTGCGCCAAGCGGCCCGGATGTCGCGGGAATCTCCGTTCCACCAGCTCCATCACCTCGCGCGTCACCGCGTCCGGCTCGAACCGCACCGGGGCCGGCAGACGCGGCGGTCCCTCCGCTCCGAAGCTCGCCCGGTTGTCCTCGTCGTAATTCCATTGCCCGCCCTCGGGCTCGCCTTGCGCATCGAGCAGCACGCGGTGCCGCCGCCGCATCTCGCGGTAGAAAAATTCCATGCGCAGCTGCTTGCGGCCCGCGGCGTGCGCGGCGAATTCGGCGCGGCTGCACAGAAAATGCCGGTCGGTCCGCACCTCCAGCGGCACGTGGTCCACCCGCGCGACGGCCGCCACCTGCTGTTCCACCCGCCATTCGCCGGCCTCGACCAAAATGAGTTTCGCCGGACGCAGCCGCGCGAGCGCCTGCTCCAGCTCGCCGGCGAGCGTGCCGGCGTTGCCGGGCTCGTCGAGACAACGGTAGTGCACCGTCCAGCCGCGCGCGCGCAACTCGTCACGAAAATGCCGCATGGCCGCCAGAAACATCACGATGCGGGGCTTCGCCACCCACACATGCGTGGATTCCTCCGCGACCTCCGCCATCCACACGGCGTCGCGCGCCGGATCGAAGTCATCGAACGCCGCCGAGGCGGCATCGAGCTGATCGCCCAACACGGCGACGAGGTGGCGGATTGGCGCGGACATCACCCGTGGTTACGGGCGAGACTTGCGGATGGATTCAAGCGCCGCCAACGCCGCAGCGCGCGCCTGGGCGTGATCGACGATCGGCGCCGGATACTCGCGCCCCAGCGTGACGCCGGCCGCGCGCAGGTCCAGCGGCGCCGCCTCCCACGGCCGGTGGATGAACTCCACCGGCACCCGCGCCAACTCCGGCACCCAGCGGCGCACGTAGGCGCCTTCGGGATCGAACTTCATGCCCTGCAACACCGGGTTGAAGATGCGGAAATACGGCGCCGCGTCCGCCCCGCAGCCGGCGGTCCATTGCCAGCCGAGCGTGTTGGCCGCGAGGTCCGCATCCACCAGCGTGTCCCAGAACCACGCCGCGCCTTCGCGCCAGGACAGCCGCAGGTGTTTCACGAGGAACGACGCCACGATCATGCGCACGCGGTTGTGCATCCAGCCCGTCTGCCACAGCTGGCGCATGCCGGCGTCCACGATCGGGTAACCGGTCCGTCCCCGCTGCCACGCGCGCAGCTGCGCCGCGTCGCTGCGCCACGGGAACGCCGCGAACTCCTCCCGCAACGGCGCCGCCGGCGTGTGCGGGAAATGAAAGAGCAGATGATACGCGAACTCGCGCCAGCCGACCTCGCTCAGAAACACCTGCGCGCCCCGGCTCGGCGGAAACACGCCGCTGTCGTTGCTCAGTGCCTGCACCGCCGCCCACACCTGACGCGGGCCGATCTCGCCGAAATGCAGGTGCGGCGAAAGCGCGGAAGTGCCGGACGTGTCGGGGAAGTTGCGCTGGTCGGCGTAGTCCTCCATCGCGCCCGCGACGAAGCGCCGCAACCGCTTCTCCGCACCGGCCTCGCCGGGTTGCCACTCGCGCGCGAAGCCTTCCGCCCACGGCAGGCGCGGCAAGAGCTCCAGCGCAGCCGGCGCGAGCGAGTCCGGCCACTTCGCTGGCGCGGCGATCGGCCCCGCAGGCAGACGCAGCGGCACCTCGACGGACAGCGTCAGGCAATGTTTCCAGAAAGGCGTGAACACCTGGAACGGATTGTCCGATTTATTCCGCACCGCGTGCGGCTCGAAGAGCACCGAGCCGGCGAAACTCCGCGCCTCCACGCCGGCCGCCGAGAACTCCGTCTTCAGCGCCGCGTCGCGCGCGATCGCCGCGGGCTCATAGCGGCGGTTCCAGTGGATCGCCGCCGCATCCGTGCGGCGCGCCAGTTCGCGCAGCACCGCCCCGCTGTCGCCGCGCGCGAGCACGAGCCGTGAGCCGCGCTCGCGCAGCGCTGCGTCGAGCGCCACCAACGAGTGGTGCAGCCACCAGCGCGAGGCGCCGCCCATCGGCCACACCGCCTCGCCGGCGTCGTCGAGCACGTAGACGGGCACGACCGGACCGCGCTGCATGGCCGCGTGCAGCGCGGGGTTGTCCTGCAAGCGCAGGTCCTGACGGAACCAGACGATGGTGGGGCGCACGGTTCGCACCGGTAGTTCACTCTTCCGTTTTGTAAAGCAGCTCGTAGGCCGCGACCGGCTTTGCCCACGAGAAATCCCGCCGCATGCCGCGCCGCCGCACGGCGTCGAGCCACGGTTTGTCGGCGTGCAATTTCATCGCCGCGAGCAAGGCCCCGCGCAGGCCGTCCTCCGTCGGCTCCAGCAGGAAACCCGTGCCGGCCTCGGGGTCCTCGCGCAGGTCGATCACCGTGTCCACCAAGCCGCCGACGCGCCCGCAAAGCGGCACGGTGCCGTAGGCCTGGCTATACATCTGGTTGAGCCCGCAGGGCTCAGCGCGCGAGGGCATGAGGAAGAAATCCGCGCCCGCCTCCACGAGATGGCTCATCTTCTCGTCGAGGCGCACGCACACCGCGACCTTGGCCGGGAGCTTCGCAGCGAGCGCGCGGAACGCCTCCTCGATCGCGGCGTCGCCTGAGCCGAGCACGACCAGCCGCGCCTTGTGGCGGCGGAAAAAGTCCGCGACCGCCAGCACGAGATCGTGCCCCTTCGCCGCCGTCATGCGGCTGATCATGCCAAACACCGGCCCGCTGAACTCCTCGCCCCAGCCCACCTGACGCAACAGCGCCGTGCGGCAGGCCTGCTTGCCGCGGAGGTCGTCCGCATTGTAGGTCGCCGGCAGCGCCGGATCGGTCGCGGGGTTCCACACCGCAGTGTCGATGCCGTTCAGCACCCCCGAGACCGCTGCGCCACGCGCGCGCAGGACGCCGTCGAGCCCACAGCCGCCGCCGGGCACGCGGATCTCGCGCGCGTAGTTCGGGCTCACTGTCGTCACGCGGTCGGCGAACGCGATGCCCGCCTTCAACAGGCTGATCTGCCCGTGGTATTCGATGCCGCCCTCGATGCCGCGGTAGGCCGCGGGCAGGTTCGTGAGCGCGAACGACGCCGCCGGAAACACGCCCTGATACGCGATGTTATGGATCGTGAACACCGTGCGCCGCGCCCACACGCGCCCGTCGCGCCGCGCCGCTTCCCGCAGCAGCAGCGGCAACAGCCCCGCCTGCCAGTCGTGCGCGTGCACGACATCGACACCGCGCCCGTCGCGCCGGATCGCCTCCACCACCGCCTGCGCGAAGAAGCTGAAGCGCGCGTCGTTGTCGTCGTAATCGCGCCGCCCGTTCCAGTAGAGATGACGGCGGTCGAAGAACTCGTCGCGCACCACCAGGCGCACCGCGAGCCCCGCCTGCGGCCGGAACGTGTGGATCTCGCCCGCCACCGCGCGCCCGCCGAGCTCGATCGCGAAGGGCGCCCCGCGCTCCGCCGCCTGCGCCGCCGGATGCTCGAGCAACGCGCGGTAACCGGGCAGATACACCTCGACCTCGTGCCCCCGCACCGCGAGCGCCGGCGCCAGCGCCCCGACGACATCCGCCAGCCCGCCGGTCTTCACGTAAGGGAACATCTCGCTCGCCGCGTGGACAATTCGCATGTTGCCACGCTACGGCTGCGCCCGCACCGTGCCAGACGAAATGCCGCGCGTTGCGGCCGAGCCGGCGCGCAGCGCCCCTCCCCTTCCACCCTTTTGTCCGATCCCATGAATCTACGCGACCGCGTCCTCCAGCACCTTTCCCACCGCGACTACGTCCCCGTCTCCGCCGACAAGCTCGGCCGCGAGTTCCGCCTAAACACCAAGGACCGCCGCAAGTTCAACCACGAGGTCCACGAACTTGTCCGCACCGGCACCATCGTCCTCGTGAAGGGCGACCGGCTCTGCCTCCCCAAGGAGGCCGATCTCATCACCGGCAGGATTTCCTTCCGCCAAGGCGGCTCCGCCATCGTCTTCCCCGAGGCCAAGGTCAACCAGCCGGGCAAGGAGCCGCCCATTCAGATCGCGAACGAGAACACCGGCGTCGCCCTGCACGGCGACACCGTCGTCGTCCGCCTCATCACCGGACGCGAACGCTCCGAATACCGTTTCCTCAAGCCCGACGAGAAAGCTGGCCGCGTCATCGAGGTGCTCTCCCGCGGCAACCCCACCCTCACCGGCACGCTCCAGCGCGGGAGAAATTATTTCTACGTGCTGCCCGACGATCCGCGCA
>JAMPXH010000107.1 GCA_023701285.1 Candidatus Didemnitutus sp.
CGGGCTGAACGGCTTGGTGATGTAGTCGAGCGCGCCGAGTTCGAGGCCGAGGTTGCGCGAGTCCGGCGAGGCCCAGGCGGAGATGATGACGATCGGGATGGTGGCGGTCGCGGCCTCGCGGCGGAGAATTTCGCAGACGCCGAAGCCGTCGAGGTCCGGCAGCATGAGGTCGAGCAGCATGAGGTCGGGGCGGTGGCGTTGGATGGCGGCGAGCGCCTCCCAGCCGTTCGCGGCGGTGTCGACCTCGTAGCCTGCGCGCGTGAGGTGATAGCGGATCAGGTCGGTGATCTCGGGCTCATCGTCAACGGCGAGGATGCGGGTGGGCATGCCGCATTGTCGCCGCGACGCGTGACGCCGGGGTGGCGTGCAGGTCACGATTGCGCAACATTCCGGAGCGCGGCGCGGGCGGCAGGACGCGGGCGCTTGCCCCTTTACCAGCGATGATAGGCGGGGTGGCCCGGTTGCACGGCCACGAAGGTGCCGCGGCAAGTGGCGCGGGGTTTGCCCGCGGCGGAGAGCGTGGCCTCGACGGTGGCGCGGTCGGCGGACGACGCGACGACACGTGCGACGAGTTCGACCGGACCGTCGGCCGGGGTGGGGCGCATCATCTTGATGGCGTAATCGGCCGTCACGCAGCACGGCGGTTTCTCGAGCCCGCCCTGCTGCATGAGATGCCAGGCGGCGGTCCAGTTGCAGTGGCAATCGAGCAAGGAGCCGATGATGCCGCCGTTCAGGACGCCCGGGAAAGCCTGATGATGGGCGGCCGGGTGCCAGGTAGCCACGACCTCGTCGCCGCGCACGTGACTCTGGACGTGGAGGCCCTGGGGGTTGGCCGGGCCGCAGCCGAAGCAGATGCTGGCGGGGGAGAAACGCTGTTGCAGGGAAAGCTCGGGCATGGCGGGAGGTTGCGAAAAACGGGCCGCAGGCGAAGCCGGAAATTGCGCGTGTCGGCGCAATGTTTCGCGAGATTTTTAACTCGCGCTTCCGTGAACGTTGGCACCATTTTGCCCTCAGTCGCCAACCTTCCCAATGGCCCGCAAAATCGCTTTCATCAACTACAAGGGCGGCGTCGGCAAGACCTCGCTCATCGTCAACACCGCCGCGGCGCTGGCCCAGCGCGGGCTGCGCGTGCTGTTGTTCGACTTCGATACGCAGTCCAACGCCAGCATCTGGCTGCTGAAGCTGGAACGCTGGAACAAGATCAACGCCGGCGGCGTGGGCTCGATCTACTCCATCTACGACCCGGGCACCGCGCGGGTGAAGGATCTCATCATCAAGGACGTCGTCGAGGGCAAGGAGGGCGAGAAACTGCTGCCGGGCCTCGATCTCGTGCCGACGACCTTCAACCTCGTGGATCTCGAAGGCGAATATAAGCCCGACCCGAAACGCCCGTCCTACGCGATTTTCCAGGAACAGCTCGCGGAGGTCGAAAAGGATTACGACGTCATCCTCTTCGATTGCCCGCCCAATATCCTGCGCGCCTCCCAGAACGGCATCTACTGCGCGAACGAGATCTACGTCCCGGCCAACCCCGACGCGCTCAGCCTGATCGGCTTCACGCTGCTGGTGGAAAAATTGATGCGCTTCCAGCAGACCTCCGCGAGCTTCCGCACGAGCGCGATGGGTCCGGCGGCACAGGTCTACGGCATCGTCTTCAACTCGATCAAGCTCAACACCGACATCGAGGTGCCGAAGATGCGCATGCAGCTCCGCTTGAATCAATTCAAGGCGCAGAAACGCGGCGTGGCCGCGTCGGCCAAGATCTTCGGCACGCAGATCCGCGATGCCATGGTCGTGCGCCGCGCCGTCACGCTCGGCCTGCCCGTCAGCCTCGTCGGCACCGAGCCGACCGAGTCCGACAGCGTCACCAACGACTACCGCCAGCTCGCCGCGGAGATCGTCGAGCACGGGTCCAGCGCCTGATCATCCCCGGATTACACCATGCCGAAATTCACGCCGAAGGAGTGGGATGAGGTCCGGAAGAAATTCCGCACCTCCATCATGGCCGACACGTCGCTGCACAGCCTCGCGCAAAACCTCGAGGGCGACGCCTGGCCCGTGCAGGGCGACGAGGAGAAGCCGTCCAAATACATCGACTTCACCTACGACGAGCTGCTGATGCTGCCCGAGATCGCGGGCCAGTCCGCCCGCGCGGACCTGCTCGTCGGCATCCTCAAGGAGACGCTCGCCTTCGACGACCCCTTCGGCGACATGGTCGAGCAGGTCGAGGAAAGCGCCGCGAAGGAGAACCCGATCCTCAAGACGCTCGCGCGGCTCGAGATTCCGCCGGCGTTCCCGCTCCAACTCGTCAATCTCACCGAAGGCACGCGCATCGTCTGCGCCTCCGAGGGCGTGAAGACCCTTGGCGAGTTCGCCAACCTCGCGCAGCAGATGTCGACCCGCGTCGTCATCGGCGGCGACTTCCGCAGCCTGCTCAATGCGCTGACGCACGGCGACGAGGCGGGCATCGGGGAGTTTCTGCCGTTCCGCCGCGGCGCGCTCGGTTTGCACCTGCCTGAGGCGCTCGGTCTCGCGGTGGCCGAGCTCAGCCGCGCCGACCAGATCGGGCTGGCGCTCGCCTACGGCGCCACGCTGCCGCCCGCGCAGGCGCCCGTCGCGCAGAAGTTGGACAGCGCCAGACGCGAAGCGCTCGAGCGCCAGGTCAAGCTGCGCCTCGATGCCGCCATCGCGTGGTTCAAGGATCAGCACGCCGCCGCCTGCACGCAGATCAAACAGGGGCAGGCGTTCGAACGTTATCTCGTGCCGATCAACGACCCTGCGCGCGAGGCGATCGTTGCCCAGCTGGCCCGTGCCTCGTTCGGTGCGGGCGAATCCAAGCTCGCTTCCGAGGCTGCGACCGAGCCGAAGAAGACTGGCTTCTTCGCCCGCCTTTTCGGTCGCGGCTGAGCGGGTCGCCCTTGCCGTCGTGTCCGCCTCCGATCCCGCTCCCTCGCTCCGTCCCGGCGCTTTTCCGCCTCCGGCCGGAGCTTCGCCATTCGGCACAGGCCTGAAACCGCCCGCCGGCAAGCCTGCACTCGGGTTGAAGCCCTTGGTGCTGCCGCGCCGCGCCAGTCCGTTGCAGCGCGCGCAGGAGGCGACGGCCGCCACGGTCGAGGCTCGTCGCTCGATCGACAGCATTTTTTCCCAGTCGCGCGCGCCGTGGAACGCCGCCGCGGGCGCGCTCAGCGGCTCGCAGGTGGAGGAACTGGAGAAGGCCATCCGCGCCCTCGAGGCCAAGGTCGCCGAGCGCGACGCCGCCGTGGCCGAAGCGCAGACCAAGCTGGCCGAGCGGGAACGCGAACTCGCCGAGGCCGAGGCCTTGCTCGTGGCGCGTGAGCGCGTGATCGAGGCCGCGCGCCGGCAGCCCGTTTCCAGCGAAGGCATTTCGCCCGAACAACAGGAGGCGTTGAAGAAACTCAAGGAGGAGCTCGACCGGCAGGAGGCTTCCCTCAAGGAGCAGCGCCAGGTGCTGAAGGACCGGGAGGAATTCCTCGACCAGAGCGAGGCAACCCTCTTCCAGAAGATGCAGGAGCAACAGGAGAAGGAGACCGAGCTCGAGCAAAAGGAAGAGGACTTGAAGCGGAAGATGCGGCAGCTGGGCCTGCTCAAGGACGAGCCGCCGGAGCCGATCGAGAAGGCCTGAGGCCGCCGACGGGTGGCCGTGGCGGAAAATGGCCGATTTATCCCGCTGGAAGGCGGGAACATCCTCACATTTGGCTTTTCCCATCCCAAGCCATCTGTTTCACCTATCCCGAATGAATCTCCGTTCCGTTCTCCCCGTGGCGCTGCTGGCGTCCTTTGTCCTGCCCGCGGCCGCCCAATCCACCGACGAGGAGCAGGTCCAATACACGTTGCCCACCGACGAGTGGTATGTGCCGAAGAGCACGCTCACTTTCGGTGTTCGCGTCCTCAGTAAGGGAGCGAGCGTCAAATTCGGCAATCTGGGCGCGGTGAATCCCTACGTTAACGGCCCGCTCGAAAACGGTGATCGCGCTTATGCCGACGGCTTCGTCAAGAAAGACTCCCTCGAAAGCCGCTCCTTGGAGGCGCATACTACCACTATCACTCAACCGGGCAACACTGAGGGCTCCTTCACCTATTACACCATCAACGATGGCAGTGGGCGGTATCAGGTTCACAAGCTTACGCGTGGACCCGCGGCGTCGAATGGCGATCCGGGGGTGGTCACCGACACACCGGAAGGCGATGGTCTCAGTTACGTCGATGGGCACAGTCGCGAGTGGCAGGCGGTGGGCATCGATCAAATCGAAGGGAATCGCGTCCGGATGAGCAACTATTCGACCACTTCGCTGGGTGGGTCTTTCGAGGAGGATGAAGGCATCAATCCCGGGCTCGAGATGGCGCTCGCACGCACGATCGGCACGATCGGCCGGCGCATCAATTGGGGATTCACCGCGGGCATTGCGATGAACACGATGAACGCCAAGGCCGGCGGCACCGTGCAGGCCACGCTGATGAAGCGCTCCGACTACTACACCATCGTCGGCACCCTGCCCACGGGATCGTTTGGCGGCCCGACTTTCGCCTATTATCCGTCCAATCCCAATCCCAGTAACACCAATCTCGAGACCACCGCGCCGGTCGTCTACGACCCCGTCGAGGAGGGCGCACCCGTTGCTGTTGGCAACGTCGATGTGCAGGGAAATTGGCAGGTGAAAGGGGCTTATTTCATGATCCGCGTAGGCCCGTCCTTGCGCACGCAACTCACCGAGCGCATCGGGCTCAGCGCCAGCGCCGGAGTCGCTGGGGCCTATGCGGGCAGCCGTTACACGGTGGTCGAGCAGATCGAAATTCCTGAGCTTGACGGTCCGATCATCGATCAGCGTTGGGATGCCGACAGCAAGGTGCTGGCGGGCTTCTACGCCGACGTGAACCTCGACTGGGCCGCCACCGAGCGCACCGGTTTGTTCGCCGGCGTTTCGATGCAGCAATTCGGCACTTACGAGATGTCCGTCGCCGGTCGCACCGCGACGATCGACCTCGGCAACGCCATCGGCCTGCGCGGTGGCATCAGCGTGCGCTTCTGAGCTCCGCTTCCTGTCGCGACACTCTCCAGCCGGCCCTGCGGGCCGGCTTTTTTATGCCTGCAGGTCGGCGAGCACGGCTTCGATCGGGCGCAGCCGCTCGGGTGGGAACAACGCATTGATGCGCACGATGACCTGTTGGACGAGTCCGTCCGGACAGGAGGCGCCGCCCGTGATGAGCACGCGTTTGGGCGCCACGTCGTCCTTCCCCCACAGCGGATGAACCTCGGTATGGCCGCCCTTGCCGAGGCCGGTCGCCGGGAAGACGTAGTGCTCGATCTCGCAGCGCGAGCGGATGCTCGACTCGGATTGGATGAAGAAGGCGCGGTTGCCGAGCTTCTGCTCGCAGACGCGGTAGAGCTGGTAGGTGTTGGAGCTGTTCTTGCCGCCCACGATGAAGGCGGCGTCGAGCGGCTCGCCGAGCGCGCGGGCCAGCGCGTCCTGGTTGACCTGCGTGGCGTAGCAGAGCGTGTCCTTCTTGCCTGCGCCGCCCACGTGCGCGGGGCCGTCGGTCTCGCCGTAGCGGGCGACGAAGACGGCCTTGAAGTAGTCGATGATCGCCGCCGTCTCGTTCATGAGCAGCGTCGTCTGGTTGACGATGGCGAGGCGGTCGAGATGCACGGCCGGATCGAAGTCGGGCGTGTGCAGGCCCGCGAAGCGCTGGAGGATCGCCGCGCGTCCCTCGGGGGTCGGCTGCGCGATGTAGTCGCCGAGCAGGCGGGCCTCGGCGAGCGAGCGGATGATGATCGACGGAGCGTAACGCCGGGTGTTGGAGAACGTCGCCTTGGTCTCCTCGTGCTCGCTCTTGCCGTGGATGATGACGGTGAAGCCCTCGCGGCCGAAGGCGCGCGCGGCTTTCCAGACCTTTTCCACCAGCATGCAGGTGGCGTCGTATTGCGCGACCCGGATGCCCTTGCGGACAAGCCGCTTCTTGTCCTCGTCAGTCGCGCCGAAGGCCGGGATGATCACGACGTCGTCGCCGGTGAGCGTGTTCCACAGCAACGGCTCGGTGGTGTCCGGTTGCGCGGGCCGGCCCGAGGTCGTGAGCGGCACGCCCTTGTCGGTCTGGAGATAACGCAGCCCGCGGCGGAGCAGATCCTCGTTCACGAAGGGATTGTGGATCAGCTCGCTCAGCATGAACACGCGCCGGCCCGGGTTTTCCGCGAGGGATTCGTAGGCGCGCTCGATGGCGTTCTTCACGCCGAGGCAGAAGCCGAAATGGCTGGGGATCACATATTGCACCGCGCCGAAATCGAGCAGTGCCGGCGCGGAGGCCGAGCGCTCGTTGGTGCGCGACAGGGCCTTGATGGCCTCGCACAGCTTGCTTTGGTAAAGGGCGCGGGCCTCGCCGTCCTGGGCGTAAATCGAGCGGTTGCGGTCGCGCTCGACGCGGAAGCGGTAGATGTAGTCGTTCTCCCCGAGATGCAGGTAAGGGACCGCGATGAGATGCGGCTCCAGCCCGCGGAGGGCCGCGGTGAGGAGCGCATCCGGGGGCGGGGAGGAAAGCTCGAGCTGTTCCAGCGAGCGGAAGGCGATGCCGTCCGGCGGCGCGGCGTCGGACACCTGGACCAGCGACACTGCCCACATGCGACCGCCCGACTCGACCGTGTAGAAGGGCGCAGGTGGGGTGTGATCCGGGAAATGCGCGCGCACCTGCGCCTCGGCGTCTGGGCCGGCGAAGGGAGCAGAAAAGCGGGCATCCGCCACGCGCACGGCAAGTTGGTTGCTCGGATTGAAGACGAGCAGGAGCGGGAGGCGTTCGGTATCCACGGTCACGCTGCCACGGAAGCACAACGGCTCCGGGGGTCAATCATGCGGCGCAGGCGGCAGGCGTTGCTTGCCTCGGCTCGGCGCGCGCCTGATGCTCTCCGGCCATGAATCTGCAGGAACTCCGTCGCAACTACGCCTCCCGCTCGCTGGATCTGCCGGACCTCCGGACCAGCCCGTTCGAGCAGTTCGACCTGTGGATGCGCGAGGCGATCGAGACCCAGGTGCTGGAGCCGAACGCGATGTCGCTCGCGACCGCGGATGCGAGCGGGCGGCCGAACCTGCGCACCGTGTTGTTGAAGGGCTTCGACGAGCGCGGCTTCGTGTTCTACACCAATTACGAAAGCGCCAAGGCGCACGATCTCGCCGCCAATCCGCGCGTGGCGCTCATGTTCCCGTGGTTGCCGCTGGAGCGTCAGGTGGTGGTGACCGGCACGGCGGAGAAGATCGGCGCCGCGGAGTCGTTGCGATACTTCCTCTCGCGCCCGCGGGACAGCCAGATCGGCGCCTGGGCCTCGCGTCAGAGCTCGGTCATCACGACGCGCGCGCTGCTGGAGCAGAAATTCGCGGAGATGAAGGCTAAGTTCGCGCAGGGCGAGATTCCGCTGCCGACGAATTGGGGCGGCTACCGCGTGACGCCGCAGAGCTTCGAGTTTTGGCAAGGGCGTCCGAACCGGCTGCACGACCGCTTCATGTATCGCCGGCAGGCCGATGGCAGCTGGGCGGTCGAGCGGTTGATGCCCTGAGCCGGGAGGCAGGCTGCGGCGACGCGGGCGGCGTGCTCTGCTCTGGAATGCTCATTCGTCGGCGGGCGCGTCACTGTCCTCAGTGCGGGGGACGGGTGGTTGCGGCGGGCGCAGCCGGCGGCCGCGGGCGCGGTCGATTTCCTCGAGTTCGGGTTTGGGGATGCGGGTGAAGGCGATCCGCATGGGCGCGTAGTGGGTCGCGCCCAAGGCGCTGCCGAAGTAGACGGAGTTCTTGCCGAAGGTCTTGTTGAGCTGGTCGACGACGCCGAGCAGCCGGCCGTGCGCCTGCTCTTCCGCGCCGCTGAACAGGTCGGGCGTGTGCGCCTCGCTGCGGAGGAGGTGCAACAGGCGCACGCCGACCTTGCGCGGGGCGCGACCGTGCAGGCGGGCAGGGCGGCGTTCCCAGAGCTGGTTCAGCGCCTGGGTGAGCCGCAGCGTGTCCTGCGTCTCGTTGAACCGGATCTCGTCGCCCCAGCGGTCTTCGCCGGCGTAGCTGACGTGCACCTGAAGCATGCCGGCGTAGAGCCCGGAGTCGCGCAGGCGCATCGCCGCCTTCTGGAGAAGGCGATGTAGAACGGAAAAGGCCGCGGGTTCGTTGCGTAGTTCCGGTGGCAGCACGTGGCCGTGGCCGATCGTCTGGTCCGACGCCTGCTCGAAGGGCGGCAGGTCCTCGCCGTGCAACAGGCGCCACATCTGCTCGCCGCGCACGCCGCCCCAGAGCCCGCGCCACTCGCGCAACGGCGCAGCAAAGAGCTGCGCCATCGTCGTGATGCCGTGCCGGCGCAGGCGTTCGTCCATGCCGGAGCCGATGCCGGCGATGTCGGTCGGCGCAAGCGGGAACAGGCGGCCGGACAGGTCGGCGTCGTCGAGCACGACAAGTCCGTCGGGTTTCTGCAGGTCGGAGGCGACCTTCGCGAGCAGCCAGTTGGGCGCGATGCCGATCGAACAGCGGAGACAGTCTCCCACCTCGCGGCGTATCGCCTGCTTGATGCGCGTGGCGGCGGCGCGGGCGGCCGCGGGCTCGGCCAGACGCCCGGCGAGCCCGCACGTGACCTCGTCGATGGAGCCCACCCGGTCGATGTGCAGGCAGGATTCGATGACCTCCACGAGCCGGTGATGGTAGGCGATGTAGGTCTCGGGCCGCGACTCGACGAAGACGAGGTCGGGCACCAGCGCGCGCGCCTCGGCGACCCGGAGGTTGCGCTTCAGGCCGCGCTGCTTCGCCTCGCCGCTCACCGCGATGCAGCCCGTCGTCTCCGCTAGCACGGGCAGGATGGCCACGGGGCGCCCGCGCAACTCGGGCCGCTCCTGCTGTTCAACGGAGGCGAAGAACGAGTTGAAGTCGACGACGAGGGCCCGCAGCGGCATGCGGTCAACGTGCGCTCCGACTAGGCGGCGTCAACTCGCCGGCGACGGAAATCAGCGGGCGGCGCGACTGCGTTGCACGACCCAGCGGATGATCGCCGCGTCGTCCTGCTCGTGACGCCAGACGAGGCTGAGGAATTCGGCCGGATGGATGTCGTGCTGCTTGAAGAAGCGGCGGTCGCCGCCGCAGCAATACATGAGCGACGCTGGCAGCTCGCCGCGCAGCTTGGCCTTCGCCTTGGGGATGACCCGCGGCAGCCAGGCGATGCCCTCGACCGCGGCGTCCTTGGCCGGCATCGTCGTCTCATCGAGCACGCGGGTCGACGCGCGGCCCTGCTGTGCGTTCAGAAAATAATCGCGCCGCACCAGTTCGATCGCGAGGGCGAGATCATAGCCCGGCTCGCCGTAACCGACGTGGTCCTCGGCGTAGTCGTAGAGATTCTGCGCCGTGAGGCCTTGGGCGGCGAGGAAGGCCTGCTCCTCGGCGGAAAAGAAGGTGTCGGCGCCGCGCTGGCCGGTGCCGTAGAGCTCGACGGCGCGCTGATAGAGTGCGCGGAAGCGGTCGGTGAAATCGTAGTGCTGCATCGCGTCGAGGGAAGTCAGCCAAGCGCGAAAGGCAAACCTGCCGGCCCGGAATCGACCGCCCCATGTCCCTGTGGCGGCGCACCGCGAGAGCGGGTAAGACCCCATAGGCGCAGCGGGACGGGAATGACTATGCTGGCAGCGATCCCCCAACGGGATCCTTTCCCTCATGAATAACCTATCCTGTCCGTTCCGTCTTCTCGCTTGGATCCGCCCCTTGGGGGTGGGCCTCGCTCTTGCCATCGGCCTGTTCGCGGTCCTGCCCGCGGTCTCCGCCAGTCCGATCTCCTCCTCGGCCCTGCTCTCCGAATCCACGCGCGACGCCGATCTCGCCTCGATCCAGCTCTCGCTGGAACACAAGGTGGTGCAGCAGCGCCTCGGCGAACTTGGGTTCACCCCGGCGGAAATCCAGCAACGGCTCGCCAACGCCTCCGATGAGGAACTGCATCAGCTTGCCGCGCAATCCGACGTCATCATGGCCGGCGGCGACGGCGGCATCATCGTCACCATCCTGGTGATCATCCTTCTGGTCTATCTGATCATGGCCGTGCGCCGTTGAAGCCGGCCGTTTTTTTACCGATGTCGCACTGCCGGAAATGTGTGTTCGCCGCGGTGTTGGCCATGCTCGGCTCGGGGCTCGGCGGCTGTGTGTCCGCCGCGCCCCGCTTGGCTTTGGCCCCGCAATCCAGCGCGCGTTACCAATGCGGCCCCACCACGCTGGCCTCCGTGCTCGCCTTCCATGGCGTCGCGGTGCCGGAGGCGATCATCGGCGACGCGATCTACAGCCCCACCGCCCGCGGCGTGCTGTTGACCGATCTGGCGTGGTTTGCCCGGCAGCACGGTTTTCGGGCCGAGCTGAGGACCGGCACGCTCGCCGACCTGCAAGCGGCGCTCAACCGCGGATTGCCGCCGATCGTGCTGCTCGATCTGGGCGTCGCGCAGTTCCGGCAACCCCACTTCACCGCCCTCACGGGCTGGAGCGAGGACGGGGTGACTTATCTCAACACCAAACCCGCCGGCGCCCGGGTGGCGCGGCAGGTCTTTCAACGTCAATGGCAGCGCGCCGGAAATCACTATCTCCTCCTCACGCCTTCGTCCTGATGGCAGCCTTTCTGCTCGGCGGCTGCATGATGCCCGGCGGGCGTGCGGCCGTCGATCCACTGACGCCGGCGGAGCACCTTCAACTCGCTGTCAGCTACGAGCACGCCGGCAAACCCGACCTCGCCCTGCGCGAGTATGAACGCGCCGCGACCGGGGCGACGGTCGCGCACGCGCGCACCGGCCAGGGCAACATCCATCTGGCGCGAAAGGATTGGGCTGCGGCCGAAGCCAGCTATCGCTCCGCTCTCGCCGTGGACCCTGATCATCTGTCCGCACTGAACAACCTCGCTTGGTTGCTGGCCACACAGGACCGTTCGCTGGAAGAAGCCGAGCGATTGATCCGGCGCGCCCTCGCGCTCAACCCCGAGCCGCGCGCGGCCTACGAGGATACGCTGGCGGCGATTCTGAAACAGAAGTAATGCCCGCTGCCTTGGGCATTTCTATCTTTGGGAGAGAGTGGTAGCTGCCGCCGTCCCGCTGCGATGGGCGCGAGGCAAAGGAGTCAGGACCCCGTCCGGCTCGCCTTCGGCGAGGCGCGTGGCGGCGACATCCGTCGACGTCGTGAGATTGGGCGTGCGGTAGTTGCCCCGATTGAGCACGTGATGTCCCCCTGGCTCGGATTCCATTCGCAAGGGTCGCGCCATGCCCGGCAGTCCATCCCGCCGCTATCGCCGGTCTACCACAAACTACAAAGCCTGACCCTATTTCGCCGCCTCTATTTCGCCGCCCGGGTCGACGCGCGGCCCTGCTGTGCGTTCAGAAAATAATCGCGCCGCACCAGTTCGATCGCGAGGGCGAGATCATAGCCCGGCTCGCCGTAACCGACGTGGTCCTCGGCGTAGTCGTAGAGGTTCTGCGCCGTGAGGCCGTGGGCGGCGAGGAAGGCCTGCTCCTCGGCGGAAAAGAAGGTGTCGGCGCCGCGCTGGCCGGTGCCGTAGAGTTCGACGGCGCGCTGATAGAGTGCGCGGAAGCGGTCGGTGAAATCGTAGTGCTGCATCGCGTCGAGGGAAGTCAGCCAAGCGCGAAAGGCAAACCCGCCAAACCGGAACCGCCGGCCCGCGACTTGGACGTGGGCGCACGTAGGCGCACTGAACCACAAACTACAAAGCCCTACTATGTCGCCTCATTTCTACTGGTTGGTCATTTCAAGGACCGTCGACGGTCTTCCAAACCCACACGTCGATCAACTTTCCTTCCGCGTCGAAGGCGAAGAACGCCGAAACACTCGTTACGAGCGGTGAGCGATACTCGCCGAGAAAAACCCGGATCGATTTCACGCCGACAACTTGGTCAGGTGCGCCCGCTTTTTGCTTATAAACGCCAACTGAATCTAGGTGCGCGGTGACTCCTTTCTTTTCGAGTGAATGAATAACCTCGCGCGTGCTGGATCCTAAAGGCGTCGCTGCCAAGAGCGACTTTTCGATGGCAGCTTCTGAACGCCACAACGGATTCGCTACGACACTTGCGATCCAAGTGATAAGCGCCACCACGACGGCAATAATGAACGGTCTACGCATTCCTGAACTCAGGGCGCGCCTCACGGCACGGTGAAGTCCAGTTGGCGCTTCTGGCGGTCGACGCGGAGGATCACGACCTCGATGGTGTGGCCGATCTCGAACTTGCGCTTCGTCTTGCGGCCGATGAAGGCGCTGCCGGAGGGGTTGAGCTGGTAGAAATCGTCCTGCAGGGAGGAGATGGGCACCATGCCGAAGGCGCCGGCCTCGGAGAGCTCGACGAAGAAGCCGTGGTTGCGCACGTCGGTGATGACGGCCTTGAACCGGCTCTTCTTTTTCTTCTCGGTCTCGCGTTCGAAGAACTCGGCGAGCTTCACCTTCACGGAGTCGCGCTCGGCCTCGGTGCTGTTGATCTCGGTGAGCGAGAGATGCTCGGCGAGGGTCTCGGCGCGGGCGATGTTGTAGGCGGCCTTCGCGGCGGGCTTCGCGAGGTAGTGCTCGAGCACGCGGTGGACGACGAGGTCGGAGTAGCGCCGGATGGGCGAGGTGAAGTGCGTGTAGTCGGCCTTATTGAGGCCGTAGTGGCCGTCGGGTGAGGCGCGGTAGCAGGCCTTGCGCATGCTGCGGAGGAGCTGCACGCGGAGGAGGTGGCCCTGCGGGTGATTTTTGAGGAGGGCGAGGAGCTTCACGACTTCCTCACGCTTGGTGAGGTCGCCGACCTTGATGCCCTGCGTGGCGAGCTCGCGGCGGAACTCCTCGAGGCGGGCCTCGTCGGGCTCGTCGTGCACGCGGTAGAGCGAGGGCAGACGGTGGAGACGGGTGAGGCGCGCGACGGCTTCGTTGGCGAGGAGCATGAATTCCTCGATGAGCTGGTGGCTCTCGTCGTTCTCGATCTTCTCGATGCGGTCGGCGTAGCCCTCGGGGTCGACGAAGATCTTGGTCTCGGGCATGTCGAGGTCGAGGGAACCGGCGCGC
>JAMPXH010000011.1 GCA_023701285.1 Candidatus Didemnitutus sp.
CAGCTCATCGGGTTTCGGTGCGACGGATTGCCCGCTCGCGACGGAGGCGCAGAGCAGCCCGAGCGCGACCAGCGCGAGGGAGCTCCCGCCGGGCAAGCGGACGAACTTGGGCACGGAAACGCCGATGACGGCAGTGACAGCGAGGGGTGATTTCATGAATTTTGAGGAGGACGAGGTTTGAAACCCAAGGCTGGCACGCGGCAGGGGATGCATGCGTGCGGGCCGACAGTCCGCGGGGTGAGGGTGAACTCACCGAGCTTAGCAACTGTGCGCCCACCTCGCCACCCCCCATTGGGGTGGATTCGTCGTGCCGCCTATTCCAGGTGCACGATGCCGTGCCGGACGGCGCTGATGACGGCGTCGGTGCGGTCGCGCACTTTCAGCTTCGCGAACAGGGTCTTGAGG
Organism: Candidatus Didemnitutus sp.; assembly: GCA_023701285.1. Lineage (GTDB taxonomy): Bacteria > Verrucomicrobiota > Verrucomicrobiia > Opitutales > Opitutaceae > Didemnitutus. Next base: position 406 of record JAMPXH010000011.1, read on the forward strand.
TGCGACTTCACCGTCTCCTCCGAGATGAACAGCTGGGCGCCGATCTCCTTGTTGCTGCGGCCGCGCACGAGGAGCTGGAGCACCTCCTGCTCGCGCGGCGAGAGCGACTGCCGCTGCGCGCGCTCCGCGAGCCGCTCCGCGACGCGGGGCGGCACTTCGGTGCTGCCCTGATGCACGGAGCGGAGCGTGCCGGCGATCTCCTCCGTCGACATGTCCTTCAGCAGGTAGGAACGCGCGCCGGATTGCATGGCGCGGAACACGTCCTCGTCGGCGTCGTAGGTCGTCAGCACCACGACGCGCACCTCGGGATCGCGCGCGCGCAACGCGATGATCGTCTCCACGCCGCCGATTCCCGGCAGCCGCAGGTCCATCAACACCACGGAGGCGAGACCCGGCTGGTAGGCGGCGATCGCCTCCTCGCCGGAGGCATACTGAGCCACCACCTTCATGCCGGGCTGGCTGTCGATCAACGAAGCCAGGCCCATCCTGAACGTCGGATGATCTTCCACGATCATCACCTTGATTGCGGGGGCGGGGGGTTTTTTCATCGGGGTGGGAAACTGCAACGGATGCCGAAGCGCAGCGCGGTCAAATCGGATCGGGCGCCTTGACCGTGACCTCCAGCCGCATGCCGCCGTCCGGGTCGGGGCCGAGCCGGAATTCGCCGTTCATCTGGCTGGCGCGCTCCCTCATGCCGCGGAGGCCGAAGTGCGAACCCGCGGCCTGCGCCGTCGCGGGATCGAAGCCCGGGCCGTCGTCGCGCACCGTCAAGCGCACCGTCGCGTCGTCATAGCTGAGCGTGATTTCAACGACGCTCGCACGCGCGTGCCGCAAGGCGTTGGAGACCGCTTCCTGGCCGATGCGCAGGAGATTGTTCTCGATGTTCGGCGCCAGCCGCCGCGCGCGACCCTGCACGCTGGAGCGGATCTCGCAGGCGTGCCCGGAGCGCAGTTGCTCCGCGACCGTGCGCAGCGCACCGGCGAGGTCCGTCCGCTCCAGGATGTGCGAACGCATGTTCCAGATGGACTCGCGCGCCTCGGCCAGGCACTTGCGCACGATCTGGTGCGCAGTGGCGATGAAGGGCATCAGCGCGGCCTGCTCCCCGGCCGGGACGGAATTGCGGGCCAGCTCCAGCTGCATCGAGACGGCGTTGAGGTCCTGCGCCAGCGTGTCGTGGATCTCGCGCGCCAACCGGTTGCGCTCCGCCAGCATGGCGGTGAACTCGACCTCGGCGAGCTTGCGGGCCTCCTCCCGCTGCGCGATCTGCCGGCGGGCGAGGATCGCACCGACCACCAACACCACCAACATGACGCCGAGGATCGCGCTCACGAGCCGCAGCGCGCGCGGCGTGGTGAGCCACGGCGCGGCGCGCAGCACCGCGACGTCGTCCGGCGTGCGCAGCAGGATCTGGAGATCCTCGGCCACCCACAGGCCCGTCGGACGGAGAAAATCCGTCTGCCCGACGAGGCACATGCCCTGCACGCGCACATGGCTGCCCGGCTCCCACGCGGCGGCCTCGGTCTCGTCGACCGCTTGCAGCAGGCGCGCCGGCACCAATTTGCCCTGCCAATCGAGCAGGAGAGTCGCGCCCTCGGGAGTCACGCGGAACTCCCGCACGACGGCGTAGAGCTGCACGAGATTCGAGTCCTGCCGGGAAATGTCCTCCCACACCTGCAGCAGCTGCGGCGCCGGCGCGGGCCCGGCGGAGAGTTGGCGGAAAATCGCATCGCTCAGGCTCGGTGTGTAGCCGCCGTGGTCGGGAAACCCGACGATGGCGACCTCGTCGCCCGGCGCGAGGTTGCCCCGCTGGATCGAGGCGATGCGCATGCCGCGTCCGCCTTCGCGGATCCAGAGCGTGTGGCCGTCCTTGTGCCCGGTGACGACACCGCGCACGTGCACGCGGTGTCCGGTGAAACCGTCGCGGGAGAAACGCAGCACGCTCCCGATCGGCTGGACCGGCAGCGCGAAGGGATCGGCCGGCGGCGGCGCGAGGACCTCGATCAGCGAGCGGTCGGGCACCTGGAGATTGGCGCGCACGAACTGGCGGTTGGCGTTGTGGACGTTGAACACGACCGCGCGGATCCGCACTTCCGCATCGACCAAATCGTCCGGCGCAACGGGTCCGTTCACCTGCACCATCATCTTGTCGTCACCTTGCGCGATGATCAGCAGCCAGCTGGGACGCGGGCTGCCCGACGGCATCGCAGGCTCGCCGCCGCCTGCACCGGCGCGGGAGATCGGCATGCGGTCTGGCGGCGTGGGGATGCAGGAGCGCACGATGCCGCGCAACTCGACCCAGGCCGCGTCGAAACCACCGGCGTTGAGTTCCGCGATCGTCGAGCTTCGCGGTGCGGGCAACCGGCTCGGACCGAGGCGCACGACACGATTGGAGCGGACGATCGGCGCAAAGTCGCCGGCATCGCTCACGCCGAACACTTCCAGTTCGTCGCCCAGCTGGAAATCACCGCCGACCGGCCGGTCTAGTTCCACGTAGATGCCTTCCGAGCCATCATACAGCACGATCGCGTTGCCGGGCACGGTGACGAGAAGGAGGTGGCCGCGCAGCCGCACGGGAATCGCGCGGTTGGCTTCCTCCGGCGAGAGCCGGCGCACCTCGGCCGCGCTCGTGAGGTGGACGGAGGATTCGGCCCGCACCGCCGCCGGCAACCAGAAGATCGCCAGCAATCCGACGAGCAACAAGGCGGGGTTGGGGAACAGCACGATCACGTTCAGATACATTTTCCCGCGCCACCGCAAGGCGTTCGATGCGGCGGACAACTCCACCCTATTGGGGGAATGGTCGAACCTGTCGCCGGCTGTTAGGATGCCGCGGCGATTCGTCGCCGAGCCCCCTCGTCCACCGCGCGGATCCGTTCCGTATCCGTCCGGCAGACGCTCCATCCCCACCCTGTCCCACCTGCCATGTCTCCCCTCGACCTCTTGGTCTTCATCCTCTTCGTTGCCGGCGTCGTCGTCATCGGCCTCTGGAAAAGTCGCGACGAAAAGACCACCGGCGAGTCCGGTGCGAGCGACTACTTCCTCGCGGGGCGCGGTCTGACCTGGTGGCTCGTCGGCATCTCGCTCATCGCCGCCAACATCTCGACCGAACAATTCGTCGGCATGTCGGGTCAGGCGGCGGACTGGCTCGGGTTGGCCATCGCGTCCTATGAGTGGATGGCGGCGATCACGCTCGTGGTGGTGGCGTTCGTCTTCCTGCCGACGTTTCTCCGCACCGGCATCTACACGATCCCGGAATTTCTCGAACACCGCTACGGCCCCATGTCGCGCACCATCATGGCGGTGGCGACGCTCATCATCCTCGTCGGCGTGCCGACCGCGTCCGTCATTTTCTCCGGCGCGAAGGTCATCAGCGTGGCCTTCCAGGGCACTCTCATCCTCGGTTTCGATCTCGGCAACATCACCGTGGCCTGCTGGATCATCGGCATCTCGGCCGCGGTCTACGTCTTCGCCGGCGGGTTGAAGGCCTGCGCGTGGGCCGACCTGATCCAAGGCGTCGCGCTCATCGCGGGCGGCGGCATCATCACGTGGCTGGCGTTCCGCGCCCTCGGCTCGGCCGACCCGGTGGCGCTCGCCAGCACTGCGGCCGTGCCGGATTCCGTCTCCATCGATCAGCTGGCATCCGCCGGCGCCGTGGAGCGTTTCCAACTGCTCACGGCCGGATCCGTCGAGGCCGGAGGGAAGCTCCACATGGTGCGACCGGCCTCCGATCCGGCGATTCCGTGGACCGCGTTGCTCGTGGGCCTGTGGATTCCGAATTTCTTCTACTGGGGTCTGAATCAATACATCATGCAGCGGACGCTCGGCTCGAAATCTCTCGCCGAAGGCCAGAAGGGCATCGTCTTCGCCGCGGCCCTCAAGCTGGTGATTCCCTTCATCGTCGTCATCCCCGGCATCCTCGCCTTCAACCTCTTCAACGGCGACCTGCGCGCCGAGGCCCAGCGCAAGAACGCCCCCGCGCTCGCGCAATTCGCCGCGGCACCCGCGCAGGTGTTTCCCTTCACCGTCGATTTCGCCAAGGTCGAGCCGGCGCTCGCCGCGCAGATCCTCGCCCACAACCAGCGCCAGGCCGGCGCGGCGCAGGGCGCCGCAGCACCGGCTCCGACGCAACCGGAAGAGCTGTTCGCCGCGAACGCGCAGGCCATCGACGCCGCGAGCGGCAAGGGTGTGCCCGTCGCCTCCAAGCTCGTCGGCTACGATTACGACGCCGCCTTCCCCACCCTCCTCCGCAACCTGCTGCATGAGGGCACGGGCCTGAAGGGCTTCGTCTTCGCCGCGATCTTCGGCGCCGTCGTGAGTTCGCTCGCCTCGATGCTCAACGCCGCCTCGACGATCTTCGCCATGGATATCTGGGCCAAGGCGCGGAAGTCCACGGCGGCGCCCGAACTCGTCAAGGTGGGCCGCGTCTGCGTCGTGCTCTTCGTCGCGATCGCCTGCCTCATCGCCCCCGGGCTCGGCCGGCCGGAGTTCGGCGGCATCTTCACCTTCATCCAGGAATTCCAGGGCTTCATCAGCCCGGGCATCCTCGCCGTGTGTCTCTTCGGTCTGCTCGTGCCGCGCGCGCCGCGCTTCCTCGGCTGGCTCGGCATCGTGCTCAACGCGGTCCTCTACGGCGTGTTCAAGCAGACCCTCGACGTCGCGTTCCTGGACCGCATGGCCATCTGCTTCGCGCTCGTCATCGCCACCCTCACGGTCGCGACGCTGATCCGTCCGCTCGCGCAACCCGTCACGCTGCCGGTCAACACGAGTTACGACGTGACACCGTCCCGCGGCGCCAAGATCGCCGGCGCCGGCGTCTGCATCGCGACCGTGCTCCTCTACATCATCTTCTGGTGAACGCCATGGCTCCCGCTCCTTCCGCCGACTCCGCCGCCGCGTTGCAGGACCGCGTGCGCCGGCAATTCGAGGTGCTCTACGGACGTTCGCCCGCCCTCTTCGCGATCGCGCCGGGACGCGTCAACGTCATCGGCGAACACGTCGACTACAACGGCGGTTGGGTGCTGCCCGCCGCCCTCGACCGCTGCCTCGTGATGGCCGTCGCACCCCGTGACGACGAGCGCGTCCGGCTCGCCACCGCCGATTTCGAAGGCGGGCTGGAATTCGACGGCCGCGACCTCGCCCCGGGGCGCGCGACGGACTGGAGCCGCTACGTGCGCGGCGTCATGTCCGGCCTCGCCCATGCCGGGCACCCGCTGCCGGGCTTCGATGCCTGCATCGCCTCGAGCATCCCCGTCGGCGGCGGGCTCAGCAGCAGCGCCGCGCTCGAAGCCGCCACCGCCCTCGCCGGCCTCGCCTTGACCGGCGCGACGATGGACCGCTTCGCCCTCGCCAAACTTTGCCAACGCGCCGAGCACGACTACGCCGGCGTCCCCTGCGGCATCATGGACCAGGCCGCCGTCCTCTGCTGCGAGGAAGGACACCTGCTGCTCCTCGACTGCGAAACGGAGACCTTCGTGCAGACTCCGTTGCCCAACGCGGAATGGAGCCTGCTCATCGTGAACTCCGGTGTCTCGCACGAACTCGCGAGCGGCGAATACGCCCGGCGCCGCGCAGCCTGCGAACAGGCGGCCCGCCGCCTGCGCGTGCCTTCCCTGCGGCACATCGAGCCCGCCGCGCTGGATGAAGCCCTTGCGCTCCCCGCCCTGACCGAGGAGATGCGCCGCTGCGTGCGCCACGTCGTCACGGAGAACCAGCGCACGAGGCAATGCGTGGACGCGCTTCAGCGCGGCGACTTCCTCGCCGCGGGCCGGCTGCTCAACGCCAGCCACGCCTCGCTGCGCGACGATTATCAGGTCAGTTGCGAGGAACTCGATTTCATCGCCGCCACGGCCCAAGCCGAAGCCGCGGTGGCCGGCTGCCGCATGACGGGCGGCGGCTTCGGCGGCTCCTGCGTCGCGCTCGTGCGCCGCACCGACGCGCCCGACGTCATGCGGCGCATCGGCGACGCCTTCCAAGCCCGCTACGGCCGTCAGCCCGTGGCCTTCGTCACGTCCACCGGCCGCGGCGCCCACGTCATCAACGCATGAGTTCCCCGATCCCGGCGCCGAACCTGCTCCCGCACCGCCGCCGCAATCCGCTCACGGGCGAGTGGGTGCTCTGCTCGCCGCACCGCACCAGCCGGCCCTGGCAGGGACAGCAGGAAGCCATCGCCGGCGACGTCCGCCCCGCGCACGACCCGACGTGCTACCTCTGCGCCGGCAACCGCCGGGCCAGCGGCGAGATCAATCCCACCTACCGCGACACCTACGTCTTCGAGAACGATTTTCGCGCGTTGCTCGATCAGGAAACGAAGGCCGGCGCCGCCTCCTCCATCCTCTTCGAACAGGCGCCCGTGCGCGGCACGTGCCGCGTGATCTGCTTCTCCCCGCGCCACGACCTGACGCTCGCCCGCATGCAGCCCGCGGAGATCGAAGCCGTGATCGACACTTGGCAAAAGCAGACCGCCGAACTTGGCCGACGCTACCGCTGGGTGCAGGTGTTCGAGAACAAGGGCGCTGTCATGGGCTGCTCGAATCCCCACCCGCACGGCCAGGTCTGGGCGATGGATTTCCTGCCCACGCTGCCCGAGCTCGAGGACCGGCATCAGCGCAGCTACGCCCACGCGCACGGCCGGCCGCTGCTGCTTGATTATGCGGAGGAGGAATTCCGCCGCGAGGAGCGCGTCGTGTGGCACAACGACGACTGGCTCGTCGTGGTGCCGCACTGGGCCACGTGGCCGTTCGAGACGCTGCTCCTGCCACGCTTCCCGGCGCCGCGCCTCACCGATGTCGCGCCCGCGCAGGTCGCCTCGCTCGCCGCCGCGCTGCAGGCGTTGCTGCGCCGCTACGACGCGCTCTTCCAGGTGGATTTCCCCTACTCGATGGGCTGGCACGGCGCGCCCTTCGACCGCACGGCCGGCGAGCACTGGCAGGTGCACGCGCATTTTTATCCGCCGCTGCTGCGCTCGGCCACGGTGAAGAAATTCATGGTCGGCTTCGAGATGCTCGGCGAAGCCCAGCGCGACATCACCCCCGAGGCCGCCGCCGCGCGCCTGCGCGAAGTCGTGCCCTGAACGCGCGTCCGCCATGAGAATCCTCGTCACCGGCGGCGCCGGCTACATCGGCAGCGTCGCCACCGAAACCCTGGTCGGCCAGGGGCACGCCGTCCTCGTCTTCGACAATCTCCAGCAAGGCCACGAGGAGGCGCTCGAACCCGGCGCCGCCTTCGTGCGCGGCGATCTGCGCGATGCCGCCGCCATCTCGTCCGCGATCGGCGACTTCCGGCCCGATGCGGTCATGCACTTCGCCGCCAATTCGCTCGTCGGCGAGTCGATGCGCGATCCCTTCGCCTACCTCGGCGACAACGTCGTCGCCGCGCTGAACCTCCTGCGCGCCATGGACGCCCACGGCGTGCAACGCATCATCCTCTCCTCGACCGCCAACCTCTTCGCCGACCCGCTGAAGATGCCGATCGAGGAGGACGAACGCATCATCCCCGGCAGCCCCTACGGTGAATCCAAGGGCATCATCGAACGCCTGCTCCACTGGCTTTCGGTCACCCGCGGCCTGCGTTACGCCTGCCTGCGCTATTTCAACGCCGCCGGCGCGACCGAGCGCCACGGCGAGGACCACGATCCCGAGCTGCACCTCATCCCGCTCGTTCTCCGAGTCGCCCTCGGTCAGCGCGACAGCATCTCGATCTTCGGCGACGATTATCCGACGCCCGACGGCACCTGCATCCGCGACTACATCCACGTGCTCGACCTGATCGACGCGCACGTCCTCGCGCTCCACGCGCTCGAGCAGGGCAACCGTATCTACAACCTCGGCAACGGTCGGGGTTTCTCCGTGCGACAAGTCATCGACACCGCCGAGCGCGTCACCGGCCGCAAGATTGCCGTCAAGGTGGCCGCCCGTCGCCCGGGCGATCCCGCTGTGCTGGTGGCCGGCAGAGAGAAGATCCGCCGCGAACTCGGCTGGCAGCCCCGTCACCCCGACCTCGAAGCGATCGTGCGCACCGCGTGGCACTGGCACTCGCGGCATCCGCACGGCTACCGCCAAGCGTAAGCCAGGCGGCCAGCCTCACCGACGCGCAGGAGCAGATGCGCTCCATCGCCCGGGCGGACGCGGCCGGCCAAAACAAAAACGCTGCACCCTGCGGCACAGCGTCGAGAGATGCGGGCGCAACAGTGGCGCGAGCCTTACTCGTCCCGCCGGCCACCCAAGAGGAGCAGCAGGATGTGGAGCAAGCTGCCGAGCGACGCGACGAAGGCAGCGACGTAGGTCAGCGCGGCGGCATCGAGCGTCTCATGGACACGCGGCATCTCATCGCGCTCGACGATGCCGAGGTTGACAAGTTGCAGCTTGGCGCGACGGCTCGCATCGAACTCCACCGGCAGCGTCACCAGTTGGAACAAGCAGATGACGGCCAGCGCGACGGCGCCGATCGTGAGGAAGATGCCGCCCAGCCCTTTCGCACCGAGCAGGATGCCGGCGATGATGAGGAACTGCGAGGCGCCCGCCGAGATCTGGGTCGCGGGCACGAGGGTCTGACGCAGCTTCATCATGCCGTAGCCGACCTTGTGCTGGATGGCGTGGCCGGCCTCGTGCGCGGCGACACCGAGCGCGGCGAGGCTGGTGCCGTCGTAATTGTGCTCCGACAGGGCGAGCCGGCGATTGATCGGGTCGTAGTGGTCGGTGAGCTGGCCTTCCACACGGACGATCTGCACATCACGGACCCCCGCGCTTTGCATCACCGCGGCCGCAGCTTCGCGACCGGTGATGTGTCCGCGCGACGGAATCCGCACGTTCTTGTTGTAGGCGCTCGTCACGCGCATCTGCGCGTAGAGGCCGAAGAGCATGGGGACGATGATGAGGATGATCCAGATGAACATGGGAGGAATAAACAGCGCGAAACATTGGCGACCGGGAAGGATTTTCCAGTGAAATCGGCCGCACTGGAAAGCGGTGGCGCGCTTGTAATTCGGTCACCAGCGATGGGACACGCCGCCGCTGATTTGCCGCCGCGAGGCGGGCACCGACGGGACTTCCTGGAAGTCGTCGTCCCAGACGTTGTCGACCAGCAGCGAAAATTCCCAGCCGCGCAGACGCGGCGGCAGGTAATAGATGCCCCAGTTCGAAAGCAGCGCTTCGTCACCGGTCGTGCGCAGGACGTTCCGCTCCTGGGTGCGCACCTCGTTGTCGAAACGCAGCTCCACGCCGAGGCCCAGCCGCCACGTGAACGCCGCGGTCAGACGGTGGCGGGGAAAGTTGAGGGCATAGTAACTGCCGGTGACGGAGGCGTCGAAGTCCGTGCGCTTGCGCAGCCATTGGTAGCCCGCCACCGCGTCGAATCGCGCAGAGCGGTAGGCGACGACGACTTCGAGGCCGTAGGTGTCGAGATCGAGCGCCGTGGCCGTGCGCACGCCGGGAAAAGTCCAGTCGACCAGATCGTCGTCGCGACGATGGAACGCCGCCGCCTCGACCTGCCAGGCCCCGCGGGACAGGGACGCGCCGAGTTCGAGGTTGTGGCTGCGTGTCGCTCCGAGATCGCGATTGCCGCGGAAGAGTCCGGCAGCCGGATTGGAATTGAGCGCGGTGTAAGTCGGAAACTGCGCCGCCTGCGCATATTCAAGATAGACACGCCGTCCGTGCCCGGCGCGCTCGATACCGACGATCGGCGAGAGGACTGCCCCGTGGCGGTTCGAGTCGTCGTAGTTCGCCCCGGCGCGGAGCGTCAGCGTGTCGCCGTGCGCCAGCGGCCGGCTCCACTCGGGCACGAAGGAGAGCTTCCAATTCGAGCGTCCGGAAAAGCGGCCGTAAGTCAGCGCCGTCGAATCGATATCATCCGTGCTCACATCGGCGCCGTAGCGCACCGCCGCCGCGCCGAGCGCCACGCGCCCCGCCACCGACGCACCGTAAACCCAGGTCGTGTGCTCGAACAGCGTGTTCGGCGCGAAGCGGTTGAACTCGTAGTCGTCGCGATGACGCCGGTGGTAGGCGCCGAGTTCCAATTCGTTGCCCTGCGCATCGCGCCAGACGTGATTGAGCGCGACGAGGATGGTTTCCAAATCCTCCGATTCACGAAAACCGGCAAACGGGGTGTAGAGGTTGGGCCAGCCGAAAAACTTCGTCTGGTAGCCGGCAAACACATCGGTCTGGGACAACGCGCCACGCACTTGCAAGCGCACCGCCGCGCGGCGGAAATCGTGATCGCCGAAGTCGACCGTGCCATCGGACTCCGAGCGAGAGAGATCGACATCGACACCGAGCGTGCGCTCGCCCGCCGACAGTTCACGCGCCGTGGCGAGGTAGACAGACTGACGGTTGAAACGGTTCTGCCCCGCTCCCACGGACACGAATCCACCCGGCGCGATTGGACGCCAAGCGTAGGCGACCGTGCCAACGCTGGCGTTGAAGCCCCGGATCGCATTCTGCGCCCCGGTCAGAACCTGCACGGGCCCCAGCATGCGTGGCGGAACCGGAATCTCGGCGAAATAGTGCCCGGTCTGCGGATCGCCCAAGGCCAGCGCTCCGAGCCGGAACCCGGTGTTCTCGAAGATGCCGCCCCGGATCGCGATATCGGCCTGCGCTTCGGCCAGGTTGCGGCCCTGCACGTCGACACGCGGCTCGAAACGCAGCGCCGACACCGGCATGTCCATCGTGGCCGATGGCTCCTGATTGGCGATGCGCTCCGAACGCACGGGAAACTCCGGCAGCTCAAGCGGCGCGTCCGAGTCCGCCATCTGCGCTTGGGCCGCCAAGGCGAGCAGGCACCCCACTCCCGCTCCGACCAGCGTCCGCGTCCGCGAACGTCGGCGATGCATCATGTTAATTTTGATTTTATGAAGCTTAACCATACGGGTAAAACAAAGCCGCCGAGTATGAATCCGGCGGCTGCTGCGGGTCTTATTCCTCGCCGTCGTTGCCGATGGCCTCGACGGGGCAGCCTTCCAAGGCCTCCATGCAAAGGGCCGCTTCTTCTTCGGTCGTCGGCTGTTTGTGGACGAACGAGTAGCCGCCTTCGTCGTGGCGGGTGAAGAAATTGGGCGCCGTCTCACGGCAGAGATCGCAGTCGATGCATTGCTGATCGACGTAGAATTTACCCGCCGCGTTATCCTTCCACTTTTCTGCTTTGTTGGCCATTTCGGGCGATTCAACGCCAATCGCTTCCTCTGTCAAGCGGACCAATGGCGTCTGACGCACTCCGCTGCCGCGGCCGCGGAGCCAAGCGGGGCTTGTATTTGCAATCGGGGCACATAACTTCCGCCCCGATGCTGTCCGACCGATCTTACATGCGCTCCGATTACCCGCAGGAGACGACATCGGTGCTGACTTGGATCCTGTCGGCCACGCTGGCGGGCGCCGCCCTGCAGTTTGCGTTCGGACAATTGGGCTTCCGGAGCTTCGACGCGCTGTTCGCCCTGTCGTTGGACGGTTTGCGGCACTTCAAGGTGTGGACGCTGGCGAGCTACGTGTTGCTCCACGGCGACCTGCTGCACCTGTTGTTCAATGCTCTCGGCATTTTCCTCATCGGTCGAGAGGTCGCTCCGCTGCTCGGCACCACGCGTTTCCTCCAATTCTACCTCGCCGCCGCCGTGTTGGGCGGCGTGCTCTGGCTGGGCGTCAGCGCCTTGGGAGGCGGAGGCGTCCTGGTGGGGGCGTCCGCCTGCGTGGTGGGCATGCTGGTCTTCTTCGCGTTGGTCTATCCCGAGCGCGAGGTCACCTTTCTCGTTTTCTTCGTCCTGCCCGTCACACTGAAGCCGAAGATCCTCGCGTGGGGCCTGCTCGTCTTCGAACTGCTCGGCTTGCTCTTCAGCGAATTGCCCGACGCGCTGTTCCCCACGGCCATCGCGCACTCCGCCCACCTCGGCGGCATGCTGGCCGCCTGGGTCTATTTCCGTTTCTTCTACGCCGCCGCAGGCTGGGACCGGGCCTCGCAGCCGAGGATCGAGTTCGCCACGTGGTTCCGTCGGCGGTCACCCGCACCGGAAGCCCCGCCCAAGATCGAGACCAAGACCGAGACGCCGGCCCGCCGGGACCTGCGCGCGGAAGTCGATCGCATCCTCGATAAGATAAATTCGCACGGCTTCGGCGCTCTTACTGAGGATGAAAAACGCATCCTGGACGACGCCAAGGACATGCTCAGCCGCCGCTGATCCGGTGATCGCCCGCCCTTCCCAACCGCCTGCGGCCCCCTCCGCTCCCGCCCTTCGTCGCGCGGAACACGCCGCTCGTCGAATTAGGAAACAATCTTCGCTCCTGCGCGACTAATCCCCACCCATGCGTCTCCGCCCCCTTTTCCACGCCCTCTGCGCCCTGGTGCTGCTGCCCTCGGTGTTCGCCAACACCGACCGCAACTTCGCCACGAATCCGCTGATGCAGAACGAGGTCCGCACGCTCAAGCAGATGCTCGATTACATGCACTTCAACCGCAACGCGGTCGCCAACACCGATTACCCCAAGCTCATCACCGACTACATGGCGCTCCTCGACCCGCAGCGCCTCTACTTCACCTCGCCCGACGAGCAATCCCTGCGCCGCCTCTACGGTCCGCAACTGGAGAACGACCTCGCCTACCGCGGCAACATCGACGCGGCCTTCCGGATCTTCGGCCTTTTCGAGGAACGCGTGAAGAACCGCGTGACCTGGGTGCACGAACAACTCGCCAAGGACATCGACCTCACCACCGACGAGACCTACACCTTCGATCGCAGCAAAGCGGCCTGGCCCGCCAGCCAGCAGGAAGCCGACGAGCTCTGGATGCGCCGCCTCAAGGCCGAGCTCATCAATGAACTCCTCCGCGACAAATCCGTCGACGAGGCCAAGGCGGTCATGAACCGCCGCTTCGACCGCTACCTCAAGAACACCTCCGAGCTCCAAGCCCCTGAGATCCAGGAACGCTTCCTCACCGCGCTCATGCGGCTCTACGATCCGCATTCGGCTTATTTCTCCGCGCCCAGCCTCGAGGACTTCAACGTCGACATCAACCTGAAGCTCGAAGGCATCGGTGCCGTCCTCAGCGTCAACGAAGAAGGCGTCTGCAACATCGTCAGCGTCGTCCCCGGCGGCCCCGCCGACCTCACCGGCAAGATCAAACCCAACGACCAGATCCTCGCCGTTCAGCAAGCCGGCAGCGAACCCATCGACGTCGTCGGCATGCGCCTCCGCCAAGTCGTCCAACTGGTCCGCGGCGTCAAAGGCACGCAGGTCACGCTCACCATCGTCCCCGCCAAGGCGACCGACAAATCCAAGACCGAGCTCGTCACCGTCACCCGCGACGTCATCAAGATCAACCAAGCCCGCGCCAGCGCCAGCATCTACGAAGTCCCCGACAGCGACGGCAAGATCAGCCCCGTGGGCGTCATCTCGCTGAACTCCTTCTACGGCGGCATGAATCCCGGCGACACCGACGACACCGCCACGGCCTCCCGCGACGTCGCCGAGCTGATCGCGAAACTGAAGCAGGAAAACATCGCCGCCCTCGTCATCGACCTCCGCCGCAACGGCGGCGGCCTCCTCTCCGAGGCGATCAACCTCACCGGCCTCTTCATCGACCAGGGCCCCGTCGTGCAAGTGCGCGACTCGATGGGCCGCGTCGCCCTCGGCCGCGACAACAACCGCTCCATCCTCTACGACGGCCCGCTCGCCGTGCTCACCTCCCGCTTCAGCGCCTCCGCCTCCGAGATCTTCGCCGGCGCACTCCAGAACTACGGCCGCGCCGTCGTCATCGGCGACAGCTCCACCTACGGCAAGGGCACCGTGCAATCCATCTACGAGATGCAGAACTACATGCCCCGCATGTCGAGCGACTACGGCAAGCCCGGCGCCGCCAAGCTCACCATCCAGAAATACTACCTCCCCAACGGCGCCTCGACCCAGAAGCGCGGCGTCGTGCCCGACATCGCCCTCCCTTCCATCGACGACTTCCTCGACATCGGCGAGGCCCGCGAACCCAACGCGCTCGTGTGGGACGAGATCAACTCCACGCCCTTCGAGGGCAAACCGCTCAACCAAGCCTTCGTCGCCCCGCTCCTCAGCGCCAGTCAGCAGCGCCAGCAATCGCTGGACGAATTCGCCCTGCTCAAGCGCAACATCGACTGGTTCCGGATCAAGACCGAGCAGAAGACCGTCTCCCTCAACCTCGAGCTGCGCCGCAGCGAGAAGACGACCAACGAGGCGCAGTCCAAGGAGTTCGAATCCGCCTATGCCGCCATGGCGAAGACCGATTTCCCCAAACGCGAGATCAAGCTCGACGCCGTCCTCGCCGAGAAGGAACCGCCCGCCCCCGAGCCCGATCCCGCCGCCGCGGAGGGTGACACCGACGCGGTCGATCCCGCCGCCGCCGCGAAATTCGACGTTCATCTGCGCGAAACCTTGCGCGTCGTGTCCGACGCAGTGCGCCTCTCCGACGACCCGGTCTGGGCCAAGCGCAGCAGCACGCCGACCTTCGTGATGCCCGGCCTACGCCGTGGCTAGGATGAACCGGTCGCGGCCGGTCAGATCCTGTCGCGATTCGATCTGCGCGTAGCCGCAGGACTCCGCCAGCGCCCGCAGGCTCGCGTGCTGGGCGATACCCGTCTCAAGCGCCAGCCAACCGCCCGGCGCGAGCCGTGCCCGCGCCTGCGCGAGGATGATCTGCAGGGCCTCCGTGCCTTGCTCGCCGGGCGTCAGGGCCGGGTGCGGCTCATACCGTTTCACCTCCGGCTCCGCCTCCTCCACTTCGCGCAAAGTCAGGTAAGGCGGATTCGCCACGATCAACCCGAAGGTCTCGCCCGGCGCGACCGCCGAAAACCAATCGGATTTTCTGAAGTCCACCCGCTCCGCCAAGTCGAGCGCAGTCGCGTTTTCCCGTGCCAGCGCCAGCGCCTCGTCGCTTGCATCGACCGCCACGACCGCCGCGTCAGGGTAAGCGCGTGCCAAGGCCAGCGCGATCGCGCCCGTGCCGGTGCCGAGATCGAGCACCCGCTCGGGCGGCGTGCTGCAACGTTCCTTGACCAGCTCCACCAGCAATTCCGTCTCCGGCCGCGGGATCAGCGCGCGCCGGTCGACCTTGAGCGTGAGGCCGGAGAATTCCGCCGTGCCGATGATGTATTGCAGCGGCTCGCGCTCACTGCGGCGCTTCACGAGCGGCCGGAGCTTCGCCAGTTCCGTCTCCGTCAGCGGGCGCTCGAATTGCAGGTAGAGCTGCATGCGCTTGAGTCCGAGCGCGTGGCCGATGAGCAGCTCGGTGTTGAGCCGCGGACTCTCCACGCCGTGCTTCGCGAGAAAATCCGTCGTGCGTTTGATGATTTCGAGGACGGTCAGCATGCGATCAATCCTCGTCTCCCGCGCGCACACGCACCGGCAGCGGGCCGCCGGTGAGCTCCGCGAGCTTCTCCTCGAACTCCGCGCGCTGCAGCGCCTCGATCAGCGGGTCGAGCGCGCCCTCCATCACCTGCGGCAGGCTGTAGAGCGTCAGGCCGATGCGGTGGTCCGTGACGCGGTTCTGCGGGAAATTGTAGGTGCGGATGCGCTCGCTGCGGTCGCCGGTGCCGATCTGCGTCTTGCGCTGCGCGGCGTAGCGCGCGCGCTCCTCGTCCTCCTTGAGCTTGAGCAGGCGCGAACGCAGCACGGCCATCGCGCGGGCCTTGTTCTTGATCTGCGAGCGGTCGTCGGCGCAGAACACGATCAGGCCCGTCGGCCTGTGGATGATGCGCACGGCCGAATCGGTCGTGTTCACACCCTGCCCGCCCGGGCCGCTCGCTCGCTGCACGGTGATGTCGAGTTCCTGCGGGTCGATGTGGATGTCGACCTCCTCGGCCTCGGGCAACACAGCCACGGTCACGGTGGAGGTGTGGATGCGGCCGTTCGCCTCGGTGACCGGGATGCGCTGCACGCGATGCACGCCGCTCTCGTATTTGAGACGCTTGTAGACGTCGGTGCCCGTGATGAGGAAGATGACTTCCTTGAACCCGCCGCGGTCCGAGCCGCTCGAGCTCATCGGCTGCACCTTCCAGCCACGGCCCTCGGCATAGCGCACGAACATCCGGTAAAGCTCCGCGGCAAACAGGCTCGCCTCGTCGCCGCCGGCGCCGGCGCGGATTTCCATGACGGTGTTGCGCGAGTCCGACGGCTCGGGCGGGATCATCGCACGCAACACCTGTTCGTGCAGCGCGACCCGCCGGGCCTCGAGTTCGGGCAGTTCCAGCTCCGCCAGCGCGCGCAGATCCGCATCGGCGCGGACGTCCTTCAGCAACGCGCGATGCTCGTCGAGCTCGCGCCCCACCTGCTCATAATCGCGGTAATCATCCACCAACGCGCGCGTGCGCTGCTGCTCGCGCGTGACATCGGCGGCCCTCCGGGCGTTGGCGTAGAACGACGGCTCCGCCATCTGCGCATCGAGTTCATCGAGGCGGCGCTGGAAGGGTGCGATGTCGGGCAGTTGGTCCATGCGGGGGCACGGCGGAGGAAATTGCGAATTGCGTAAGCCGCGGCGAGCAGCTTGGTTCGACAGCCAATCAGGGCCGGCTCCGGCCGCCTAGTAAAACTTTTCCGCGATGGCTTCTCCGCTCTTCACGCAAAACATCATCGCCTGCATCTGGGACTTCGACAAGACGCTTATTCCCGCCTACATGCAGGCGCCGCTTTTCCGGCGGTTCGGCGTCGACGAGGCGACCTTCTGGGCCGAGACCAACGCACTGGCCGAGCACTACCGCCGCCGCGGCTACCACATCTCGCCCGAGATCAGCTACCTCAACCACCTGCTCACGCACGTCCTCGCCGGGCCGATGGCCGGGCTGAACAACAAGATCCTGCGCGAGTGCGGTGCGGAGATAAAATTCTACCCGGGTCTGCCGGAGTTTTTCCAAAGTTCGCGCCAGTGGGTGAAGTCCAGGCCCGAGTTCGCGAAGCACGAGATCGTGCTCGAGCATTACATCGTCAGCACCGGTCTGGCGGAAATGATCCGCGGCAGCGCCATCGCGCCCTACGTCGACGGCATCTGGGCCTGCGAATTCATCGAGAACCCGCTCCGCCCCGGCTTCCTCCGGCAAAAGGAATTCCCGTTGGAGGCCGCCGCCGAGATCGCGCAGATCGGCATGATGATCGACAACACCACGAAGACGCGCGCCATCTTCGAGATCAACAAGGGCACGAACCGCAACGCCGCCATCGACGTCAATGCCAAGGTCACCCCGGAGGACCGCCGCATCCCGCTCCAGAACATGATCTACATCGCGGACGGCCCGAGCGACATCCCGAGTTTCTCCGTGGTGAAGAAAGGCGGCGGCAAGACCTACGGCGTCTACAATCCCGCCGTGCGCGCCGAATTCGAGCAGAACGACCGCCTGCGCCACACCGGCCGCATCGATCATTACGGCCCCGCCGACTACACCGAGACCAGCCCGACCACGCATTGGCTGCACCTGCAGATCGAGAAGATGTGCGAGCGCGTCGTCGCCGACCGCGAGTCCGCCGTGGCGCAACGCGTCACGCGCCCGCCGCGTCACCTGAATTCCGAGGACGACGCCCGCAAGGCGGCCAAATCGCCGAAGCAGACGAGCTTCCTCGAGTAAGCGCCCGCACTTGCGGTGACGCGGTGCGCCGCGACCGCCGGGTCGCCCCGGCTTAAAAAGGAGCGCCGTCCCCACCCGGAGACGGCGCCCTTACTATGGCCTAAGAAAAGTGATGATTCAGACGCTCATTGGAGCAACGCGATGCGCGGTGCGGCCGCCACCGGCAGCGTGAAGACATGCGCGGTGCCCGTGGGCGTGGACGCGACTGAGGCAACCGCGGCAGCCGGCGCAGCGCGATCCGTGTAAACGGTCGGCTCCTCCGCCGCGAGCGGTTCGGTCTTCAAGGCGAAGAGCGCCGTGGTCGAGGCCGCCGGGAAATGCAACGGCGTAGCCTCCAGGCTGAAGCGCGGCGTGGCGGACCGCAGCGCAACATCGACGCCGACGCCGGCCTTGGCACGAGACGCGCGCCCCGCGGCGACCGCACGCTGCTGCTGTTGCGCCTCGACGAGGTTGTGCACCCGTTCCGCGTAATTGTAGGTCACCGTCGGCACGCGGCCGTTGGTCACGGCCCCGAGACCGCTGTTCCACGCCATCGCGATGTTGAAGGGACTGGGATCGATCCCCGAATCGGTCAACCCGCGCTTGATCCACTCGTAGTGCTTGATCGCCACTTCGTCGGCATGCTCGCGAACGACAGCGAGGCTGAAGGGCTTGCGCGTGTGCATCCGCCACGTCTGCACCCGGAACTGGTAAGGCCCGAGCTCTCCCTTCGATCCGCGGCGCGTGTGGTTCGTGGGATTCTCCACGAGATTGATCGCGCGCAAGGTGTCCGCGCGGTCGCCGGCGGCCGCAGGGAGCGCGGCACAGAGCACCAGGCAGAAGGCAAGAAAGTGGACGGATATCTTCACGGGAGCTTGGGCACAAAGTGTCCGAAAGCGCCCAAGACAAGCGGCTTTCTTGCCCCTCATTTTACAGGGCGCGCCGCTCTGTCCCTCTCTTTACAAGTGCCTGTGTAAGTCGCTCTTTTCCGGTCCGGGACGTGCGCCTTTTTTGCCTAATCCCGGACGTGAAATTTATTTTATTTTCGGCTGCCGGACGACCACCGCAGCCATACCGCCCGTCCGCGCTGTCGCCAACCGCACCCCGCTCACTCAGGGCACGCGTTCTTCATACACTGCTGGAGTGCCTGCAGCGAGTCATCGGTCACCGCGACATAGTGGTTCCGCTCATCGGACCAAGCCGCGCCGGCGAAGCCCTTGCGCTTGAAATACTGGGGCCGCTCGCGGACGGGCATCGTCGGGAAATCGTCCCGGCGCGCGACGAAGAGGTGGTATTCCTTGCCGTCGCCGAAGCAGATCAGCGAGACCTGTTTGCCGCGGTAATCGATGCGCTTGCAACCCAGGCTGCGCAGCCGGTGAAAGCCTTCGGGGAGCACCGTGGGCAGCGGAGCCTTCTGTTGTTCCAACCACGCCCGCAGCTCCGCAATGTCGGCGCCATGCTCGCCGAGAAAAAAGCCCCCGGCCACGTAGTCGGCGGCAAAGGCGGTGATGTCCTCGCTCGCCGCGTTGGCGCGGGTGGTCCAGATGCCCGCGACGCCGAGCAACAGCACGAGGCTCGCCGCCAGGCCCAACCACGCCGGAGCCCGCCACCACGGCGCAGGCAGCGGTGCCCCTGCCTTCGCTCCGGCGAGGATGGCTTCCCGCAGTTCGGGCGGCGGAGCGATCGCGGCCAACTTGTCCGCCACCGCCCGGTCAAAGGCCTGCTCGGCCGCGAACCACCGGGCCAGCTCCGGATCGCGCCGGGCCAGCGCCAACGCCTCGGCCAGCGCCTCATCGCCCGCGTCGGCGCCATGCGCGCGGTAGGCGCGCAGCACGAATTTCGCCTCTTCGTTCGTCATGAGATTTTCCTCCCGAGGTCGATCGGCACCACTTTGGCCGCCAACGCGGCGGAATCCCGCCGCCGCAGCGCGGCGCGGAGGTGAGCCTTGCCCCGCGAAAGGCGTGACATGACGGTGCCGATCGGCACCTCCAGCGCGCCCGCGATTTCCTTGTAGGACAGCTCCTCCAGATAAAAAAGCGTCAGCGGCACGCGGTAGACTTCGTCGACCTCCTGCAAGGCCTCCACCACCAGCCCCGCATCCATCCCGGTCACAAGATCCACCTCGGGCGCCGCCGGCTCGGCCTCTTCGACTGGCAGGTCTTCGAGCGCCTGCCATTGCCCCGCGCGACGGCGCCCGCGCAGAAACTCACGGTAGAGGGTCGTGAAAAGCCAGGACTTCGCCTTTTCCGTCTCGCGGAGCTGCTCACCCTTGCGCGCCCAGATGAAGAAGGTCTGCTGCGTCAGGTCCGAGGCGTCCGCGGCGTTGCGCGCCAAGCTCAGCGCGAAGCGATAGAGCGGCGCGTAGTGGGCATCGACCAGTTGCGTGAACTTATCCGCGGACATGGACCAAGTGGGAGGCGGGCCAGCGTGATTTATTCCCGGCTGGTTGCAAACCGTGTCGCCTCGCTTGCGCCGGGCCGGAGGCTCGCTTTGCTGCGGGCATGTCGCACGTCGTCCAAGCCATCGCCGCCACGTCCAAGCCCGAATTCTACGCCGCCTTCAACCGCCAGCTTGAGGCGGTGCTGCATGGCGAGCGCGATTGGACGGCCAATCTGGCGCAGACGTCGGCCCTGCTGATGCAGACGCTGCCCGATTTGAACTGGGCCGGGTTCTACCTCCTGAAAGACGGCGAGCTCGTGCTCGGGCCCTTCCAAGGCAAGGTCGCCTGCGTGCGCATCGCCCTCGGCCGAGGCGTGTGCGGCACCGCCGCCGCCCGCCGTGCGAGCGTGGTCGTGCCGGACGTCCACACCTTCCCCGGACACATCGCCTGCGACAGCGCCTCGAATTCCGAGGTGGTCGTGCCGCTCCTGCATCAGGGCCGGCTCCACGGCGTGCTCGATCTCGACAGCCCCAGGCCCGGGCGCTTCACCGACGAGGATGCGCGCGGCTTGGAGCAGACCGTGGCGATCCTGATGCAGGCCTCAACCCTGCCCGCCTGAGCGGCCGGCCGATCGGCGTCGAGGCCCGAAAACACGAAGCCCGCCAACCTTTTCAGATTGGCGGGCTTGAAAGTGGTGGCTCAGGTCGGAATCGAACCGACGACACAAGGATTTTCAGTCCTCTGCTCTACCAACTGAGCTACCGAGCCACAAAAAACGAGCGGCCAGTAAAAAGGCGCGCAAAAGGGCGCGTCAACGGGAATTTGGATTTTTTACCGCCACCGCCGAG
Source organism: Candidatus Didemnitutus sp. (assembly GCA_023701285.1). Lineage (GTDB taxonomy): Bacteria > Verrucomicrobiota > Verrucomicrobiia > Opitutales > Opitutaceae > Didemnitutus. The sequence continues at coordinate 21,164 of JAMPXH010000011.1, forward strand.
TGGGCCGAATCCCCCATGAAGACGTGGAGCGAGCTCAGACCAGCGTCTCGCGGTCGCGGCTGCGCAGGTAGATGGTCTTGTTGTCGAGATCGTGCACGGCTTGGATGTAGCGGATGGTGCGGCTGCGGGCGCGCATGAGGATCGAGTAGGTCGTCGCGTGGCGGCCCACGACCTTCACTCCGGGCAACAACCAACTGGAGGTGATACCGGTGGCGCAGAAGATGGCGCCCTTGCCGGTGACGAGGTCCGCGGCGTGGAAGATCTTCTTGAGCTGCTTGGCCGCCGGGTCCTTGGCGATGCGGGCGCGCTCCTCGTCGTCCCGCACCCACATGCGGAGTTGCTGGTCGCCGCCGAGCGCGCGCAGGGCCGCGGCCGTGAGCACGCCTTCGGGCGAGCCGCCGATGCCCATGTAGAGATCGACGCCGCTGTCGGGCAACGAGGGCGCGATGGCGGCGGTGACGTCGCCGTCGGCGATGAGCCGCAGGGCCGCGCCCACTTTGCGCACGCTGCGGATGATCTTTTCGTGTCGCGGTCGGTCGAGCACGACGACGACGACCTCGCGCACGTTCTTGCCGCGGATCTTCGCGGTGCGGCGGACGATCTCCTCGACCGGCGTGTCGAGGTCGAAGCGGAGGCGCCGGTCCTTGCGCATGGCCTCGGCAACCGTGGGACCGTAGGCGAGTTTCTCCGAGTAGAAGGTCGGGATGTTGAGCATCGCGGCGCCCTTCTCCGGCGCGAGCACGCCGGCCATGACGGAGATGGAGTTGGGCATGCCCTTGGAAATATTCGTCGTGCCGTCGATGGGATCGAGGGCGATGTTGAACTTCGGCGAGCCGGGTTTGCCGGTGCCGAGCATGTCGCCGAGGAAGATGCCGGGGGCGTCGTCCTTGATGCCTTCGCCGATCACGACCTCGCCGCGCATGTCGATGCGGTCGAAGGTGCCGTTGATGGCGTCGCACGCGGCGGCGTCGGCTCCTTCCTTGTCGCCGCGGCCGATCCAGTGGACGGCGTTGAGGGCGGCGTTCTCCGTGGCGCGCACGAATTCGAACTCGAGACTGCGCTCAGGGTCACTTTCGGTGAGACTCAGGCGGGGGACAACGGGGGATTTGGCCATGGGGTGATGGTGCTGGGCGAAGCAAAGCGGCGCGCCCCACCCTTCGGCAACCCACCGGCGAAGGTGCCGAACGACTATTAGTTTAGCGGCAGGCACGGACAGCGCACGGACTGACAAAGAGATTGAGCCATTCGGCCCGGTGCCCATCTTGACAGACCTGTGAGCCACATCGCCGCCGCCCTGGCCAAGAGCAAAGGCAAAGCCGTCAACGCCCCCAAGGATACGGAGCTCGTTCCGGCCGCGCCGGCCCCTATTTCATATGTGCCTCCTCCGGCCACCGGGCCGATCGACCCTCCGCGCCGCTCGCGAGGGCTGATCGCCGGGGCGGCCTTGGCTGTGATGCTGCTGGGCGCTGCGGCTTACCTTTTCTGGCCGACGGGAAAACCCGTGGAGCCGCAACCCGCCGCGCCGGCCGCAGCCGCGTCGAGCGTGGCTGCCGCAGAAGTCGGGCCAGCGGAGGCGCCGCGTCCGGAAATCTCGCAGGTGGCCGGCGCTCCGACTCCGGACGAAGCGGGCAGCCGCGCCCTGCCGGCGGCGCCGGAGGTCGACATGACGGTCGTTTTCGAAACGGTGCGTGCGTTCTCCATCTCGGCCGTGATGGAAGGGCCGGACGGACGGGCGATGATCGACGGCAAACTGCGTCACGTCGGCGACGAGGTCGCGCCCGGGATCTGGTTGCACGGGATCGGCGAAGGCCGGGTCTTGTTCCGCGACGAAGCGGGCCAGACTTATCCCCGCCGCTTCTGAGCGCAGCAGCGGCGCCACGCGGCGGGCTCAGGTAGGCAGGCGCCCGAGCACGGAATTGCGTGCCAGCTCGGCGAGCATGCGCTCGCTGTCGGCGACGTTGGCCTCGGTCTCGTCCGGGTTGACGAAAGGCCCGATGGCGCTGCGCAGGGACTCGAGCACACGCATGACGTAACCATGCAAGGCCTCGGATTGGCTGGCATCGGCCAGCTGGGCCTGCGCGTAGAGCTGCGGGAGCGTCTCGTCGGAGAGTTTCTTCGCGTCAGCGGAGATCTCGTCGAACTGCACCTGCGCCTCCGCCAGCGGCAGGTTGCTGATCATCGCCACCCACTGGGAAAAGTTCACGGCGCGCAGCTTGGGCAACGCGGTCGCCGGGAGGCTCGCCTGCGCGAGCAGGGATTGCTGCACGTCGACGATGTCGTTCGCGAAGGTGACCTCGTCTTCGACTTGCCGCCCGGCTTGGATCGCGAGCAGGAAGGCTTGGAGAGTCGATTGCGAATAGTTCTGGCGTTCCCAGTGATAGCCGGAGGTGGCCATGTTGCGCGCGTTGCCCAAGGCCTGGGTGAAGCCGTAGAGCTTCTCGGCGAAGCGCTGCAGGCAGCGGTCCCAATCGGCCCGGCGCTCGCGGATCGCGAGGGCGCGGAGGTAATCGGGGTGATGCTCGCGGCAATGGTCCTCGGCCGCCTCGAGCACCAATCGGCGGATGTGGGGCTCCACCCGATCGAGCTGGGCGATGCCGGTGCGGAGCAGGGTCAGGACCTCCTCGAATTCGGCTCCTTCCGCGGTGTGCGCGGCTTTGGCCGCCGCGGAGGCAAAAAGGCCGGGCTTCCGGGCGCGCCATGCCTGCAGCCGGCTTTCGTGTTCGGCCAAGACCGGAGCGATCGCCTCGCGGCCGAGGTGCAAGTGCGCTTCGCGCACCAGCAAGTCGCGGATGCGGCCCGGCATCATGAGCGAAAGACCCATGCGGCTGGGACAAAATCTGCAATCGGCATCACCGGCCGATACGCCTGCGTCGCAACGGTTTTCCTGTCCGACTGGGCTTCGGCCGGGTGATGCGGGCACCTTTTCATGGGGAATGAACCCCATGAAATGCAGGAGCCAACCAGCCCAGGCAAGCCGCGAACGGCTTAGAGCTTACGGAAGACGAGCGCGGCGTTCTGGCCGCCGAAGCCGAGGTTGTCGCTCAGGACCGTGCGAACGTTCGCGCTGCGCTTCACGTTGGGCACATAGTCGAGGTCGCACTCGGGGTCGGGCGTTTCCAGATTGATGGTGGGCGCGATCTCGCCGGTCTGGATGGTCTTCACGCTCACCACCGCTTCGACGCCGCCAGCGGCGCCGAGCAAGTGGCCGGTCATGGACTTCGTGGAGCTGATGGCGACCTTGCGGGCGTGCTCGCCGAAGACCTTCTTGATGGCGAGGGTCTCGAACTTGTCGTTGTAGGGTGTCGAGGTGCCGTGGGCGTTGATGTAGTCGATCTCGTCGGGACGGACGCGGGCGTCGTTGAGCGCGCGACTCATGGCGAGGGAGAGGCCTTTGCCTTCCGGATCGGGGGAAGTGATGTGGTAGGCGTCGCAGGTGGCGGCGTAGCCGGAGAGTTCGCAGTAGATGCGGGCCCCGCGCGCGAGGGCGTGCTCGAGGCTTTCGAGCACGAGGATGCCGGCGCCTTCGGCCATGACGAAGCCGTCGCGGTTGGCGTCGAAGGGACGGCTGGATTTCTGCGGGTTCTCGTTGTTGGTGCTCATGGCCTTCATCGAGCAGAAGCCCGCATAGGCCAGGGGCGTGATGGCGGCCTCGGCGCCGCCGCAGACCATGACATCCGCCTCGCCGCCGCGGATCATGCGCAGGGACTCGCCGATGGCGTGGGTGGCGGTGGCGCAGGCGCTGACGACGCCGAAATTCGGACCGCGCGCGCCCAGATCGATGGCCACGAGGCCGCCGACCATGTTGCTGATGAGCGCGGGAATCATGAACGGGGAGACCTTGCGCGGACCTTTTTCGATCAGGTTCTTGTGCTGGGTCTCGATCGTCCACATGCCGCCGATGCCGGAGCCGATGAGCACGCCGACGCGGTCGGCATCCTCCTTGGTCATGTCGAGCTTGGCGTCCGCCACGGCCTGGCGGGCGGCGCAGAAGCCGAAGTGCGTGTAACGATCGTTCCGGCGCGCCTCCTTCGGGTCCATGTGCTGGTTGACGTCCCAGTTGCGGACCTCGGCGCCGATCTGGCAGGTGTGGTCTTTCGCATCGAACAGCGTGACGCGGTCGATGCCGCATTTGCCGGCGAGGAGATTGGCCCAGAATTCGTCGACGTTATGGCCGAGGGCCGAGATGGCGCCCAGACCGGTGACAACGACGCGTTTGTGCGGAGAGACGGATTCCATTCAGCGCAGGAGAGTGAAAAGAAAAAGGCGTTCTACCAGTCCGGAATTGCCGGTCGGTAGAACGCCTTGGAAAAGAGAAACTTATTTAGCGCCAGCCTTCTGCTCGATGTAGGCGATCACATCGCCGACGGTCTGGAGCTTCTCGGCATCGGCCTCGGGAATCTCGCCCTTGATCTCGTTCTTGAACTCCTCTTCGAAGGCCATGATGAGCTCGACGGTGTCGAGGGAGTCGGCGCCCAGATCGTCGAGGAAGGAGGCCTCGCGGGTGATTTGCTCCTCGTTAACATTCAGCTGGTTAACGATGATCTGCTTGACGCGTTGTTCGATGGTTTTCTGGTCGGCCATGTGAATGAGGGTGTGTGAAAAGTGAGTGTGTCTTGGCATCACATCACCATGCCGCCGTCAACGGTAAAAACCTGCCCGGTAATGTAGCCGGCTTCCTCGGAACAGAGGTAGGCGGTCATGTTGGCGATGTCGGCGGCTTCGCCGAGGCGCTTGAGCGGGATGACGCTGAGGAGCTTCTCGCCGGCCTCGGGCGGGAGCACGGAGGTCATGTCGGTCTTGATGAAGCCGGGGGCGACGGCGTTGCAGGTGACGTTGCGGGCCGCGAACTCCTTGGCGATGGCCTTGGTGAAGCCGATCATGCCGGCCTTGGCGGCGCAGTAATTGGCCTGACCGGCATTGCCCATGAGGCCGACGACGGAGGTAATGTTCACGATGCGGCCCCAGCGCTTCTGGGTCATGGGACGGCCGATGAGCTTTGTCCAATGGTAGCAGCTCGTGAGGTTGGTGGAGATGACGGACTCCCAATCGTCCTCGGACATGCGGAAGAGCAGACCGTCCTTGGTGATGCCGGCGTTGTTGACGAGGATGTCGATGTGGCCGAACTCGGCGAGCAGCTGCTCGGAGGCCTGCTTCACCGCGGCGCCATCGGCGACGTCTACGGCGAGAGCCTTGGCCTTGCCGCCGCTGGCGACGATGGCCTCGGCGACCGCGCCGCAACTCGCGGCGGATTTGCTCACGCAGATGACGGTCACGCCGTTCTTGGCGAGGAGTTCGGCGATGGCTTTGCCGATGCCGCGACCGGCGCCGGTGACGAGGGCCACACGATTGTTGTAGGTAAGGCTCATGGGTAAATCCGGCAAGCTACGTGGCACCGCGCGTGACGCTGGGCAATCCCCAAGTCGACCCGCCCGGACACTGCCCTGCGCGGTGCTCGCAGCTCGCCGCGGCGTCTCAGTAGACGTCGCGGAGGTAGCGGTGCTCCTTCTTGAGTGCCTTCACGTAATCGACGGCCGCAGCGGCATCCATGCCGCCATGCTGGGCCACGATCTCGTGCAGAGCCGCGTCGACGTCCTTCGCCATGCGCTTGGCGTCGCCGCAGACGTAGAAATAAGCCCCGCCATGCAGCCATTGCCAGAGCTCGGCGCCGGCGGCGCGCATGCGGTCTTGCACGTAGACCTTCTCGGCCTGGTCGCGCGAGAACGCGAGGTCGAGCCGGGCGAGCTTACCCTGCGCCTGCCACGCCAGCCACTCCTCCTCATAAAGGAAATCGCAGGCGCGCTTCTGGTCGCCGAAGAACAGCCAGTTCCGACCCGTCGCGCCACTGGCAACACGGTCCTGCATGAAGGCGCGGAACGGCGCTACCCCCGTGCCGGGTCCGACCATGATGATGTCCTTCGCGCCGTCCTCGGGCACGCCGAAGTGCGATTGCGACATGAACACCGGCACCGGCGTCCGGTGCAGCTCCGCGCGGTCGGCGAGGAAGGTGGAGCACACGCCGAAACGCTGACGCCCGTTCGTCTCGTAGCGCACGGCGGCAACCGTCAGGTGCACCTCGTCGGGATAAGGCCGCGAGGACGAAGCGATCGAGTAGAGGCGCGGCATGAGCTTGCGCAGAAGATCGACGAATTCCTGGGGCGTCAGACGCGCGCCGGGAAACTCGGCCAGCAGGTCGACGTATTCGCGCTGGTGCAGGAACTCCGCGAGCCGCTCCTTCGCCTCGGGCGCGAGCAGGCCGTCGAGGGTCGCCTTTTCCGCGGCGTCGGTGGTCTTGGCGGCGAGCAGCTCGATCGCCTTGCGCGTCGGGCCGGCGATCGTCAGCCGGCTCGTCAGCGCCTCGCGCAACGGGATCGGCGCGGCCAGCTTGAGCATGACCGGGCTGACCGGCTCTTCGCCGGTCGCATGCAGGCGACGGAGGATTTCCTCCACCACGTCCGGGTGGTTGGTCGGGTAGATGCCGATCGAGTCGCCCGCCTTGTAGCTCAGGCCGCTGCCGGCGAGGCTCACGACGAAGTGCCGCGTGTCCTTGGCCGAGCCGGCCTTGTTGAGCAGGCGGTTCTCGGTCAAGCGAGCCGGGAACGGGTTGTCCTTCGTGAACGTGGCGTGGGCAGGTTCAACTTGCATGGATAAGCCGTGTTTTTGCGGGCGGGCGCAGCAGTGAGGCAAGCCCGTTTGCTGTCACAGCCGGGAGCGCGGACCATGCATTAGGCCTTTCCTGTTGCCCCGCCCTGCGCCGCGGCCCACCGTGGGCGGACATGGAACCCGTTCGCATCCACAAGTTCATCGCCGATTCCGGCCTCTGCTCCCGCCGGGCCGCCGAAGCGCTGATCGCCGCGGGCGAAGTCTACGTGAACGGCCAGAAGGCCGAGCCCGGCCAGAAAATCGACCCCGCCACCGACAAGGTCACCGTCCGCGGCAAGGCCGTGCGCTCCACCGCCCAGCCCAAGGTCACCCTCGCCATGCACAAGCCGCGCGGCCTCGTCTGCAGCAACAGCGACCCGCACGCCGTCGACGGCACCATCTTCGACCTCCTGCCGCGCGAGTGGGCCAAGCTCCGCCTCTTTTGCGCCGGCCGCCTCGACAAGGAGAGCGAAGGCCTCCTCATCCTCACGACCGACGGCGAGCTCGCCAACAAGCTCATGCACCCGTCCAACACGGTCGTGAAGCGCTACTACGTGCAACTCGAGGAACCCTTCCCCGCCTCGCGCCTCGGCCTGCTCATCCGCGGCGTGAAGGTCGAGGAGGAGTGGCTCAAGGTCGAGCGCGCCAACCTCGTCAATCCCTCCGCCGACAAGAAATCCGCCGCGCTCGACGTGCACCTGCACCACGGCAAGAAGCGCGAGATCCGCCAGCTCTTCCTCGCCCTCGGCTACCCGGTGAAACGCCTCCGCCGCTACCAAATCGGCGCCTTCCCGCTGAAAGGAATTCCTTTGCGCGGGGTGAAACAACTTTCTACGAAGGAAATCTCATTGCTCTTCGCCACGCCCCGCCCGCGCGCGGTGCGCACTCCATCCGACCATGAAGCTTAAAGCCATTCTCCCGCTCCTCACGCTCGGCGCCCTCGCGCTCCAAGCCGAGCCGCTCGCCGCCGACACCGCCGTCTTCCAGCAAGCCGACGCCAGCTCCCCCGTCATCGCCCGCCTCAAGAGCGGCACCAACGCCGACAGCGTCGGCGAGGCTCCCGCCGGCTGGCGCCGCGTCGAGGTCGAGGGCCAGTTCGAGGCCTTCGTCCACACCCGCGACATCACCAAGAGCCTCGATGTCCGCGAAGGCTCCAACCTCCTCACCGCGCCGCAGAAAAACGCCGCCGTGCTCACCGTCGCCCAAAAAGGCGACAAGACTGACATCGTCGGCGTCCGCGGCGATTACTGCCAGGTGCAGGTGACGAAGAAGATCCAGGGCTTCATCGCCGTCGGCGCCACCGCCAACCGCCCCGCCGCCGCCGCGCCCGCGCTGCCGGCCGCTCCCACGACGCCTCCGCCCGTCGCCGCGCCCCCCACCACGGCCCCCGGCCGCGCCGTCGCCACCGACAACACCGCCGACCTTCCCCGCCTCTTCAGTGGCACCCTCGTCCTCGCCCGCCGCCCGCTCATCAATCCGAATCCCCCCTACGACTACCAGCTCACCGACACCTCCGGCCGCCGCTTCGCCTACGTCGACACCAAGCGCCTTCTCCTCACCGAGAAACTCGAATCCTACCTCGAACGCCACGTCGTCGTCACCGGCACCGTCCGCAACACGGTCGACGGGAAGGACCTCGTGGTCGCCGCCGAATCGATCCAGCTCAAATAAGACAGACAAAACAATTCAGCCGGCCCCGCGAGGCCGGCTTCTTTTTTCTCCCATGGAAATCATCGATGGCAATCAAGTCGCCGCCACCATCATCGCCGAGCTGAAGGCCGAAGTCGCCACCTTCAGCGGCCGCAAGCCCTGCATCGCCCTCGTGCGCGTGGGCGACGATCCGGCCTCGATTTCCTACGTGAAGAAGAAACAGGCCACCGCCGCCGAGATCGGCATGGAGAGCCGCCTCTTCCTGCCGCCCGTCACCATCACCCAGGCCGAGCTCTGCACGCTCATCGACCAGCTCAACGCCGACGACACCGTCGACGGCATCCTCGTGCAGTCCCCGTTGCCCAAGGGCATCGAGGAAGTCGCCGTCTTCCGCCGCATCGCCGCGCACAAGGATGTCGACGGCTTCCACACGCTCAACCTCGGCAAGCTCGCACAGGAGGACGAGACCGGCTTCGTCGCCTGCACGCCCGCCGGCATCATGGAGCTGCTCGCGCGCGCCAACGTCACGCTCGCCGGCAAGCACGTCGTCGTCCTCGGCCGCTCCCTCATCGTCGGCAAACCCGCCGCGCTCCTCGCCGTGCAGCGCAAGGTCTGGGCCAACGCCACCGTCACGATCTGCCATTCTCAGACCGCCAATCTCCCCGCACTCACGCGCCAAGCCGACGTGCTCATCGCCGCCATCGGCAAGGCCGAGTTCGTCACCGCCGACATGGTGAAACCCGGCGTGGTCGTGATCGACGTCGGCGTGAACCGCGTGCCCGACGCCTCGCGCAAGACCGGCTACCGCCTCACCGGCGACGTGCATTTCCCGACCGTGTCGCCCCTGTGTTCCAAGATCACGCCGGTCCCCGGCGGCGTCGGCCCGATGACCGTCGCGATGCTGATGAAGAACACGGTCAAGGCCTACCGCCAGAGCCGCGCCGCCGCCTGATCGCTCCGCCGGTTGCGCGCGGCGAGGCACGCGGCGTTTGCTGCTCCCGGAAACCCGGGCGCGAAGCCGTGCAACACGGCCGCCGATTCCCCGCGGCCGATACGCGCAATTTATTATCTTCAGAGATTCCGCTTCTGAAAGGGGTGCCCGCAGAAGCAGGCTTCAATCGATGACCTAGGTGCGATTGACTGGGGCTATTAGCCCCTATGAATTCCTTCCTGCAGGCTCATGGTTGCCGCTTGGTGGCGCTGTTCGCATTCCTCACCGCCGGACTCTCGGCGCAAGTGACCTTCACCGTCCATACGACGGCGCGCTACTCCATCTACGGCTACACCGCCGGCCAAAATGTGACCTTCAGCTTCGTGCTGTCCGACGAGCTGCCGAATCAGGCGCCGTCCTCCTTCATTGCTTGGCAGAATTTCTGGGCTGAATCGGACGCCGCGCAAAACCCGCTGTGGGCCACCGTCTCGGGCACCGGCCTGACTGGCAACTTCCTCGCCGCGAGCGCGAGCAACGGATCCCCGTCGAGCATCACCATGATCAAGTCCGAATCCGGACCCGACGACTTGCACTTTCTGGCCACCAACCCCGACCTCGTCGGCTCGATGGGCTTGTCGCTGCCCGACGGCACCCCTCTCCGCTCCATCACGGCTTCGTTCGAAAATGTCACCGATTTCACTTACCCCGGAGTATTCACCAACCCGGCGGACTATTTCGCCGCCTACGTCGGCACCTACACGCCGGAGGCTCCGTATTCCATGCTCGTGGTCGTTCCCGTCGGGACCCTCGATGGCGGCGGCACGTCGCTTTTCAACGTCGATGAGGTCGTGATCAGCATGGGCGGGCCGTCGATCCCCGAGCCCACCACGTTCGCACTCCTCTTCGGGTGCTCAGCGCTGCTGGGCGCTGTCGTGATCCGTCGCCGCCGCGCGGTTTGAGCGTCCGCGTGAAGCGGCGGGTGTGAGGCGCGCGGAAAATCGCGCGTCAGCATCGATCTGGGACGACGCAAATCGTCTCAATCGCCGGAGCGGCGAGTTCATTGCGCCCGCGCGTCGGGCTGGCTAGTCTGCGGGCGCCCCACCCAACCGCGCTCGGCCCACAGGCCGACGCAACGCGGCAACTCCCCAGCGTCCACCCGCACCGCTTCCGCTCTCCCCCATGAGACTCACGCCCCGCTGCCTCCTTCTCCTTCTGTGCCTGAGCCTCGCGACCGCCACGTCCGTCGGCGCCACCACATGGGAAGCCGAGAGCGCCCGCGTCCGCGAAACGGTTACCTCGCTCGATGAGATCAGCGCCAGCGGCGGACGCGCCCTGCGGTTCGACGGGAGTGGCCACGCCGCGTGGACGGTGAACGTCGCCGCGGCCGGCCGCTACGAGCTTCATCTCCGCTATCGCACCGCAGCCGACGCCGGCTGGCCCAAGCTCACGGTGAACGGCCACACGCGCGGACTCGGGCTCGACTCGACGCTGGGCGAATGGTCCGAGGTCACGCGGATCGTCACGCTGCGCGCCGGCGACAACGAAATCGCGCTCGCCGCCAATCGACAGCGCTTCGACGCCGACCTCCTGCGCCTCGGCACGCCGTCCGGCAGCGGGCTCGTGCCCATCTACGAACTTCCTGTGCTGTCGCCGCGCACCGCCCGCGTCGATCTGCGCGCGCCGCAACCGCTGCTGTTCCTGCTGCGCGGCAACGGTCATCGCGTCGCCCGTGTCACGCTCGCCGATCGTGAATTGTCGCCGAGCTTCGTGCCGTTCGCACCGGTGGAGGACGCCGCGCAAATGACCATCCCCGCCCCGGCGCTCGCCGATTTGCCGGCAGGCACGCACCCGTTGCGGATCGATTTCGTCGGCGGAGCCGAAGTCAGGATTCCGGTCGAGGTGAGCGCGGCGCCGGTGCCCGCGCCGCTGCTGATCGCGTCGCTCGACGTCTCGCACGGCAAGGCCACGCTCATCCGGCTGCCGGACGGACAAGTCGCGCTGATCGACTGCGCCCAGGCGTCGTTTGCCCAGAGCCGCCTGCTGCCGTTCCTCGCCGCCCACGGCATCGCCCGCATCGACCACCTGTTCCTCACCCACTACCACGACGACCACGCCGGCGGGCTGGACCTCCTGAAAGCCGCGCTGCCCGTCGGCGCGGTGCACGATTACCGCGATTACCGCAGCGGCGACCGCTTCACTCTGGGCGGAGTCGATTGGTTCGTGCTCAACGCCTACGCCGACGGCAGCGACGAGAATTCCCGCTCGCTCTCGCTCCAGCTCACCTACCGCGGCTTCGTCTACACCGACGGCGCGGACATCTACGCGCAAAACCAAGCCGCCATCCTCGAGCGTTTCCCCGAGCGCGTGCGCAGCCATGTCTATTACGGCAACCACCACTTCCACGGCTCGGTGGATGTGAACTACCTCCGCCGCACCGACGCCGCGCTGTATCTCGTGTCCGCCGAGGATTCCGTCTACGCCCGCGCCGCCTACGCGCAGAGCTTCGTGCGCGACGTCGAGGGCTACCTCAAGGCGCACGACCGACGCCTCCGCGAGACACTCGTAACCCGCGAGACCGGCCACTGCCTCATCCGCGTGCACGACGCCGATCGCTGGACCTACGAAACCACCCCCGTCGGCGCCGTGTTCCCCGACTTCGCCGCGCCCTGACGCGCGCCGCGCAAGCAGCGCGCTGGATTCCGACGATTCCGCGCAACGGCACCTCATCTGGGGAGCGCTGCCGATGACACTCCGCGGGACGCACACGCCGCGATGCGCCGCGGCGAGTTGCTGAACTCATCGCGACGAGGCGCGGGCAAGATCTGCGCAGCTTTGGCCACCCGAGGCCCCACACCCGGACTTGCGACAACCCTGCGAAAGTCACTACCCTCATTCCTCTCAACGACACGGGCCCTCGCACCAGTGGTGCGAGCGTCGTTCGAGTGACCCTATGCTACACTCCCTTCTCCGGGCCTTTCATTGCGTGTTTTCATCCGTCGCCGCGAACGCGATCCAGCCGAGGTGCCAATCCCGCCCCGGCGTCCCACGGAGGGACCTGCGCTGGCTCCTCGTCGCTGCTTTCGCCACGACCACCGCGATCGCCGTGCACGCCCAACCTCTGCGTTTGATCGTCGCGCCCGAAATCGATGAAGGCGACGGCGTGCTGATCGCCGCCGTGGAACTGCCGCAACCGGCCGAGACCCCCACGCTCGTCACCATCACCGCAACAATCCTCACCCCATCCGCGCAGGAGCTGGTCATCCCCGCCGGCAGCACGCGCGGGTTCATCTTCTTCGAACTCGGCGACGACAACTTGCTGCAAGGTCCGCGCCAAGCCGTGCTCCGGGCGAGCGCGGACAATTTCCAGTCGACGGCGACGGCCGTGCTGATCAACGACAACGACACGGCGGACTTGACCGTCGAAGTCCCCGCAACCGTCACGGAGGGTGGCAGCGGACTTGTTTTTCTCACGCTGAGCCGGCCCGCGAGTTATGCCGTCACGGTCACACTCGTCTCCGGCTCGCCCGAGTTGAGTGTCACGACTTCGGTCTCCATCGCCAGCGGCGCCACGACGCGGCAGACTTGGATCTGGGCCGTCAATGACGGTGCCATCAACGGTTCCCGTTCGGCGAATTTCACCGTCTCCATACCCGCGTGGAACATCACGAAGACCGCCAGCGTGCGCATTGAGGATGACGACCAGCGCACGCTGACCCTGCAGTTGCCGGCCGCGATTCCCGAGAACTCCACCAATGCGACCGGGCAGTTGCTCCTCGGCGGCTCGCTCCAGACGGACTTGCAGGTCGCTCTCTCCAGCACCGCTCCGGGAGTGCTCACCGTGCCTCCGTTCGTCGTGGTGCCGGCAGGTTTCAACACAGTGACTTTCCCGCTGGCCCCGATGGAAGACGCCGCCGCCACCGGCAAGAGGACAGTGATGCTGCAAGCGACCGCGGATGGCTTCACCCCGGACGAAGCAGAGATCACCATTCAAGATGTGACCCTGAGCGACTTGACTCTCTCCGCCGCGCCACCGTGGGCGCTCATCGGCCAGAACTACACGCTCAACGTCGTCGCACGTAACGCGGACCTGCAGACCATCGCCGGCTTCGCCGGTGCCGTGCAGGCCCGCTGGGAGAGCACGCGGACCGGCGAGACCGTCGGTCCGGCCGTCGAGGGCACCTTCGCCGCCGGCACCGCGTCGTTCTCACTCTCGGTGCCGGACACGCTCGACGGACTGCGGGTGCGCGTCTCGGTGGGAGACTTCGTCGCTCGCACCGGCGAGATCCGCACTTACCGGCTGTTCGCCGCTTCAGCGCAAGGTCTCGCCATCGACCGGCAACGCGGCCGGATCCTCTACACGGCCGGGGCCCAGGCCGGCGCAGGATTCACCAACACGATGGTCGCCCTTGATCCCCTGACCGGCGAACGCACGCCTTCTGTGTTCCTCGGCAGCGATCCGCGCACGCTCGCGGTCAGCGACGACAACTCCACCGCCTACATCGGCCTATGGGCGAGCAACCAGATCGTGCAACTCGACCTTGCGACCGGATCGGTCGTGCGCAACATCCAGATGGGCGCGGGCAGCGTGTGGAGCACCTCCACCTTCACTCCCTACGACATCGCCGTGGTGCCGGGCGCGCCGAACGCGATCGTTGTCGGACAGGACGACACCGCCTCCACCTACTCCACCGTGGTCCTCTACCGCGACGGCGCACTCGTGGCCGAGCAATCCTCCTACGACACGATCTCGCTCACCCCGTCGCGCCGCCCGGGCGTGGTCTTCGGCTACAACAATACGGACACCGGCTACGACTTCGGCGCGCTGACGGCTCAGGCCAGCGCCCTCACCCTGCAACGCTCCACCGCCAAGCCTTTCGAGGGTTTCAACCTCACCATCGAGGGCGAAGGCGACTACGTCATCGGCACCAACGGTGTCGTCGCCGACGGACAGACCTTGCTCTCCCGCGGCAAGCTGGCGCTGCCCACGAGCATCTCGCGCTGGGCCGTCGCGGCCGACGCCGACAGCCGCCGTTTCTACGCCGCGGATGCGACCTCGGGCCTGTATATCTTCGACGCCATCACGCTTCGCCTGCAGCGGCAGCTGCCGCTGCCCAGCGGACTCGGCACGATCACCGAGATCAAGCGCTGGGGCCAGACCGGCCTGGCGCTGCGCCTCGCCACCGGGGCCATCGTGACCTTTACCCACCCGGACATCGCCCCGACCGCACCGCCCGCCGACGTGGAGATCGCCTTCGCGCCCCACAACGGTGAGATCCTCGCGGGCACCGCCCAGGAATTCGCCATCACCGCCCGCAACCACGGCCCAAACCCCGCCCTTGAAGTGCGGGTCGGTCTCACCGTGCCCAGCGGCTTCACCTTCTCCTCCGTGCAGGCGGACGGCGCCCTCCTCGAGACCACCACCGGTTCCTTCCTCGCACACCTCGGCACGCTCGCTTCCGGCGCCAGCCGCACCGTGCGCTTCGCGCTCAGCACCACCGTCAACGGCCCCAACGTCATCCACGCCATCGCGCTGACCAGCTCCATCGACGAGAACGGCACCAACAACGTCACCACGCTGCCCGTCTCGGTCGTCTTCGCCGACCAACCCAACACCGCCCGCGCGCTCCAGCTTTACGCCGTCGATGTCGTGGCACACCCCAGCCAGCCCCTGATCTACGTCAGCACCGGCAAGGAGGGCGCCGCCACGCTCGCCCATCAGGTGCTCGAGATCGACCCCCGCACCGGCAAGATCCTGCGCACCCTGCTAACCGGGGATAATCCGCGCTCGCTGGCCATCACCGATGGTGGCGAGTTCCTCTACGTGGCGCTCGGCGACGTGGCCAAGGTGCTGCGCGTGAATCTGGCCGATTTCTCCGTCGCCCTCTCGATTCCACTGCCGCCCCGCTACAGCAGCAGCTACACCGCATCGGACCTCGTCACCTTGCCCGGCAAGCCCCGCTCCATCGCGGTGTCGATCGGACCCTACTACGGGGTTTCGATCCTCGACGATACCACTGCCCGCACCAACAGCACCGGCCTCTACGACGGCAACCGGGTCGAACGCGGACCGACCGACGACACCCTCGTCGCCTACGACGATTACACCAGCGGCTTCGAGCTCACCCGGCTCCGCGTCACCACCAGCGGCGTAACCCAGGAAGCCGTCAGCGGAGCCTTCAGCGGTTACTCGGTCGATTTCGTCACGTCCGGTTCCCTCGCCCTCAACACTCAGGGACGCCTCGTCGACACGAGCACCATGACGCTGCGCGGCCAGCTCCAGGGATTGTCCTCCACCTACGGCCTACCCGCACTCGAGGCCACCCGCCAACGCGCCTATACCGTCATCGGCTCCACGCTGCGGAGCTTCGACACCCACTATCTGGCAGCGATGCGCGATCTCGGCCTGCCCGTGAGCGGCTCGATGACGACGCGGAAAACAATCCGTTGGGGCACCGACGGGTTCGCCATCCTGCAACAGCAATCCAACACGTATTCCAGCACCACTCCCTATGCCGGACAGCTCATCCTGGCGCGCAGCGACATGGTGCCCACCGCCGCGCCCTACGCCATCGAGCTGTTGATCGACCAACCTTCCGCCACCAGCGCCACCGTGCAGGGCAAGCAACTCAGCATCACCGGCCGGGCCTTCGCCGCCCAGGGCATGCAACGCGTAACCGTCAACGGTGAGGCCGCCAGTCCCCTCAACTCGCTCGG
The DNA here is from genome assembly GCA_023701285.1 of Candidatus Didemnitutus sp. Classification (GTDB taxonomy): domain Bacteria; phylum Verrucomicrobiota; class Verrucomicrobiia; order Opitutales; family Opitutaceae; genus Didemnitutus. The sequence goes on from JAMPXH010000011.1 coordinate 37,098, forward strand.
CCAATGGAGCTACACCGCCACGCTGGTGCCCGGCCGCAACGAGTTCGTTGTCGTCGCGACCTCCGCCGGCGCCAGTCCCGAATCCAAGCAGGCGACCGTGGTCTACGATTTCGTCCCGCCACTACCCGCGATCTCCAGCGGCGCGGCGGCCAGCGGAGAGGTCGGCGCTCCGTTCCACTATGCCATCCAAGCCACCTTGTCCCCGCAGCTGTTCTCCGCGGACGGCTTACCCCCGGGTCTGGCGGTCGCCCCACAGACCGGAGTGATCGGCGGCACACCGACTCGCCCCGGCGTCTATCTCGTCCACCTCGCAGCCGCGAACGCGGAAGGCTGGGGCACCGCACAGACTCTCTCGCTCCGGATTGACGGCGACCATGTCGATTGGCTCGCCTCCTACTTCACGGAAAGCGAGCTGACCAATCCCGCCATCTCCGGCGGTGCCGCCGACCCCGATGCCGACGGCTGGCCCAATCTGCTGGAGTATGCGCTTGGCTTGGATCCACGGTCGGCCGGCACGCCCGACTCCCTGACATTGGGCGCCGACGAGAACCACTGGTTCTTCAGCTTCCGCCGGCCTAAGACCAGTCAGGATATTTCCGTCCAAGTCGCCGCCTCATCTGACCTCGTGACCTGGACCTCCGGCAACGTCTCCCTGCAACTGCAGACTTCGGACGAACACAACGAAGTCTGGCAGGCTACCATGCCGCGCACCGGACCCGGCCGCATGTTCTTCCGGTTGGAGGTGCGTCCCTCGGCATCCGAGCCGTGACACGCGCCGCGGCTCGCCCGCGCCGGGTTTAAGACACTTTCGCCCGCTGCGCACATTTTGGCGGCACGACCGCGCCGGGCGCGTCGCCGCGTCGCGCGGCATTAGGACCGCTCCGCGCCACCTCAACTTGTGCGCAGCAATCCGCGGGCGGGTTTGCACAATCTGCGCCCAGTCCGCGCGCTCGCGTCCGGGTATCCTCGCGGAGTCAATCAACTCTCCCCGGCCGGTCCTGTTCGAGGCGGACCGCGAGGGCGGTGCGCCGAGGTCCGGATTGGCCCCCCGCCCCATGCTCGTCACCGAAGCCCGCCGCCGCATCGAACGCAAAAAAAAGGCCGCCGCCCTGCCCGCCCCCGCCGGCGACAAACGGCTCGTCATCCTCGACACCTTCATGAAGCGCCAGCAGTTCCGCGGCGACGCGCTCATCGAGGTGCTCCACAAGGCGCAGGAACTCTTCGGCTTCCTCGACGACGGCCTCCTGCTCTACATCGCCCGCGCGCTCAAGCTCCCGCCGAGCCGCGTCTACGGCGTCGCGACCTTCTACCATTTCTTCAAGCTCAAGCCCCAGGGCGAGCACACCTGCGTCGTCTGCCTCGGCACCGCCTGCTACGTCAAGGGCGCCGACAAGATCATGGCCGCGATCGAGCAGCACGCCGGCATCCGCAACGGCGAGACCACGGCGGACAACAAGCTCTCGCTCCTCGCCGCACGCTGCATCGGCGCCTGCGGCATCGCGCCCGCCGTCGTCTACGACGGCACCGTCGCCCCGAAGCAAACCCCCGCCGGCGCCGTCGCGGCCGTCACCAAACTTCTCAACGCGCCATGCAAATCGAACAGCTGAACGCCATCGCCGAGAAGGAGCGCGCCGCGCGCAAGCCCACCTGCCTGCGCACCTGCATGTCCGCCGGCTGCCTCTCCTCTCAATCCGACCAGCTCAAGCGCAACCTCGACCAGGCGGTCGCCGCCGCCGGTCTCGCCGGCGAGGTCGAAGTCCGCCGCGTCGGCTGCATGGGTTTCTGCGGCCAGGGCCCGCTCGTCGCCGTCGACACGCCGGACGGCCACAGCCACCTCCTCGAACACGCCGCACCGGGCGATGCCGCCGCGATCGTCGGCTCGCTCAAAGGCGGCCCCTGCGACCTTCCGCGCAGCGACGAGTCGCACCCTTTCTTCGCCCGGCAGCAGCGCATCGTCCGCGCCAACGGCGGCGTCGTCGATCCCGAGCGCATCGAGTCCTCCATCGCCGCCGGCGGTTACCGCGCCCTCTATCAGGTGCTGACCGAGCGCGAGCCCGCCGAAGTCGTCACGGCCATCACCGCCAGCGGCCTCCGCGGACGCGGCGGCGCCGGTTACCCGACCGGCCTGAAATGGGCCACCGTCGCCCGCGCCGCCGATCCGAAGAAATACATCGTCTGCAACGGCGACGAAGGCGACCCCGGCGCCTTCATGGATCGCAGCATCCTCGAAAGCGATCCGCACCTCGTGCTCGAGGGCATGGCCATCGCCGCCTACGCGACGGGCGCCGACCAGGGCTTCCTCTACGTCCGCGCCGAATACCCACTCGCCATCGCGCGCCTCAACACCGCCATCCGCCAAGCCAAGCAGATCGGCCTGCTCGGCTCCGGCATCTTCGAGACGCCCTTCTCGTTCAACGTCGAGGTGCGCATCGGCGCCGGCGCCTTCGTCTGCGGCGAGGAGACCGCGCTCATGGCCTCGATCGAGGGCGAACGCGGCGCGCCGCGCCCGCGCCCGCCCTTCCCCGCCGAGCGCGGACTCTGGGGCCACCCCACGCTCATCAACAACGTCGAGACCTTCGCCAACATCGTCCCCATCATCGCGCGCGGCGCGGAGTGGTATGCCTCGCTCGGCACGGCAAAGAGCAAAGGCACCAAGGTCTTCGCCCTCACCGGCAAGGTGAAGAACAACGGCCTCATCGAGGTCCCGATGGGCATCACGCTGCGCGAGATCGTCGAGGAACTCGGCGGCGGCGCGCCCGACGGCGCGAAAATCAAAGCCGTGCAAACCGGCGGTCCGTCCGGCGGCTGCATTCCTGCGCAACACCTCGACACGCCGGTCGACTACGACTCGCTCGGCCAGCTCGGCTCGATCATGGGCTCGGGCGGCATGGTCGTGATGGACGATTCCACCAGCATGGTGGAGATCGCGAAGTTCTACATGGAGTTCTGCATGGATGAGTCCTGCGGCAAATGCATCCCCTGCCGCGCCGGCACCGTGCAGATGCACCAATTGCTCACGAAGATCCTCGCACGCCAGGCGACCGCCGCCGACCTCGCGAAACTCGAGGAGCTCTGCGACCTGGTGAAGAACACCAGCCTCTGCGGCCTCGGCCAGACCGCCCCCAATCCCGTGCTCAGCACGCTGCGCTTCTTCCGCGAGGAATACGAGGCGCTCCTCCAACCCGACCCCGCCGCCACCCCGCACCCCTGATCCCGCCATGGCTGTCAAAACCCTCACCATCGACGGACGCCCGCTGACCGCCCCCGACGACGCGACGATCCTCGACGTCTGCCAGGAGGCCGGCATCGCGCTCCCCACGCTTTGTCATCTCGACGGCGTCGGCGATGTCGGCGCCTGCCGGCTCTGCCTCGTCGAGATCGCGGGCTCGCCGAAACTCTTCCCCGCCTGCACCACCCGCGTCGCCGAAGGCATGGAAGTCACCACCAACTCGCCGCGCCTCCAGCACTATCGCCGCCTCACGCTCGAGTTGCTCTTCGCCGAGCGCAACCACGTCTGCGCCGTCTGCGTCGCCAACGGCCAGTGCGAGCTCCAGTCGCTCGCCGCCGATTGCGGCGTCGACCACGTCCGCTACGAATACCAGACGCCGGCCTGCGACGTCGACCAGTCGCACCCGCTCTTCGGCATGGACCACAACCGCTGCATCCTCTGCAGCCGCTGCGTCCGCGTCTGCTGGCAGATCGAAGGCGCGGCCACCAAGGGCGTCACCGGCCGCGGCAGCCACTCGCGCATCGCCACCGACCTCAACCAGCCCTGGGGCGACTCCGACACCTGCAGCTGGTGCGGCAAATGCGTCATGGGCTGCCCCACCGGCGCACTCTTCTACCGCGGCGCCGCCACCGGCGAGATGCTGCACGACCGCTCGCGCCTCGAAGCCATCGTCAACGCCCGGGAGACCAAACAATGGAACGCCTGAGATTCGCCACCGTCTGGCTCGGCGGCTGCGCCGGTTGCCACATGTCCTTCCTCGACCTCGACGAGTTCCTCATCGACCTCGCCGCCCGCGTGGAGCTCGTCCACAGCCCCATCGCCGACCTGAAACAGTATCCGGCCGGCGTCGACCTCTGCCTCATCGAAGGCGCCGTCTGCAACGAGGACCACGTCGAGCTCTTGCACACCATCCGGAAGCACACGCGCCTCCTCGTCTCCTTCGGCGACTGCGCCGTCACCGGCAACGTCCCCTCGATGCGCAACGTCCTCGGCGCGAAAAACGCCGACCAGGTCCTGCAACGCGCCTACGTCGAGGCCGCGGAGAACAACCCCGTGAAGCCCCGGCGCGACGGCATCCTCCCGCCGCTGCTGCCGCGCGTCCTCCCCGTCCACGCGCTCGTCAAGATCGACTACAACCTGCCCGGCTGCCCGCCGCCCGCGGACCGCATCAAGGCCTTCCTTCTCCACCTGCTCGATAACGCCCCCGCGCTGCAAGGCGCCCAATTGAAATTCGGCTGAGCGCCCCGCGCTCCGCCCCTCCGCCCGCGCCCCTCATGACCCGTCGCATCGTCATCGACCCCGTCACCCGCATCGAAGGCCACGCCAAGATCAGCCTGCGTCTCGACGACGACGGCCACGTCGCCGACGCGGAGTTCCACGTCACCGAATTCCGCGGCTTCGAGAAATTCTGCGAAGGCCGTCCGCTCGCCGAGATGCCCGCCATCACGGCGCGCATCTGCGGCATCTGCCCCGTCTCGCACCTGCTCGCCTCCGCCAAGGCCGGCGACGCCATCCTCGCCGTGCGCGTGCCCACCGCCGCGGAGAAACTGCGCCGGTTGATGAACCTCGGCCAGTTCGTGCAGAGCCACGCGCTGAACTTCTTCCATCTCAGTTCACCCGATTTCCTTCTCGGCTGGGACACCCCGCCCGCCCAGCGCAACGTCTTCGGCCTGATCGCGCAGCACCCCGAGCTCGCCCGCGCCGGCATCCGGCTGCGCCAGTTCGGCCAGGAAGTGATCGAGATTCTCGGTGGCAAGAAGATCCACCCCGCCTGGGCCGTGCCCGGCGGCGTGCGCAGCGGCATCGACCGCGCCGGCCTCGACCGCATCCGCGCCTGGTTGCCCGAGGCCTTCACGACCGCCGGCCTCGCGCTCGACCTTTTCAAGCGCACGCTCGCCACACACCAGCGCGAGATCGAGACCTACGGCGACTTTCCCTCGCTCTTCATGGGTCTCGTCGGCCCGCGCGGCGAATGGGAACACCACGGCGGCAAGCTGCGTTTCACCGACAGCAACGGCCAGATCGTCGCCGACCAGCTCGACCCCGCGAAATATCCGCAGGTCATCGCCGAGTCCGTGCAGAACGGTTCCTACCTCAAGTCGCCCTATTACAAATCCCTCGGCCCTCTCGGCGGCATGTATCGCGCCGGCCCGCTTGCGCGGCTCAACGTCTGCAGCTTCATCGGCACGCCCAAGGCCGACGCCGAACTGACGCACTTCCGCTCCTTCGGCCGCAGCGGCGCCGTCACCTCCTCGTTCCTCTACCACTACGCGCGCCTCATCGAGATCCTCGCCGCGCTCGAACGCATCGAGCTTTACCTCGACGACGACGACCTGCTCCGCGACCACATCCGCTCCGACGCCGGCATCAACCACCTCCACGGCGTCGGCGTGAGCGAGGCCCCGCGCGGCACGCTCTTCCACGAATACTGGGTCGACGAGCACGGCCTGCTCACGAAGGTGAACCTCATCATCGCCACGGGACACAACAACCTCGCGATGAACCGCACCGTCGCGCAGATCGCCCGCAGCTACATCCAGCCCGGCACGACCGACATTCCCGAGCCGCTGCTCAACCGCATCGAGCACGGCATCCGCTGCTACGACCCCTGTCTCAGCTGCTCGACCCACGCCGCCGGCCAGATGCCGCTGCTCGTGCGTCTCTTCGCCCCGAACGGCGAACTGCTCCGCGAAGTCGCCCGCGACTGACCTGCCGCCCATGCCGCACTCCCGGAACGCAACGTTCGCCCCGGCCGCCCCCGCCCGCGAAGGCACGCCCGCCGGCACGAAGCCCGCCGCTTCGGTTCGCATCCCGGCCGTGCCCTCGCGCCTGCTCATCATCGGCTACGGCAACACGCTCTTCGCCGACGACGGCCTCGGTCCGCTCGTCGCGCAACAGGTCGCGGATTGGTGCGCACCCGGCGTGCTCGCGTTGGAACGGCACGAACTCCTCCCCGAACTCGCAGCCGACCTCGCCGCCGCCGAGGAAGCGATCTTCGTCGACGCCGCGCTCGCCGGTGCGCGGGTGTGCCTCACGCGTCTCGCCCCGCCTGCGGCGCCAACCGAAACGCCGGCGGCGCACCTCAACCACGCGCTCACCCCCGCGGCCCTGCTCCGCCTGTCCGCCGCACTTTACGGCCGTGCGCCGGCCGCGTGGTTGCTCACGATTCCCGGGGCGGATTTCTCGCTCGGCGGCGCACTCTCCGAGACGGCCCGCGCCGGCTTGGCCGAGGCCGTGGCGATGCTGCGCCAGCGCATTTAACCGGGGCTTGCGTCGCCTCCTCCACGGGGCTTTTGTGGCGGCACTCCCACCCGCATGGCCGCATCCAAGATCCTCGTCGTCGACGACCAGCCCATCAACGTCCAGCTGCTCAAGCGCAAGCTCGAGCGCGAGGGCATGAGCGTCGCCACGGCGTTCTCCGGCCGCGAGGCGCTCGACCTCGTCGCGGCGGACAAACCCGACCTCATCCTCCTCGACGTCATGATGCCCGACATGGACGGCATCGAGGTCTGCCAGCGCCTGCAGGCCGATCCGGAGACGAAGGTCATCCCCGTCATCTTCATCACCGCCCGCACCTCGAAGGAAGGCAAGATCGAGGGCCTCGGCGTCGGCGCCGTCGACTACATCACCAAGCCCATCGACCTCGACGAGACGCTCGCCCGCGTGCAGACGCAGCTGCGCTTCGTGACGATGAACCGCGAGCTCGTGGAGCTCCAGCGCCGCCTCGGCGAGAGCCGCCGCGCCGCCACCATCGGCGCCGTCACCCAGGGCATCGCGCACAATCTCAACAACCTGCTCGGCGTCGTCATCGGCTACGTCGACCTCATCAAGGCCTACCACGAGAAGCCCGAGCTCGTGCGCAAGAACGCGCAGCACCTCGAGGACGCGGTCAACCGCATCGTCGCCATCATCAAGCAGCTCACGAACCTCGTGGTGAAGAACAAGCCGCTGCTCGGGCGCACGCCGCTGGCGCAGCTGCTCGAAGGCAGCGTCCGCCGCTACCAGGCGGAGCATCGCATCGACCAACCCGTCACGATCGAGAACGCCGCCGGCGACCTGGCGATCGAGACGAACGCGGAGGTGTTCGAGGATTCGGTGGCGAAGCTGCTCATCAACGCGTGGGAAAGCTACCACGACGCGCCCGACGACCAGCGCCGCATCACCCTGCGCACCGAAGTCGCCCCGCACGGCGAAGAGGACCATGTGTTGCTGGTGCATGTCGAGGATCGCGGCCAGGGCATCGACGCCGAGATCACCGACCACGCCTTCGAGCCTTTCATCAGTTCCAAGCACACCGTCGGCGTCGGCATGGGCCTGACCGTCGCGCGGCACTCCGTGCGCAACCTCGGCGGCGAAGTCACGCTCGCGGCGCGCGAAGGCGGCGGCGCGGTGGCCACGCTGCGTCACCCGCTCGAGCGCAAGACGAAGCACTGAGCCATACAGTTGGACGCGATTCCCGACTGATGAGCTCCTGACCATGGGGTGGTCGCCGCTGTCCCAGCGGCGACAGGCGTCGGCAGGGACACCGACGCCCACCACCTGCACGATCCCGGCTGAGCCCGCGCGGTCCGCGCCTGCTCGACTGCGAACCCGCGTTCCACCGCGGCGGGTTTAAGGCAACACTTCGATCCAGAACGGCACGAAGACATCGTTGCCGCCCAGATTCACCTGCGCCCACACGACGTAGCGGCCCGGATTGGGGATCGTGACCTTAAAGGTCAGTTCCGGACGCAGCGCGTCCGGCGTGTGCGTGAGATCGGCTTCGTTCGGGTGCAGGTGCGCGAAGCCCGTGCGGTCGAGATCGAAGGCGACGAGGTGCGCGTAGGCGCCCATCACGGGCTGCATCGGCACGGAGCGCTTGGTCGCGCCGGGGCTCTCGAGGCGGAACTTCAACTCGGCCGTGCGCCCCGCCTGGAGCAGCGGCGGAGTCTCGAGCGTGAAATTGAAGCCCGCCGCCTGCGCGGTCGTGCTGACGCTGCGCACGACGCGCGCGACGTCGCCCGGCACCTCGAAATCGACCGCGGCGTAGAGCCCGCGCGCCGTGGCGGCGGGCATGAAATCGGCGAACACGCGATACGTGCCGGCGCGCTCGGGCGTCAGGCGGAAGACCCACTCGCCGGGCTCGCGGCCGGGCTCGGGGTGCAGGTGTTGGTAGTCGTTCAGCGTGGGATCGACGACGAGCAGGTGCAGCTTGCGCGTGTGGGCCACGAGCAGATCGGCCGGGCCGATGGGTTTGCCGCTCGCCGTGCTCATCGTGAGCGTGAAGGTCACCGGCTGGCCGCGCGTCGGCGGCACATCGCTGCGCAGCTTCAGTTGCACGGGCGACTTCGCGGAGATGACGGGGATGAACTGCGGGCTGTTCGGATCGCAGAACTCGATCGCACCCTTTTCCTCCACCCGGAAATCCATGTGGTTGAGGTTCGAGCCGATCGGGAGCCAGCGCATGAACGCGTAGAAGCCGAGCGCCGCCGCGGTGATGAGGAGCAGCGCGCGCCATTGGGCGCGGGAGAAGGAGGTCGACGGGGAAGGACTGGCGGACTGGCTCATCGTGGAGGAAAAGAAAAATAGCAGGCGGACGCGGATGCGTGCCCGGCGGCACCGTTCACCGCTGCATGCGTGGCAGGAAATCGTCCGTCGTCCAGCGACTGCCGTCGACGCGGTGGATGATGCGGCCGTCGCGGTCGATGAGCAGCGTGGCGAGGTTGTGCTTGATGGTGCCGCCCTCGAACTCGCGGATGATGCCGAGCTGGGCCAGCAGGTGCCGCACGGCGGCATCGGGGCCGGTGAGGAAGGACCAGTTGGAAAGATCGAGACCGCGCGCGTCGGCATAATCCTTCAGCACGCCGGGCGTGTCGTAGTCGGGGTCGAGCGAGATCGAGACGAACTCCACGTCCGTGACACCCGCCTGCTTCGCGGCCTGCTGCAGCTCGGACATCTTCTGCGTGGAGGCCGGGCACATGGTCGCGACCGGGCAACGCGTGAAGATGAAGTTCATCATCACCCGCTTGCCGCGGAAACGGTTGGCCGAGGCGGTGCGGCCTTCCTGGTCGAGCAGGATGAAGTCGGGCGAGGATTCGCCGACCTCGCGATAGACGCCGCGGCCGCGCGTGGCGGTATCCTGCGCGAGGGCCTTGGTGGCGGCGTCGAGCGCGCGGACGGTCACGGCATCGTCGGGCCAGATGCGCTCGAGATGATAATCCGGCGCGGCGCCGCGCTCGACGATCTCGGCGCGGATGCGCTGGCCGGGTTTGGCGTTCATGGCGTCGCCATGGGAAACTTTGAACTCCATCGTCATCGCCGGCATGTAGCCGGGGATCTCGTCGTGCGTGACGATGAGGACCTTGTTGGGAACGTCGGCGCTGAGGATCTCGCCCTTGAGGGGGAAACGCGGCTCGAAGCCGCGGCTCTTCATCGCGGCGCGGTAGGCATCCGCGGTGCCCTCGGCGGGACTCCAGGCGACGTCGCGCTCGGTGTCATCCGCGGCGGACGACGCCTCGTTGCGACCGCAACCGGCCAGGACCGCGATCGCCATAAGGGCGCATGCGGCCAGCCGCACCGCCGTCGAATACCTCGGAATCATCGGCCTGACCCATTTGCCAATGCCGGATTTTGTCAAAAGGTTTGCGCCTCCTCGCGGCCAAGTATCACTTGCCCTTTCCCCTGACCGTCCACGCCTGATGCAACGCACGTCCCACTACAAACCCGCCCTGGCTTGGTTTGCCACGCTCGGCAGCGCCTGGGTCTTCGTCCTCGTGACGCTCGGCGCGTTCACGACGAGCATCGGCGCCGGCATGGCATTCCCTGACTGGCCGTTGTCGAACGGCTCGGTGAATCCCGAAGGCTGGCTGACCGACGTGGCGATGTTCGCCGAGCATTCGCACCGGCTGACGGGGGCGTTGATGGGCTTCATCACCATCGGGCTCGCGGTGTGGCTGGGAAAGGGCGAGGAGCGCGCCTGGCTGCGCCGGCTCGGCTGGTGGGCGCTGGCGATCGTGATCGTGCAGGGCCTGATCGGCGGCAAGCGCGTGCTGCTCGACTCGCTGGCGGTGCCGGGCTTCGAAATGACGCTCGGGCAGATGCTGCGCATCCCGCATGGCGTGCTCGCTCAGGTGTTCGTGTGCGTGCTCTTCGCCATCGCCGCGGGACTCTCGCGCACGTGGATCGAGCGGCAGGGCGGCCTGCTCGGCGCGCCGGGCGAAAACGTGCGCCGGCTGGGTTTCTGGAGCCTGTTCCTGCTGCTCACCCAACTGTGGATCGCCGCGGCGATGCGCCACAACCACGCCGGCATGGCCATCCCCTATTTCCCGTGGTCCACCGCCGAGCGCGACTGGCTGCCGCTGGCGTGGGATTACCGCGTGACGTTGCAATTTCTGCACCGGGTCATGGCAGTGGTGCTGGCCGTGGTGATCAGCCTCTATGTCCGCGCCCTGTGGCGCGACGCGGCGGTGTCGCCGTTCCTGCGAAAACTGGGTCTCGGGCTCGTGGGTTTGCTGGCCTTGCAGATTCTGCTCGGGGCGAAAGTCATCTGGAGCGGGCGCGACGCCTACCTCACCACCGCGCACGTGATCGTCGGGGCGTTGACGTTGGCCGTCACTTTCCTCGTGACGTTTTTCACGCATCGTCATGCGATGGAGGCCCCACCGCCCCGCGCATGACACCCCGCGAATCCATCCCGCCATCCTCCGCTCCGCGGGCGACGTGGCGCCATTATCTGGAACTGACGAAGCCGCGGCTGAGCCTGCTGTCCGTGACGACCGCCATGCTCGGCTACATGGCCGCGGTGCCCAATTGGGAATGGCTGCGCACCGGCTGGCTCGTGCTCGGCACGGCGTTGTGCGCGGGCGGCGTGGCGGCGTTGAACCAGTGGATGGAATCCGACACGGACGCGAAGATGCAGCGCACCGCCGGACGTCCGCTGCCGACCGGCACGGTGCAACCGGGCTCCGCCTTCGTGCTCGGGTGGGTGCTGTGCGTGGCCGGCCTGGCGGTGTTGTTCCGCCAGGTGAACGGCATGTCGGCCTTCCTCGGCCTGGCGACGATCGTGGCCTACCTCGCGATCTACACGCCGGCCAAGCGCTGGTCGCGCTGGTCGACGGAGATCGGCGCCATCAGCGGCGCGTTCCCGCCGATGATCGGCTGGGCGGCGGCCGGTCGCTCGAATCCTGAGCTGGGGTGGAATCTCTTCGCCATCCTCTACACGTGGCAGATGCCGCACTTCTTCTCGCTGGCCTGGACTTACCGCAAGGACTACGCGGCGGCCGGCATGCCGATGCTCTCGGTCGTCGACCCGAGCGGACGCAAGGTGGCGACGCGCTCCTTCGTCTGGACCGTGCTGCTCATGGTCGCCGGGGCGATGCCGACGCTGCTGGGCTATTGTTCGTGGTATTACTTCGCGTTCGCGGTGGTGCTCGGGCTGTGGATGCTGAAGTCGGCCTTCCACTTCCTCGATCCGGCGCGGCGCGACACGGAGGCCCGGCGTCTCTTCTACATCACGCTGGCCTACCTGCCGCTGTTGCTCGGCCTGTTGGTGGCGGACCGCATGTTTTTCCGGCTCTGAGGCGCCCTGAACGCGAATCCACGCCCGCGCGCCGCCCGTAATCTTCCCCGCCCATGTCCCTCGACGACATCCCCGCCCTGAACGCCGGCCTCAATGCGCTCGCCACCGTCCTCATGACGATCGGGTTCGTGCTCATCAAGCAGGGCAAACGCGAAGGCCATCGCGTCGCCATGCTCTCCGCGGGCGTCGTCTCGGCGATCTTCCTCGTCGGCTACGTCACGCACAAGGCCCTGAAAGGCGCCGCGGCCGGTGCGGGCGAGGCGATCCACACGGAGTTCGGCGGCGAAGGGGCGATCCGCCTCGTCTATTATGTGATGCTGATCACGCATGTGCTGCTCGCGATCGCGATCGCCTACCTCGTGCCGCGCACCTTCTGGCTCGCGCTCAAGGGCAACTACGAGGTGCACAAGCGCTGGGCCCGTTTCACCTACCCGATCTGGTATTACGTCAGCGTCACCGGCGTGCTGGTGTATTTCTTTCTCTACGTCTGGTGGCCGAAGCGATGAGCCGCCCGCCTCGAGCCGACTGGGCATGAAAAAGCCGGACCCGCGGGCCCGGCTGGATGAAAGCGGAAGCGGACGGCGCGGTTACTTGACCACGAGCACGCCCTTCATGCCGGCCTGATAGTGAGCCGGGAAGGAGCAGAGGAACACGTATTCGCCCGGCTCGCTGGGAGCGGTGAAGCTGACCTCGTCGGTCTGCTTCGGCCCAAGCAGCTTGGTGTGGGCGATGATCTGCTCCTGGAAGGCGGCCGGGATGTAGTCCGTCGCCTGGGCGGTGATGGCGGCCTTGTCGAAGGCCTCCACGTCGGCGCCCTTCTTGAGCAGCACCCAGTTGTGGCCCATGGCGGCCTTGGGCATGCTGCCGATGTTGGTGAGGATGACCTTCACGGTCTGGCCGGCCTTCACCTCGGCGCGGGTGACGTTGAACTTCATGCTGTCGTTCGCCGTGAACTCGAGCGTGGCGAACGCCGCGTCGGTGGCGGCGGCGCCGGAGCCGGCGGTGGATTCCTGTTTGCCGCAGCCGGCCAGGGCGAGGACGCCGGCCAGAGCGAAGAGAGCAAGGGTGTGGTGTTTCATAAACGCGCGCATCATCGCACAGGTTCGGAAAACGCGCAATGACCTGGGTCAAGAAACCTGCCCGCCTAATGTCCGGCGAGCCCGGGTTAATATCCGTCGCAAAAGGGTTTTGGAGATTCGCGCTACGCATAAATTGTCTTTTTTTTGCGGTTGAAATGGGCTCCGAGATGCGAACGCTGGCCGCCTTTCCGCGGCGCCGGCCCACCCTGCCGGAGCCCAACGACCTCACATGACCCGCACACGCTCTGCTCACCGCACGTTCCTTTCCGTTGGCGCGCTCTCGCTGGCCCTCCTGAGCCTGCTCTGCCTCACGGGATGCTCGGATATCTTCAACCTGAGCGGCCACATGTCGACCCGTGACACGGCCGGCCCCGTCGCCCGCGCGCAATGGGATGTCTTCATGGTCACGGTGTGGGTGACGCTGTTCATCTTCATCGTCGTGGGCGCCGTGCTGGCCTACGCGCAGATCAAGTTCCGCGCGAAGAACACCGCCGACGAGCAGGCCGAGCCGCCGCCGCAGGGCCACGGCAACCCGCTGATCGAAATCGGCCTCATCGTCGCCTCGGTCGCGCTGCTCGTCATCATCGCCATCCCCACGCTCAAAAACATCTGGTATACCCACGACGTGCCGGAGGCCGAGAAGGCCAACGCGATGGACATCAACGCGGTCGGTTACCAGTGGTGGTTCAAGTTCGAATACACCGGCGAGAAGGTCCAGCTGCCCGACGGCGGCGAGGCCACGCTGGTGACCGGCAACGAGCTAGTCATCCCCGCCGGTGTCCCGGTGCGCGTGCACCTGCGCACCATCGACGTCATCCACAGCTTCTGGGTCCCGAAACTCGCCGGCAAGGTCGACATGATCCCGAACCGCGCGAACTTCCTCTGGATGCAGGCCGACAAGCCCGGCTATTTCTACGGGCAGTGCGCCGAGTATTGCGGCGAGTCGCATGCGATCATGCGCTTCCGCGTCATCGCGCTCTCCCCTTCCGACTACGTGAAGTGGCTCGACAACCAGAAGGCCGCCGCCCGCACCGCCACCGCCGCCGCGATCCGCCGCGAAGACGAGCAGGTGCGGATGGAATTCGCCTCGCTGCCCGCCACCGGCCCGCGCAGCACGCTGGCGTCCACCAACGGCAGCCTCGACACCGATCCCCTCTCCGCCTGGAAGACCAAGCAGCACCCCGAGGCCGGCGAGAACGCCCCGCTCATCGCCGAGGGCCGCCGCCTCTTCAAGGAGAAGACCTGCATCAGCTGCCACACCGTCCGCGGCCATGAAGGCATCGGCATCACCGGCCCCGACCTGACGCACGTCGGCTCCCGCTCCACCATCGCCGCCGGCGTGCTGGAAAACACGCCCGAGCGCCTCTTCCAGTGGATCAAGGACCCGAACTACTTCAAACCGGGCAACAAGATGTATGTGGGCGGCTACGTCGACGCCCAGTCGCGCAAACCGCTCTTCACGCTGAACGACGACGAAATCCACGCCCTCGTCGCCTACTTGCAGAGCCTCAAGTAAGCGCGCTCCGCCCCGCCCTCCTTCAACCGCACCCAACGTTTTTATTCCCATGGCCCAAGCACTGGCTAAATCCGATTACCACGGCACCGAGCACGCCGCCCCGAAGCCGATCGAGCTCCTGCCGCGACCGACGTCCCGGACCGGTCTCGTCAGCTGGCTCACCACGGTCGACCACAAGAAGATCGGCCTGATGTATGCCGCCTTCGCGTGCATCTTCTTCCTCATCGGCGGCCTTGAGGCGCTGCTCATCCGCACGCAGCTCATCGTGCCGAACAACCGTTTCATCAGCGCCCAGTTCTACAACGAACTGTTCACGATGCACGGCACCACGATGATCTTCCTCGCGGTGATGCCGCTGAACTCGGCGTTCTTCAACCTGCTCATCCCGCTCCAGATCGGCGCGCGCGACGTTGCGTTTCCCCGTCTGAACACGTTCTCACTTTGGACTTTCGTCGCCGGCGCGATCATTCTCAACGTCGGCTGGCTCTCCTACGTGTTCCCCGAGACTTTCACCTTCGGCCTGCCCGACGCCGGCTGGTTCGGCTACGCCCCGCTGACCTCGAAGGTCTTCACGCCCGACGCCTCGACGGACCTGTGGATCCTCGGCCTGCAAATCCTCGGCCTCTCCTCGATCGTCGCCTCGCTGAACTTCATCGTCACGATCATCAACCTGCGCGCGCCCGGTCTCACCATGATGCGCCTGCCGGTGTTCACGTGGATGACGCTCATCACCAGTTTCCTCCTCGTGCTCGCGCTGCCCGCCATCGCCATCGCGCTGGTCGAGGTGATGTTCGACCGCCACTTCGGCACGAATTTCTTCGAGGCTTCCAACGGCGGGCAGCCCATCCTCTGGCAGCACCTCTTCTGGGTGTTCGGCCATCCTGAGGTCTACATCCTCATCCTCCCGCCGATGGGTTACGTCTCGGAAATCCTCCCGACCTTCGCCCGCAAGCCGCTCTTCGGTTACCCGATCATCGTCTTCTCCGGCGCGGCCATCGGCTTCATCGGCTTCGGCGTGTGGAGCCACCACATGTTCACCACCGGCATGGGCACGGTCGCCACGGCCGCTTTCTCCATCGCCACCATGGCCATCGCGGTGCCGACGGGCGTGAAGATCTTCAACTGGATCGGCACCCTCTGGGGCGGCCAGATCATGACGCGCACGCCCATGATGTTCGCCCTCGGCTTCATCTGGATGTTCATGCTCGGCGGCTTCTCCGGCATCATGCACTCCGCCGCCCCGGCCGACGCCCAGCAGCAGGATTCCTACTTCGTCATCGCGCACTTCCACTACGTGCTCATCGGCGGCGCCACCTTCGCGCTGCTGGCGGCGATCCACTTCTGGTTCCCGAAGTTCTTCGGCCGCCTCGTGCCGGAGTTCTGGGGCAAGCTCTCGTTCTGGATCATCTTCATCGGCTTCAACACGACGTTCTTCCCGATGCACTTCCTCGGTCTGAACGGCATGCCGCGCCGCACCTGGACCTACGACGCCAACATGGGTTGGAACGAGGCCAACTTCATCGCCACCTGCGGCGCCTATCTCCTCGGCGTCGGCATCTTCACCTACTTCGCCGTCCTGATCTACACCTACTTCAAGGGCGAGAAGGCCGGCAACGATCCGTGGGACGGCCGCACGCTCGAGTGGTCCATCCCCTCGCCGCCGCCGGAGTATAACTTCAAGGCCATCCCCACCGTTCACGCCCGCGATGCCTTCTGGTATGAGAAGCACCACAAGGAGGAGATCGCCAAGGAGCAGGCCGAGCACATGCAGGCCGAGTCCGCGCACGGCGGCATCCACATGCCCGACCAGTCGTGGTATCCGCTCTTCGCCTCCATCGGCCTCCTCGTGGGCGCCCTCGCCTTCGCCTTCGGCCAGATCCCGCTCGCGATCGGCGGCGGCATCGTCCTGTTCCTCAGCTGCTACCTCTGGGCGCTCGAAGGCCCCGGCGGCTACCACATCCACCTCGACGAAAAGGGCAACGAGACCATCTCGCGCCACTGAGCCGTCCCCGGACCACTTCCCTACCCATGAGCAGTCACGCCTCCGCCGGCGCCATCGACCATCACCACGATCCGTCCACCGCGACGGGCATTCCGAACAAGAAGCTCCTCTGGTGGGCTTTCCTGGCCTCGGACTGCATGTTCTTCGGCGCCCTCATCTCGACGCATCTCGTCTACCGCATCAACCCGCCGCCGGGCAACCACGTGCCCACGCAGGTCTTCGACCTCGAGCTGACGTCCTTCTCGACGTTCATCCTGCTCATGTCGTCCCTGATGATGGCGCTCGCCGTGAACGCCATCCAGCGCGGCCAGATCCGGTCGATGCGGAATTCCCTCCTCACGACGATCTTCTTCGGCTGCATCTTCCTCGGCTGCCAGGTGTATGAGTTCGTGCACTTCGTCCACGAGAAGAAGATGACGCTGTCGAACAGCCTCTTCGGCTCCACGTTCTACACCCTCACCGGCACGCACGGCACGCACGTCGCCATCGGCGTGCTCATCCTCGGCCTGATGTATGTCCGCTCCTTCAAGTCCTCCTCCCCGCACAGCGGCGGCTGGGGCGAATTCCTGAAGACCGTCGTGCACGTCGCCGCCGTCTGCGTGGCGATGGCCGTCACCTTCATCGTCGTCGTCCCCGCCGGCATCGGCCTAGTCAAGGGCGAGGTCGCCCTCGGCGCGTTCCTCAGCGGCAACCTCATGCCGCTGCTGGCGCTGGCCGGCGCGGGTGTCGTCATGGCCTGGCTCGGACGCGCGACCCACGGCGTCGACTTCGGCGAGCGCAACGCCATCGATGTCGAGGCGGTCGGCCTCTACTGGCACTTCGTCGACATCGTCTGGATCGTGATCTTCACCGCCGTTTACCTGCTCGAATACCTCTAATCCCACCATGTCCGCTCACGCCTCCACCGCTCCGGCCACCGCCGGCCACCACGAGCCGAGCAAGTTCCACATCTACGTCCAGATCGCGATGCTCCTCGGTGTGATCACCGGCATCGAGGTCGTGCTGATCTACCTGCCGTTCGCCAAATGGCTCGTGGTCACGGGACTCGTCGTGCTCTCCGCCGTGAAGTTCCTCTACGTCATTTTCTACTTCATGCACCTGAAGTGGGATAAGGCGTTTTGCACGATCCTGTTCTTCATCGGCATGGTCCTCGCCGGCGGCACGATGTGGGCGCTGCTCCACCTCTTCGGCGCCGAGGCCAGCAAGCCCCTGACCTCGGTCATCGGCATGCTGCTCTGAGCCACCCGCCGCCCGCTCCTCCCGAAGCCGCGCCGACCGCGCGGCTTTTTTGTTTCCAGAGCCTGCCGGGCTCCACACTGTCAGTCCGCATGATCGATTGGACGCACTGGCACAACGAGCCCTTCCTGGTCGGAGGCCTCGCCTTGCTTGGCTGGCTCTACGCCGTGCTGACCGGTCCCTGGCGCGAACGCCTCGCCCCGGGCACACCCTACCCGCGGGCGCACGCGGTGAAATTCTACTCGGCGCTCGCGATCTTCTACCTCGCCGTGGGATCGCCGCTGGATCAGGTCGCGGAGCGCTTCCTGTTCAGCGCCCACATGCTGCAGCACCAGCTCATCATCTACCCCGCGGCCATCCTGCTGCTGCTCGGCCTCCCCGACTGGGCGGTGCGGCCCGTCACCGGCCAGGCCAATTTGCGCTGGCTCCTCGGCCTGTTCACGCACCCGATCATCTGCGGCCTGCTCTACTGCGTCATCATGTCGTGCTGGCATTTCCCCTTCCTCTACGAGTGGGCGTTGCAGAACCGCACGGTGCACATCCTTGAGCACTTCACGATGTTCGGCGCCGCGCTCTTCCTCTGGTGGCCGATCTGCAGCCCCTCGCGCGAGTATCCGCCGACGGCGCCGGCGTGGCAGATGTTCTACTTCGTGGGCATCACCATCGGCAT
This sequence comes from Candidatus Didemnitutus sp., assembly GCA_023701285.1. Lineage (GTDB taxonomy): Bacteria > Verrucomicrobiota > Verrucomicrobiia > Opitutales > Opitutaceae > Didemnitutus. The sequence goes on from JAMPXH010000011.1 coordinate 55,387, forward strand.
GACGCCGGTGTTCGCCTACATCACGTTCGCGACGGATATCCTCTACCCCACCTACGAGTTCGCCCCGCGCATCATCGCCAACTTTAGCCCGAAGGACGATCAGCTCCTCGCCGGCTCGATGATGAAGCTCGGCGGCATGCTCGTGATGATGGGGGCCTTCGCGATCGCGTTCTACCGCTGGTATCAGCAATCCGAGGGCCGCCCCGGCCGCGCCTGAGCCGATGACTTGGGAAATCGCGCTCGTCCTCCTGCTGCTGCTCGCGGCCTTCGTCTCCTTCGTGTGGGAGAAGATCCCGCCGGACGTGACGGCGCTGGCGCTCTTCGTCATCATCGTGCTCAGCGGCCTGCTGACCGAGAGCCGCGCCTTCAGCGTGCTCGCCAACCCCGCGCCGCTCACCGTGGGCGCGATGTTTGTGCTGAGTGCGGCCTTGGTGAAGTGCGGCGCCATCGACCGCCTCGCGGCGTTGCTCGGGCGCGCGGCGGGTTTCCACTATTTCACGCTCGTGCTGGTGATCATGCTCGGGGCCGGCGCGATCTCGGCCTTCGTGAACAACACCCCCGTGGTGGTCGTGTTCACCCCCGTGATCCTCAGCCTCGCCAAGCGGACCAACCAACCCGCCTCGCGCTTCCTCATGCCGCTGTCGTTCGCCGCCGTGCTCGGCGGCTGCTGCACGCTGCTCGGCACGAGCACGAACCTCGTCGTCTCGGGCATCGTGCGCGACCGCGGCCTCGAACCGTTGGGCATGTTCGAGCTGGCCTGGATCGGCCTGCCGCTGGCGGCTGTCGGTGCGCTCTACGTGGCGCTGCTTGGCAAATGGCTCCTGCCCGTGCGCGAATCCCGCTCGGCCCACCTCGCCGACGACGAGCGCCGCGACTACCTCGCCGAGGTCTTCGTGCAGGACGGTTCGCCCGCCATCGGCCGCACCGCCGGCGCCATCGGGCTGACGCCGGGCAACGGCATCACCGTGCTCGAACTCGTCCGCGACGAGGTCGAGCATGTCGCCGGCGCCTCCACCCTGCCGCTCGAGGCCGGTGACCGGCTGGTGCTCTCCTGCCGGCCCAAGGGCGTCGCGCATGCGCGCTCCGTCGTGGGCATCGATCTCGGAGCGGAAAAGGAGCTGGGCCTCGCCCAGATCGCCGCGCACGAAGGCGTGCTCGTCGAGGCGATCGTCAGCGCAAATTCCGGCTTGGTCGGCCGCACGCCGCGCGAGGTGAATTTCCGCGAGCGCTACCGCTCCGTCCTGCTCGCCGTGCACCGGCCCGGCCTGCAGTTGCGCGAATCAGGCCCGGACACCCCGCTCAAGTTCGGCGACATCCTGCTGCTCATGGGCACGGAACAGGCGATCGAGGCCCTGCGCGGCCATCCGGATCTGTTGCTGATCGACCGGCCACCGCTGCCCGCGCGCAGCCAGACGCGCAACCTCGCGATCGTGCTCGCGACCATCGCCGGTGTCGTGCTCCTGCCCAGCCTCGGCCTGCTCCAGATCGAGGTCGCCGCCCTGGTCGGCTGCGTCGTCGTCTTCCTCACCGGCTGTCTCAAGCCGAAGGACGGCTACCAAGCCATCGAGTGGAACCTGCTTTTCCTCATCTACGGCATGCTCGCGCTCGGCCTCGCGATGGAGGAGACGGGCACCTCCGCCTTCCTCGTCGACCGCACGCTCGGGCTGGTGCAGCAGTTCGTCCCGCCCGAGCACAAGGCGCTCGTCATGCTCGCGGCGTTCTACCTCATCGCGTCGCTGCTCACCGAGGTGCTCTCCAACAATGCCGTCGCCGCGCTGCTGACGCCGCTGGCATTGAGCGTCGGACCGTCGCTGGGCGTGGATTCGCGGCCCTTCGTCATCGCGGTGTGCATCGCCGCCTCCGCCTCGTTCGCCACGCCGATCGGTTACCAGACGAACACCTACGTCTACGGCGTGGGCGGCTACCGTTTCGCCGACTTCGTGAAATTCGGCACGCCGCTCAACGTGATCTGCTTCGTCATCGCGCTCTACGTGATCCCGGCCGTGTGGCCGTTCTGAGCCAAGAAAAAGCCCGCCGATGGACGGTCGGCGGGCGCGGGTGAAGGCGGAGGCGAACCCGGCGCGGGCTCAGGCGCGGGCCACGAGATCCTCGATCGAGTCGCTCTCCGTGCCGATGTCGGCGAAGAGCCACGTCGAGAG